>NZ_JARUND010000002.1:1204052-1505065 GCF_036898825.1 Streptomyces sp. B21-083 | reverse complement strand
ACACCTCGGGGAGCTCGACACGGGGCTGGGTGTGGCGGCGCTGCGGCTTCGGCGGGCGCTTCTTCGGCTTGGTCCGGCGGGGCGGAGGCGGAGCGGCGGCCGGTGGGGGCGCGGGTGCCGCGGCGGCAGGGCGGTGCGGCTCGCCCACGGCTCGCGGTGTCCGCGGGGCCTGAGGGGGTTCGCGGTCGGGGCCGATGAGCTCCAGTGCCTCCCGCGCTGGGGCCTGCACGATCTGGGGTTCGGCCCGGCCGTCCGGACGGGGCACCGACGGCTGGGACGGCGCCGGGAGCGGGCCGGGAGCGGTCGGGTGCTGGATCGTGACGCAGCCGGAGAGGGCCGTGACAGCCACAGTTACCAGGAGCGTTGCGGTGGTCGTCGTTCGGTGCACCCGCGCAACTCTGCTGTGTCCGGCCCGTTTCGGAACCGTGGACGACCGGAGGATGCCCCACACGGGTGATCTCCGGCCCCTTACGGAGGGGGCGAGGGGGTCCCGGCTGACGGCCGGGGCCCGTCCGAAGCGCGCCCCTTCGCCGGCTCGCCTCAGTCGCCGGTCGTTCCGTCGGCCCGTTCGCGGAGCAGGTCGGCGTGGCCGTTGTGGCGGGCGTACTCCTCGATCATGTGCGTGTAGATCCAGCGCAGGTTGAACGGTTCGTCACCGCGCCTGTTCCGGCCCTTCGAGAGGTCGTCGAGACCGAAGCCGGCGGCATTCCGCCGAGCGGTCTCGATCTCGGCCTGCCAGGTGCCGTACGCCTCCGCCCAGGTGTCCGCCTCGGTCAGGTGGAACTCGCCGTCCGGGTCCTGCTCGCTGTAGTAGATCGGGCCCGCGTCCTCTGCCACCAGGACCCTGCGGAACCAGCTGCGCTCGACCTCCGCCATGTGCCGCACCAGACCCATCAGGGAGAGCTCGGAGGGTTCGACCGATGCCGCCCTGAGCTGGGCGTCGGCAAGGCCCTCGCACTTCCACGCCAGGGTCTGCCGGTGGTAGTCCAGCCAGCCCTCCAGCATGGTGCGTTCGTCGGCGTTCTGGGCGGGCTCACTGCGCGGAACCTGTGTCGTCATGCAGGCATGATCGCTCACCGCGACCGCCCCCACCATGTGTTATCCGCCGGGCTCGGCCCACCCTCGAGACCTCCGACGGCCGTATGCTTCCCGGATGACCCCGGCAGGCAACCACTGAAGGAGACCCCGTGAAGGTCGGCTGCATCGGACTCGGTGACATCGCGCGGAAGGCGTATCTGCCGGTGCTGGGCGCGCGGCCCGAGGTCGAACTGCATCTGCACACACGGACTCCCACGACACTCACCAGGGTCGCCGACGGCCTGCGTCTGCCGGCCGGGCAGCGGCACGAAGGCCTCGACGAGCTGATCGCCCAGGGTCTCGACGCGGCCTTC
Organism: Streptomyces sp. B21-083; assembly: GCF_036898825.1. Taxonomy (GTDB): domain Bacteria; phylum Actinomycetota; class Actinomycetes; order Streptomycetales; family Streptomycetaceae; genus Streptomyces. The sequence continues at coordinate 1,503,674 of NZ_JARUND010000002.1, read as the reverse complement.
GTGCACGCGCCCACCGTCGTGCACCCGGAGATCGTGACCAGGCTGCTGGAGGCGGGCGTACCGACGTACGTCGACAAGCCGCTCGCGTACGAACTCGCCGAGTCGGAGCGGCTGGTGAGGCTGGCGGAGGAGCGTGGTGTCTCGCTCGCCGTCGGGTTCAACCGGCGCTTCGCACCCGGATACACCCAGTGCGCCGACCACCCGCGCGAGCTGATCCTCATGCAGAAGAACCGCATCGGCCTGCCCGAGGAACCCCGCGCGATGATCCTCGACGACTTCATCCACGTCGTGGACACGCTGCGGTTCCTGGTGCCGGGCCCGATCGACGACGTGACCGTGCGCGCCCGCACCGAGGGCGGCCTGCTGCACCACGTGGTGCTCCAGCTCGCCGGGGACGGCTTCACCGCGCTCGGCGTGATGAACCGGCTCAGCGGCTCGGCCGAGGAGATCCTCGAAGTGTCCGGGCAGGACACCAAACGTCAGGTGATCAACCTCGCCGAGGTGATCGACCACAAGGGGCAGCCCACCGTACGGCGGCGCGGCGACTGGGTGCCGGTGGCGCGGCAGCGCGGAATCGAACAGGCCGTGCTCGCCTTCCTCGACGCCGTGCGCACGGGCAGGGTGCTCAGCGCCCGGGACGCACTGGCGACCCATGAGCTGTGCGAACGGGTGGTACGAGCGGTGGGGAAGCGGACCGACGTCGCCTGAGCAGGCCCAGGCCCTCGACGGCACCCAGGACGACGATGACGAGGACGGCCGAGTGCACCGGCCAGTCACCGAAGCGGACGTACGGCGTGACACCCCGGGCCAGTGGTACGTCGTACACCGCCGAGGTGTTCGCGTCGGTGCCGAGCCAGGAGCCGACGCGCTCGCCGCTCGGGCCGTAGACGGCGGAGACGCCGGTCAGCGTGGCGTGGACCATGGGCCGGCCGGTCTCGGCTGCGCGTAGGGCCGCGATCGACGCATGCTGCTCGGGGGCCCAGCTGTGCTGGAACGACGAGGTCGACGACTGCGCGACGAGCAACTCGGCGCCGTCCTGCGCGAGATGGCGGCTCATGTCCGGGAACGCGGATTCGAAGCAGACCATGGGCCCGATACGCAGTCCGTGCCCGACGTTCATCACCACCTGCTCGGTGCCGCGTTTGCGGTCCTCGCCCGCCGCCTTGCCGACGGAGGTGGCCCAGCCCAGCAGCGAACGCGCCGGAACGTACTCACCGAAGGGCACGAGCCGCATCTTGTCGTACCGGTCACCGGTGGGGCCGTCAGGACCGACCAGCACCGAACTCTTGTAGATGCCGGGCCGGTCGGAGCGTCTGGCGTCGACATTGACGAGGATGTCGGTCCCGGTCGTGCGCGAGAGCGATGCGAGCCGTTTCGCCAGGTCGGGGCGGTCGGCCAGGTCGTAGCCGACGCTGCTCTCGCCCCAGACGATCAGATCGACGTCCTGGCCGGCCAGCCGGCGAGTGAGTGACTCCTCCAGCGCGAACCGCTTCCCGGCGCTGTCGGCCCCGTCGACGATGCCCGGCTGGACGACGGCGATCCGCACCCGGCCGTCCGCCTCCGGACGCGGTGACCACACCCAGGCCGCGGAGGTCACCGCGGCGGTGGCGACGAGCCCGGCCACGGCCGGAACCCGGGACGCGCGCACGGCGACCAGCACCGCGACCGCCACGTTCACAGTCACCACCAGGAAGCTGAGCAGCCACACCCCGCCGAACGAGGCCAGTCGCAGCGCGGGCGCCACCTGCCACTGGCTGGATCCGATCATGCCCCAGGGGCCGCCCAGCCCCTGCCACGAGCGGACCAGCTCGACCATGAGCCACGCCGACGGCAGCACGACGAGCCCGGCGGCGATCCGCCCGGCCGACGCGCCGACCGCCAGGAACCGACGTACGAGCAGACCCCAGGGTGCCCACAGTGCGCCCAGCAGCGCCGCGAGGACGAAGATGAACACATGCAGGCTCGGCAGCAGCCAGTGATGCACCGCCACCATGAACCCCAGGCCGCCGAACCAGCCGTCGTACGCCGCGCGTTTGCTGGTCGGCGCGGACCGGACGAGCAGGATCCAGGGCACGAGCGCGACGTACGCGAACCACCACAGGGCGGGCGCCGGGAAGGCGAACATCGGCAGGGCACCGGCCAGTGCGGCGACGACGGAACGCCGCCAAGGGGAGGCGAGCCAGCGGTCGGGCAGTTTCATACGGCGCCTCCTACCAGTCGGTTCCCAAGGATCACCGGGTCAACTACCCAGTGGGTCCCCCCTTACGTGTGTCCAGTGTGCGCGGTGCGGACGATCTCGGACCAGCAGGACTCCGGCCAGGAGCGGCGGATTCCTCGTACGGCGTACGGCGGCCGCTCCGGGCGCGGGGGAGACGGTCAGTCGGCGGCCGGTTCGGTGACGGGCTCGGCAGCCGGTTCCTTGTAAGGCGTCGGCATGCGGCGCCACTTCTCCTGAACGACCACTTCGCGCAACCGCCAGCCGTCCGCCGTACGGATCAGCTCGAAGGCGTACCGGCCACCGCACACGAAGTCGGGTGCGGTGGATCCGGCTCCAGAACCGGCTTCGCCGTCCCGGTCCGCGAGGCGCATGGGATTGACGTAGTCCGCCTGGACGCGGGCGGTGTCGCCGGTGTCCTGCTCCAGCATGCCGAAGTCGATCCGGCGGTTGACGATCAGATGCTGCCGCATCGGAAACAGTTCCATGCTCTGCCTGAGCCACCCGGCGACCTGCCGGGCGTCCCCCTCGATGCCCCCGGCCGAGCGGTAGTCCGCCCGCCCGTCCGGCGCGAACAGTTCCACGTACGCCTCCCAGTCGCCGTCGTCCACGGCCACCGCGTACGCGGTGACGAGTCCGTCGAGGGAGAGCCGGTCGATCACGGTCGCGAGCTCCACACGCTGCGTCATCGGCTCAGTGTTGGGCACGGGGCGGTCGCAGCCAAGGGAGACGCGGATATTCGGTGGTCGACGGGCGTGTCCGGCCCCGAAGCTGATCGGGTGAACCATCAGACAGCCGGCCTTTCCGGCCTCCCCCATTCGCAGGAGCCCGAGTTCCGCGTACGCGCCCGGCATACGGCGTCCACGGTGACCGTCTATCAGGCCTACCGCCCGGAGATCGGGCTCCCGGCGGCCCGCGACGGCCGCTTTCCGACGGAGTGGAAGCGGGACCGTATGACCTGGGTCAAACCGTCATTCCTGTGGATGATGTACCGCTGCGGGTGGGGCACCAAGGAAGGCCAGGAGTATGTCCTCGCGGTCGAGATCACCCGGGAGGGCTTCGAGTGGGCACTGCGACACTCCTGCCTGTCCTCCTATGAGCATGGACTCCACGCTGACCGTGCCACGTGGAAGCGCCAGTTGCAGCGGGCTCCTGCCCGGGTGCAGTGGGACCCCGAGCGCGACCTGCACCTTCAGCCGCTTGCCCACCGATCGCTACAGCTCGGCCTCGCCGGCGAAGCCGCACGCCTCTACGCCGACGAGTGGATCGTCTCCGTCGCCGATGTCACACCGCTGGCCCGTACGATCCACGCTCACGTGCGAGACGGAGAGCTCGACATCGCCCGGCAACTCCTGCCCCGGGAACGCCCCTACCCGGTGAGCGATGAGGTGATGACTCACCTGCACCCGCGCGGCGGCGCATGATCGCTCACTCCAGCGGCCGACCGTCCACTCACCTGGTCGGCATGCCCCCGTGCGGGCTGTTGACCACCAAGGGAACCGATCCTTCGGCGAGGTAGAAATGCCCGGGGAAGTAGTCGATGTGGAGGTGGCCGCCGTCCTCGGCAGTAGCCATGCTCTGCAAGTTCTCCGCGAGTGCTGCCCTGCTTGCCGGGTCACCGCTGATCATCAAAATCTGACGCTCGGTATCCCGGTGGACAAGGGCACCGGGGCCGGAGGTCCTTTTGACCCCGACCCCGGTCAGGGTGTCGCTGCCCGGTGCAGACGTGGCCCTGACCAGTCCCTCGCCCAGCGCTACAGCGTTCGCCAACCGCATCAGTTCCTCCGCGGAAGCGGTGAGATCCACTTCGCCGGACCTGGGGTCGGAGACCAGTCTCATGGGCCTCGCTCCTTCGAAATCGGACTCCTGAGATGCCTGTCGGCCACGATGGTCCGCCATGCGCCAAGGCCGGCAACGACGACCCGACCGGCGCAGCAGTGGAACCGTAAACCGATCTACTCCACCTCGATGCCGAAATCCTGCACGAGCTCCTCCAGGCCGCCCGTGTAGCCCTTGCCGCCCAGGACGAAGTCCCAGTCTCCGTTGGACCTTCGGCGGAAGGAACCGAGTACCAGGGCGGTTTCGCGTGGCCGGCCGTCGGAGACTTCAAGCTGCCCCAGCTCGTTCAGCGCCGGGTCGAGGAGGCGGATGCAGGCGTCCGTGAAACCGGAGAGGTCGGCGTCCGGGTTGACCTCTGGGTCGATGGCCGCGACGAGCACGAACCGGTCGGCCTCATCGGGCAATCCGTCGAAGGAGACACAGATCGCGGCCTTGTCAGGTGCGGCGGCCGGGAGAGCACGCACCGAGCCGTCCGGCGTCTGCGTGTTGTTGAAGAAGACGAAGTGCTCGTCACTCAGGACGCGGTTGCCACGGCAGACGAGAGCGCACACGTCCAGGGCGACGCTTCCGGTCCACGACATGCCCAGGACGTTGTAGTCGTCCGGGAGCCGAGGGGCCGGCACCGAGGGCGTGGGCTGTGTCCGGGTTTGGCGGCTGCCGTCACCGAGGCGCCCACGCAGCCCATGACGATGGAGCAGGTCCACGAGTTCGGGGCCCGAGATGAGTTCCAGCGGCTTGCCGTTGGCGAAGGTGTGCGAGCCGGGGCCGAACCCTGAAGTCGTGACGAGGACACCCTTGTTGGCACCGGCGTCCTGCACGGTTCCGTACAGGACGCGCACAGCGGTGGGCGGGACCGTGTTGCGATAGCGCTTCACCTGCACGACGATCTTGCCGCCGCGGATGGGCGTCGGATCCAGTGCGTCGACGTCCACACCGCCGTCGTTGGAACGCTGGGTGGTCACCGCCTGCATTCCCATGGCCCGGAAGAGACCGGCGACGAGATTCTCGAAGACGATCGGGTCCATCGTGAACAGATCCGGTTCCTCGTCGCTGCCGTGGGCGACAACTCGGTTCCCGACATCCTGTGGCCGCCTGCTCGGCCGCACCGCCACGAGTTGGTCCGGACGAGCCGACAGCTGTCCGCGCAGTGCTTCAGTCAGGCAGCTGCTCGCGTCGACCTGAGCCAGGTGCAGGTCACGGAACGAGGAGCGCGAGGCCATGACCGTCGCGAGGAAGATTTGGCCCGGTCGGCCCGTCGTAGGGTCGTGCCCGTCGACGAACCCGTTCAATGCCACTGATTCGAGCGCACCCAGCTCATCCGCGCTGAACAACTCGTGCAGAACGAGCAGCATGCACTGAGCCAGAACCTCGCTGTAGAGCGCACGGCGCTGGCCTGCTGGGCGGGGAGTCTCCTTGTCCTGGTCGACGCCGGACATGTACCGAACGGCCTTGGCCTCCGGCACGATGCTGTAGGCGGGCAGCTCCCAATCCAGCACCAGTTGTCGTCCTGCCGGGTCGTAGGCGGCTGCCACCTGACGTGGGAAACCTTCCGGCCACGCCGATGAGGCGTACAGGGCGGCGGAGAAGTACTCGATCACGGAATCGGGGTCCTGGCGCCTCACGCCTTCGCTTATCGCCCCGATGCCGGCGTTGTGCCGCCGCACATCGGCCAGTTGGACGTCGACCGACTGCTGGTACTCCCGCTGGTACGACGCCAGTTGTCGCTGTCGCTGAGACTCCGCGGCCTGGGCGGCCTGCCAGTCATGCTCGAAGCGCGCTCGTGCTTCGGCCTGTGCCTGCGCCCTGCGACTCGCGGTCCAGCCGCTCTGCGTCTGGTAGTGGCTGAAATCCGGCATGGGTACGGGCTGTGCCAATGACCCTGGAGCGAAGGGCTGAACCTCCTCGGCTCGCATGAGCGAGACAGCCCTGAAGGCCGGAGCCCGGCAACCCGAGGCGAGTAGACCCTGCAACGACGCGACCTGCGCGTCCAGTTCCCCGGTGCGGCGTAGAGCCTCCGCCTGCCGGTATTCGCGGTGGCTCTGGGCGGCTCGGCGTTGGTAGGCCCGGGTTTCCTGTTCGTGCTGTCTCCGTCGTCTGGCTTCGGCTTCCAGCTGGCGCTGTTGCTGCCGCTGCATCTCGGCCCAGACGCCGACGGAACCAGTAGAACGACGACTCATGTGCTGCAGGCCCTCCCCAGGACGGGGGCAGCCGAAAGGCACTTTGGTTGTCCCCGCAACCAGTTGTCACGAGTCGACTCTATCCAGCAATCACCGTCTCGCATATCCACTCGTCAAAGGGAGCCCGTTCAGGTCATCCCGGCAGGTCAACGTGACTGGAGGGTAACCAGGATCGTGCGGTGAGCAGAACCCGAACAGCCCTGGTTCAGGCCTGGGCGAGGGGTGCGGCGGGCATGGTGGCGGCGAGCGCGGAGCTCTGCATCTCCGTGACGCGTTCGATGACGAGGCCCAGCAGCACGGCCGCCGCGATCATGAATGTCTCCGCCGCCACGAGGAAGGCCATCGACCCCGGGGCCACCTGGGCCGCCGCCACGAGCACCAGCGTGTGGGAAACCCAGGCGACCCACCACAGGTTCACCAGTGTCGTGTTTCGCCGCTGCCCCCACGACGAGGAGCTTGCCCGCCCGATGTCGAGGATGAGCCGGCGCGGGACAAAGAGGTTGACCACCGGTATGAACCACACCCCTATGGTCCAGCCCGGGCTCGGGACCGAGGCCCGGGGGGACAACTCCTGGGCGTTGCGCCGGGACCGGGCGAGCCACACGAGGAACAGCACGATCGCGAGAGTCATCAGATAGAGGAAGACCATGGAGACGAAGGCCAACTTGTGGCTGGGCTCAACCGTGTCGTGCAGATGGAGATCCCGAACCGCCAGCGCGCGGAACACGTCCGCCAGGGCGGCCATCGCAATCGCAGCCTGCGCGGAGCGGGCAACGGCCCAGGGAGCTCTGCCGCCGACACTCGTCATTTTCTTGGCCTGTCTCGAAGGCATGTGTGGCCGCGGCGGACGCTGGGGCGGAGTGACCATACGGTCATGTGCGACCTGCGGCACGACGACATCCGCGAAGTGGCCCCCCCCGAGGACGTGACGACGTCGGCCAGCGAGGTTCATGGGCTCGTGCGGACAGGTGAACTGGTCCGTGCGGCCGGGCTGTGCCGGTGGAGCGGCCTTGTCCGCCCGACGAGGACATGCTCGCGCACCTGCGACCCTAGGGCGGGCGTGGAAGATCGGGTGCGGAGCGACGCGATACGGAGGTACGTCCATGAGCGGGGCATCGGTCACGGTGGTCACCGGAGGCAGTCGGGGGATCGGGGCCGCGACCTGTCTTCGGCTCGCGGCGGACGGTCATGACGTCGCGGTGGGGTATGTGCGGGACGGCCGGGCAGCCGAGTCGGTCGCGGCGGGGGTGCGGGACGTGGGAGGCCGGTGCGTGACCGTTCAGGTGGACACCTCTGTCGAGGCGGAGGTGGACCGGCTGTTCGACACGGTGGAGGAGCGGCTCGGGCCGGTCACGGGGCTGGTGAACAACGCCGGTGTGACCGGGCCACTGGGCAGGCTCGCCGACACGGACCCCGCCGATCTGCGGCGCGTCGTGGAGGTCAACCTGCTGGGCACGCTGCTGTGTTCGCGCCGGGCCGCGCGCTCCATGACGGCGCGGGCAACCGGCGTCATCGTGAACGTGTCCTCGGCGGCTGCCACTCTCGGCAGCCCCGGCGACTATGTGCACTACGCGGCGACCAAGGCGGCGGTCGACGCGCTCACCGTGGGCCTGGCGAAGGAACTCGGCCCGGACGGCATCCGCGTCAACGCGGTGGCGCCGGGCATCATCGACACCGAGATGCACGCGACGATGGGCGACCCGGGCCGCGCGGAACGAGCGGCCCCGGCGATTCCGCTCCGCCGGCCGGGGCTGGCCGGGGAAGTCGCGGCTGCCATCGCCTGGTTGATGTCCCCGGAGGCCTCGTACACGACGGGCGCGGTGCTACGGGTGTCGGGCGGTCGGTGACGCTGCGTCGCAGGGAGGGGGCGCGGGAGGGGGACGTAGGGGATCAGTGGTGCGGGGCGCTGGTGAGCGCCCCGCGCTCTTGCGTGGGCCTCGAGGTCAGGCGGCCTCGATGATCTCGCCGCGTATCGCTGCGGCCCACTTGACCACCAACAGCTCGTACTCCTCGCGCTCTTGGGCCGAGAGGGTTCCGCCCGCGCGGAGCCAGAGCGCACGGATCTGCTCGTTCAGCACAGCGGCAGACCGCACGGAACCAGGGGCCAGGGAATCGGGGGACATGCGCACCAGCGTAGGGGCAAGGACTGACACTGCGCTACCAAGTGGCTACTCGTCCGGTATGCGGTTGGTCACGGTCGGATGATCGTCCGCCGCGGTCGCCGGCCGCCGGTCGTGGGGTCCCAGTTCGACGACTCGGCCGCGTGCGGGCTCAGGGCGCCCGTCGCCACCAGGGCGATGATCACGATGCCGAGGGCATGGACGTGCTCGCCGACGTACTCGCCGCCACCGGCTTCAGGGGCGTGCTGCTCGCCCAGCTGCGGTCGTCCGGATCCGGCTGGGGCTGTGCCGTGGACCGGCTGGGTACCGCGGGGTTCCATGTCATCGCCGAGGGCGTCTGCTGGCTGCGGACCGGTGAGGCGCCAGCGGTGCAGCTGGTGTCCGGGGACGTGGTGCTGTTGCCGCGCGGCACGCCGCACCGGCTGCTGGGGGCCCCTGACGAAGAGGCTCTCCCGTATGCGGAGTTGGAGGCCGCTCACCCGCCGGACGGGGAGGGCGTGGTCGACCTCGGCGGGGCCGGGCCCGTCCTGCGGGTGGTGTGCGGCAAGTTCCACTACGCCGGCAATATCGACGGGCATCCGCTGCTGTCGGCGCTGCCGGAGGTCATCCATGTGCCCGGCATGAGCGCCGACCCCCACTTGCAGGATGTCGTCCGGATCCTCGCCACCGAGACGGCGGGCGGGCAGCCCGGCTCCCGGGCAGTGGCCACCCGTCTGACCGAGGTGCTCTTCGTGCTCGCGATCCGCGCCTGGATCGAACGGGCCGATACCGCCACCGAGACGGGACCGTCCTGGCTGACCGCCCTGCGCGACCCGCGCAGTGAGGGTTGATTCGGCCGATGGCCGCGAAGAGCACAGGTGCGGACCGACCGGCTCTTCCTCGGCGGCGATGTGGAACAGCCTCGGTGTGCGGGGGTCGCCCTCTTTGTGTGAACGTGGTGCCCGAGACCGGGGATCACTCTGCCCTCCGCTCGTGCCGAGCGCACGGAGGCGAGGGCCAGTTCGTCCCAGTCCGCCTCGTCGGTCGGGGGGCCATCCCGCGCTGTCGACAGGGCGTCGTGGAGGAACCTGCCGCAGTCCTCGGTCACGCCGAGGAAGCGTGAGCCGCCGCCCAGGAGCCCGGCGGCGAGGGCGCCCTGGACCGAGTCGGGCGCCGACAGGTACGTCAGCCTGGTCGTGATCGAAGCCCCACCGGTCGAAGACGGCGGCGGTCCCGGCCCGCCCGGCACCGCCGAACCAGCCGAACAGTTTCTCGGTGCCGTGGCCGAACAGCAGCGCGGCGAGCAGCAGCCGCAGCAGGAGCAGCCCGAGATTCACGGCTGCGGCTCGTCCGTCGTCCGGGGCTGGAGCACGAAATCGAACTCGGCGCGCAGGTACGGCTCGTCGATGGTGGCGCCGTCAGGGGAGGCCCCCTCGCCCCGCCGTCCCCGGATTGGCGCGCCACTGGTAGCGATCGGTTTACTGCGCTTACAGGCGCCGTGAGCCCAGAACCCGCCTTCGAAGATGTAGTCACTCCAACGCATGGGGAGATGACCGCCTGGGCCTACGTACCCTCGGAGTGTTGCCCCCGGTCTCCCAGGACTGGGGCATCCTCGCGACACGCCGGCTCGCTATTCGAGCTGGAGGCCGCGACGGTGACCGGCCCGCGGGTCGGTCTGCATGAGCGCCTTGAACGGCCCGTACGGCAACGTGTGAAGGACGTGGAGGGGCGCCTCGGCCGGCTCACCCTCACGGCCGCCGCCGCGCTGGACGACCTCACCGGCGACGCCTGGGACACGGTGGACGAGGGTGCATTTCCTTGTGGAGAGGGCCGCGGCCTAGACCCGACATGAACCTCAGCTGACCCGCTCTACCCTCTGTATGGAAGGGCCCGCACGGCAAGCCGTGCGGGCCCTTCCGTGTCATCCCGGCTTTGCGGACGCACGCGCCCTGGGGGGAGTGCGTCCCGCCTCCCAGGTGGGAGACGAGTGGGAGATGATCATGGCGTGGTGATGCAATCAGGCGCTAGGAAATGCTAGATGGTGCTACATGTGTGGCCCGGGATCAGGACCCGGACTCCGCCGCGTGGGGGCTCAGCGCACCCGTCGTGACCAGGGCGATGATGACGATGCCGAGCGCGATGCGGTAGTAGACGAACGGCATGAAGCTCTTGTGCGAGATGAACTTCATGAACCATGCGATGACCGCGTAGCCGACCCCGAAGGCGATCACCGTCGCGAACGCCGTCGGGCCCCAGGAGACATGGCCGCCCTCCGACGCGTCCTTGAGTTCGAACACGCCCGAGGCGAGCACGGCAGGCATGGCCAGCAGGAAGGAGTAGCGGGCCGCCGCCTCACGGGTGTAGCCCATGAACAGACCGCCACTGATGGTCGCGCCGGACCGGGAGACACCGGGGACCAGCGCCATCGCCTGGCACAGACCGTAGATCAGACCGTCCCGTACGCCCAGGTCCTTCAGGCCCTTGCGTTCCTTGGCCGCCCGGTGCTTCCCGCCGGTCTCGTCGCGTGCCGCGAGCCGGTCGGCGACGCCGATGACGACGCCCATCACGATCAGCATCGTCGCGGTGATCCGCAGATCCCGGAACGGCCCCTCGATCTGGTCCTTGAGCGTGACCCCGAGGACGCCGATCGGAATCGAGCCCACGATCACCAGCCAGCCCATCTGGGCATCGTGGTCGCTGCGCATCGCCTTGTTGGTGAGCGAGCGGAACCACGCCGAGAGGATCCGCGCGACATCCTTGCGGAAGTAGATCAGCACCGCGGCTTCCGTACCCAGCTGCGTGATCGCTGTGAAGGCGGCACCCGGGTCCTTCCAGCCGGAGAACGCGGCCGTCAGGCGCAGATGCGCACTGGAGGAGACGGGAAGGAACTCGGTCAGCCCCTGGACGAGTCCGAGGATGAGGGATTCAAACCAAGACATGAAGTTACGTGGTCCAAGCGCTGATCGTGGAAGGGCCGACGGACACACCCGGCGCCGCGCGCGAACGCTCGAAGAACGGCGGAGAGCAGGTGTGTTGGGGGCAGCCTAGCGGCCTCCGGCGACAGGCCGAGCACGGGGGCCGGAGTCAAGGGGTGGTAAAGGGCGGGGCTCGCCCGGTGGCCCGCACCGCACCATCCACCCCGTGGACACTCCCGACGCGGTGTTGACCGGCCGCTCGGACGGAACATACGTTGCCAGCGAAGAGTAAGCGCTTGCTGCCCCCGGAGGTCCGGAGTCATCACGCGTTGGCCCACGTCAGGCATCGCGTCCGATGGAGCGTTGATCACGCACATGACCACACCCGCACCCCGCCCCGGCACCTCTCCCGCCGACCCTCCCGCCGGCCGTATGCCGCAGGCCTCACTCGCTCCGCTCCCGCCGCTCACCGGCCGCCGTATCCGGGCCGCCGTCATCGGGGCGGGCGCCATCGGACGCGGGTCACATCTGCCGGCGCTCGCCCAGCTGGCCGACGAGGGCGAGACGGAGGTCGTCGCCGCCGTCGACATCAACGCCGACGCGGTCGAGGCGTTCTGCGGGGAGAGCGGGATTCCGCACGCGTACACCGACCTGGAACAGATGCTCCGGGAACAGCGGCCCGACCTGGTCACCATCTGTACGCCGCCCACCCTGCACCGCGAGCAGACCGTGGCCGCGCTGCGCGCCGGGGCCTGGGTCTGGTGCGAGAAGCCGCCGGTGCCGACGCTCGCCGACTTCGACGCCATCGAGGCGGAGGAGGGGCTCGGGGGCGGACCGTACGCCTCGATCGTCTTCCAGCACCGCTTCGGCTCCGCCTCCACCCATGTACGGCGGCTGCTCGCCGAGGGCGTCCTGGGCCGGCCGCTCGTGGCGCACTGCCAGACCACCTGGTACCGCGACACCGCCTACTACGCCGTTCCCTGGCGCGGACGCTGGCAGACCGAGGGCGGCGGGCCCGCCATGGGGCACGGCATCCACCAGATGGATCTGCTGCTCGATCTGCTCGGGCCGTGGAGCGAGGTGCGGGGAATGGCCGGACGGCTCGTCCACGACGTCGAGACCGAGGACGTGTCCACCGCGCTCGTCCGGTTCGCGAACGGCGCGCTGGGGACCGTCGTCAACAGTGTGCTCAGCCCCGACGAGGTCAGCCGTATCCGCATCGACTGCGAGCGCGCCACCGTCGAACTCACCCATCTGTACGGGCACTCCAACGCGAACTGGACCATCACCCCGGCGCCGGACGTGCCGGAGGCCGAGGTCGCCGCCTGGCGTGACTTCGGGGCGGACGTGCCCAGTTCGCACCTCGCGCAGCTGCGTGAACTGGTCGCCAGCATGCGCGCCGGCGAACGGCCGCGCAGCAGCGGGGCGGACGGGCGGACCAGCCTGGAACTGATCACCGCGCTGTACAAGTCCGCGTTCACGGACACGACCGTCAAGGCGGGCGACATCGGGCCCGGCGACCCCTACTACGCCGCGCTGCACGGCGGTGCGCCCGGCTGGGCGCCCACGACCGGCGACGATGGTGCCATGTCCGGTTCCGCTACCGAGGAGGCGTCCGCGTGACCACGTCCGAGGACCTGCGCGTCGTCCACGCGCACGGTGACCGCATCACCGTGACCGAACCCGTCACCGGGGTCGAGCTGTTCAGCTACGTGTACGGGGCGGAGGCGGCCTGGGAGGCGCCGAAGCCGTATCTGCACCCGATCCGGACGCTCGCCGGAAACGTTGTCACCGACTACCGGCCCAACGACCACCGCTGGCACAAGGGCCTCCAGCTGACGGCCTCGCACCTGTCGGGGTCGAACCTGTGGGGCGGCAACTCGTACGTCCACGGCGAGGGATATCTCGCCCTCCCCGAGCGCGTCGGCTCGATGGCCCACGTCGGCTTCGACGAGGTCGCCTCGGACGCGGGCCGGGTCGTCATCGCGGAGCGGCTCACCTGGCACCCGTACAACGGGGAGCTGTGGGCGGAGGAGTCACGGCGGGTCGAGGTGCACGACGTCGACCCGACGGCGGGTTCCTGGGCGCTGACCTGGACGAGCGCGATCACCAACCGGCGTGACGAGCCGCTGCTCTTCGGCAGCCCGACCACCGCCGGCCGCGAGGCGGCGGGCTACACCGGCCTCTTCTGGCGCGGCCCGCGCGCCTTCCGGGACGGGCGCGTCCTCGGCCCCGACACCGAGGGACCCGGCCTGATGGGCGCGCAGGCGCCGTGGCTGGCGTACTCCGGCGAGTTCGACGGCGCCGACGGCCACGCCACGCTGGTCTTCGCACACGCGCCCGAGAACGACCATCTGGGGACCGAGGGAGCCCATCCGGCCCACTGGTTCGTGCGCAACGAGCCGTTCGCCGCCGTCGCTCCCTCCTGGGCCTTCTACGACGAACTGGAGCTCGCGCCCGGGGACACGCTCACCCGCCGCTACCGGATCGTGGTCGCCGACGGGGAGTGGGAGCGCGAAGGCGTCGCCAAGTACCTGGAGGAGCACCCGTGGTGAACGCGGCACCCGGCGCCGCGGCCTTCGCCGGGCTCCCCGGCGGCGTCGCCGTCTCGCACCTGTCCGTCTACGACTGGCCGGCCGTCGACGGGGTGTGCGGCGGAACTCCCCATATGCACCTGACCTGTTCGGAGGCGTACGTCGTCACGGGAGGGCGGGGAGCGGTCCAGACGCTCACGACGTCCGGGTACGAGGTGACGCCGCTCGCGCCCGGTACGGTCGCCTGGTTCACGCCGGGCACGATCCACCGGCTGGTCAACGAGGACGAACTGCGCATCACCGTCCTCATGCAGAACAGCGGGCTGCCGGAGGCGGGTGACGCCGTGCTCACGCTGCCGCCGTCGTACCTGGCCGACCCGGAGACGTACGCCGCCGCGACCCTGATCCCGGCCGACGCGCCCGTCGCCGAGCAGGAGCGGGTCGCCCGGGCGCGGCGCGACCTCGCCCTTGAGGGGTACCGGGCGCTGCGGGACGCGGAGGGGCCTCAGGCGCTGGCCGCGTTCCACGAGGCGGCGGCAGCTCTCGTACGGCCCCGGCTCGCCGACTGGCGCGAGCGCTGGCGGCGCGGTGCCGAGGCGGCGGCCACGGCGACGGGCGCTCAGCTCGACCGGCTGGAACGGGGCGACACCTCCCACCTCGCGGAGGCCGTCGTACGGGCCGAACAGCCCTCGGCACACGGGAAGTTCGGGATGTGCGGGCGGCTGGACGTGTACAGGGGCACCCCTTGAGAGGGGCACCTCTCAAGGGGTGATGCGTACGTGGCTTCCGGGCCTGGAGTCAGTGCCCGCGCAGGTGGTGGCGCTTGCGCCAGGCCACCACGGCGCCCGCCACGGCCGGTACGGCGATGAAGGCCATCGCGATCAGGAAGGCGGGGGAGGTCGGCGACGAGGCGCGGGCCCCCGCGACGACGTACGCGGCGGTGTTCGGAACGGATCCGAGTGCCGTCGCCAGCAGGAACGGCAGCCAGCCCATGCGGGAGACGGCGGCGCAGTAGTTGGCGGCCCAGAAGGGCACCCCGGGAAACAGTCTCGCCGCCATCATGGAGCGGAAGCCGTGCCGGCTGAGCTGGCCGTCCGCCGCCTGGAGCCAGCGGGCGCGCAGCAGCGGGCGCAGCGCGTCCTGACCGAGGACGCGGCCCAGGCCGAAGGCGAGCCCGGCACCCAGGACCGTCCCCCCGAGAGCGGCGGCGAGGCCCAGCTGGGAACCGAACAGGGCGCCCGCCGCGAGGTTCAGCAGTGGACGCGGCACGAACGCCACGGTGCACAGTCCGTACGCCGCTCCGAAGAGCACCGCCGCCGCGGCCCCGCCGACCTGGGGTGGCCAGCCGTCGGCCAGCAGCCGCTGGGGCTCGAAGAGCAGGACACACGACGCCGCGGCACCGAGCAGAAGAACAAGGAGCGACAGCCGCGACCACGGTGAGAGCAGTGCTCTCGTGCAGCGCGCGGCGAGGCCGCCGGGCGGGGCTACGACGATCACGGCAGGGGAGAGCGGGGAGAGCTCCGAGGCGATGGCCGGGGGAGTGGCCGTGGCGGTGCCCCCAGAGCGGGTGGTGGCATCGAGCATTCGGCGAGATTATCCGAGGAGTGTGTGTGATCGCCGTATGGATCGTCTCAACGGGGGAACAACCGGGGACACGACCGGCGCGCCAGGTGACACGTGCCTCCGTACCCTGCACGAACACCACGCCGTGACATGCGCCACTGCCGCGGGCGTTCCCGCGCTCGCGAAGCTCCCGGCGCCCGAAAACCATTCGACGCGCGATGACGCGTCGGCGATGATCGGCCTCATGTTCCGGTACGCCTTCCTCCTCGCAGCGTCCGCAGTCGCGGATGCCCCGAAGGCTGCCGTCCCGATCCTCGTGGCCGCAGTCGACGGCGCTCGAAGCTGACCCTTCCCGGATCGTCCGGCGGACCCCGTAGGGGGAGGGTCGGCGAACTTCCTCGGGGTCCCCGTCCTGGCCGCTTTCTCCGCGCCGGGACCTTCACTCAGTACCGCTGAAGAGGCTTCGAGGTACCGCCATGTCCAAGACGGCATACATCCGCACGAAACCGCATCTCAACATCGGCACGATGGGTCACGTCGACCACGGGAAGACCACCCTGACCGCCGCCATCACCAAGGTGCTCGCAGAGCGCGGCTCCGGCACGTTCGTCCCGTTCGACCGGATCGACCGTGCCCCGGAGGAGGCCGCGCGGGGCATCACCATCAACATCGCGCACGTGGAGTACGAGACCGACACCCGGCACTACGCGCACGTCGACATGCCGGGTCACGCCGACTACGTCAAGAACATGGTCACCGGGGCCGCGCAGCTCGACGGGGCGATCCTCGTCGTCTCGGCGCTCGACGGGATCATGCCGCAGACCGCCGAACACGTCCTGCTGGCCCGGCAGGTGGGCGTCGACCACATCGTGGTCGCCATCAACAAGGCCGACGCGGGCGACGAGGAGCTGACGGACCTCGTGGAGCTGGAGGTCCGCGAACTCCTCACCGCGCAGGGCTACGGCGGCGACGCGGTGCCCGTCGTACGGGTGTCGGGGCTGAAGGCGCTCGAAGGCGACCCCCGCTGGACCGCGTCGATCGACGCGCTGCTCGACGCGGTGGACACCTATGTGCCCGTCCCCGAGCGGTACGTGGACTCGCCGTTCCTGTTGCCCGTGGAGAACGTGCTCACCATCACCGGCCGGGGGACGGTGGTCACGGGCGCGGTCGAGCGCGGCACCGTCCGGGTGGGCGACCGGATCGAGGTGCTCGGCGCGGACGTGGAGACCGTGGTCACCGGCGTGGAGACCTTCGGCAAGCCGATGGAGGAGGCGCAGGCCGGGGACAGCGTGGCGCTGCTGCTGCGCGGAGTGCCGCGCGACGCGGTCCGACGCGGGCACGTTGTCGCGGCGCCGGGCAGTGTGGTGCCTCGGCGGCGGTTCTCGGCGCAGGTGTATGTGCTGTCCGCTCGCGAGGGTGGGCGTACGACACCCGTCTCCACGGGATACCGGCCGCAGTTCTACATCCGGACCGCGGATGTCGTGGGTGACGTGCACCTCGGTGAGGTGGCTGTCGCGCGGCCCGGGGAGACGGTCACGATGACCGTCGAGCTGGGGCGTGAGGTGCCGTTGGAGGCGGGGCTCGGGTTCGCCATCCGTGAGGGTGGGCGGACCGTGGGGGCGGGGACCGTGACCGCCGTGGAGTGAGGGTGGCTGGGGTGCGTGGGAGGCTGCCGGGCCGTTGTGGCTGGTCGCGCAGTTCCCCGCGCCCCTTCGCGGCGCTGCACGACAGGCACAATTGAGAGGTGACCGACTCGATACCCGTTGCCCGTGCCGTCGATCATGGGTTCGCCAAGCTGATGCCGGATGTCGACCGTGAGCGTGCCTGGCTGCTCACGGTCGACGGGGCGCCCCAGTCGTACGTGGATCTGGACGAGCCGACGTATCTGGAGTTCGAGTACGCGCGTCGGCTCGGGCATGTCCTGGACACCGTCGCGGAGCCGGGGCGGGCGCTGGACGTGCTGCACCTCGGTGGTGGCGCGCTCACCCTGCCCCGGTACGTCGCCGTGACCCGGCCCGGTTCCCGGCAGGACGTCGTCGAGGCCGACCGCGGGCTGCTCGACCTGGTCGTCGAACACCTTCCGCTCCCCGCCGACGCGGGCATCGCCCTGCACGCGGCCGACGCCCGCGCCTGGCTCGAAGCCGCCCCCGACGACTGTGCCGATGTGCTTGTCGCCGACGTGTTCGGCGGCTCACGTGTTCCGGCGCACCTGACCTCCCTGACGTACGCCGAAGAGGCCGAGCGGGTGCTGCGCGCTGACGGCGTCTACCTCGCCAACCTGGCCGACGCCGCGCCCTTCGCCTTTCTGCGCTCCCAACTCGCCACGTTCTCAGCGGTGTTCGAGCATCTTGCGATGATCGCCGAGCCGGGTGTCCTGCGGGGCCGGCGCTTCGGCAACGCGGTGCTCGTCGCCGCGCACCGCCCTCTCGATCCGGCGGTCCTGGCCCGCCGTGTCGCCTCCGACGCCTTCCCGGCCCGCCTCGAACACGGGCCCGCGCTAAGGGAGTTCATCGGGGGCGCCGCACCTGTCCGCGACGAGGAGGCGGTGCCGTCACCGGTGCCGCCACAGGGGGCGTTCGGGATCGGGTGAGGCTCGGTGGGCGCGGGCGGCGGAAGGGGTGTCAGCCGCCGGTGCTTTCCAACTCGCCCTTCGCCGGGGCCTCCTGGGCCGCGTTCCGGGTGGCCCCCTTCGTGCGTCGGGTGAGGTTGCGTACGTCCCGTACGGACAGGGTCGCCGCTGTCACCACCACGATCAGGGCGGCGCAGCCCCACAGGGCAGGCGTGCGGCCGAAGGCGTGTTCCGCCGGGCCCGCCAGTGCCGTGGCGAGAGGGAGCAGCGCGACCGAGCCGAACCAGTCGTACGCGGAGACGCGGGAGAGCTTGTCCTCGGGGATCTCCTGATGCAGCGCGGTCATCCAGCTCACGCCGAACACCTCCTGCGTCACACCGGTCGCGAACATCACCGCGCAGAGCACGGCCATCGGCGCCGGTACGGCGAGCGCGGCGGCGGGCAGGGCGAGGGGGAACACACAGAGGGTGCCGGCGAGCAGCAGCCGGCGTGGTTTCCAGCGCGTCATCAGCAGGGCACCGGCGACCGTGCCGGCCCCGAACGTGGCGAGCGCCAGTCCCCACGGGCCGGCCCCGCCGAGGCTGTCGCGGGCCACGAGCGGGCCGTACACCGACTGGGCGGCGCCGATGACCGCGTTGGCGACGGCGAACTGGACGACGATCACCCACAACCAGGGCCGTCCGGCGAACTCCCGCCAGCCCTCCCGCAGATCGGCGAGCATGCCGCCGCCCGGCTCGCGCGCCGGGATGTGACTCACGTCGAGGAACGAGCGCAACGCCCCGGCGACGGCGAACGCCACCGCGTCCACCGCGAGGACCCAACCGGGGCCGAGCACGGCGACCATCGCGCCGCCGAGGGCCGCGCCGCCCAGCGAGGCGCTCTGCATCGCCATCCGGAACACCGCGAAGGCGCGGGCGGCCTGGTCACCCTTGACCGAGGACAGCAGCATGCCCTCGGCCGCCGGGCTGAAGAACGCCTGGCCGGTGCCGCCGAGGGCGGTCAGCAGCATCATCTGCCACAGCTGTGGCTCTCCGGACAGGACCAGCACCGCGAACGCCGCCTGTGAGAGGCAGTTGAGGGCGTTGGCGGCGACCATCACATGGTGCCGGGGGAGCCGGTCGGCGACCGCGCCGCCGATCAGCAGGAACAGCACCAGCGGCAGCGTCCGTGCCGCCGCGACCAGCCCCACGTCACCGGCGTCGCCGCCCGCCTCCAGCACGGCGAACGCGGCGGCGATCGTCGCCCCGTTACTGCCGAGGTTCGTCACGACCGCCGAGGCGGTCAGGAGGCTGTAGTTGCGACCGGCCCAGGCGGGGCGGCGTGGGCGTGCGGTGGGGGAGTCGGCGGCGGTCACCGGGCGACTATCGCGG
This sequence comes from Streptomyces sp. B21-083, assembly GCF_036898825.1. Lineage (GTDB taxonomy): Bacteria > Actinomycetota > Actinomycetes > Streptomycetales > Streptomycetaceae > Streptomyces. The sequence continues at coordinate 1,484,393 of NZ_JARUND010000002.1, read as the reverse complement.
CCCACCGCCGACTTGCCAATCGATTTCCTGACCCGCCGCGCCCCGGACCGGCCGGTTTCAGCCGGTCGGGGGCGGACTTCGGTCGCCCTGGGTCACCGGCTCCCGCCGCGTCCCGTTTCGTACGTCCGTCGCGCCCCCGTCACGCCCCAGTCACGACCCGGTGGGGTCCCCGTGCAGTCGGACCGTGCTCAGGATCTGCATGATCGTCTTCTCGGGCACCTCTCCGGCGACGCCCGTGGCGCCGTACAGGCTCCAAGCCACGTAGTCGCCGACCGAGTTCTTGAAACCGAAGGTGATGGCCTTGCCGTCGCTCGCGCACTTCCCCTTCTGCGGTGTGTTCTTCGAGTGGGCCCGGGCGAAACTGCCCTTGATACCCGACTTCGTCGTGTACGGAGTCGCCTTCTCGTCGAAGACGAGGCTCTTCTTGTCCGGCTGGGTGTAACCGCCGTAGACCCACCAGGGCACCTGGTTCAGGGCGACCTCGTCGGCGTTCTTCGCGCCGCTCGCGCCCTTGGTGCCCACGCCCGCGAGCGCGGTGTCCGACGTACGGCCGTCCTTGTCGTCGTCCGAGACACACCACTTCGACTTGTAGTAAGCGGGCGCCGACATGGTGATGAGCGGCTTGATGTCGCCCTTGGCGTCGGCCTCCTCGAAGCCGATCAGCGTGCCCGGCGTCTTCACCTCCCAGTCCGCCGGTACGTCGAAGGCCGTGCCCCACTTCGGATTCACGACCACCTTCCAGCCGGCGACGGTCGGCTGCTCGGCCTGGGCGTCCCGCGGGTTGTCGTCGGAGGCCGACGCGGACGCGGAGGCGGGGGCCGAATCGCCGGGGTCCGCCGATTCGGGGGCGGCCGTCGACGCGGGTGCGGACTGCTTGTCCTTGTTGTCCGCGCCCGCCTGCTCGTCCTTGTCGCCGCCCAGGACCAGGAAACCGGTCACCCCGGCGGTGATCACGACAGCGATGGCCGCGACGATCGCGGTGACCTTCGTCCGGTTCCCGTCTCCGCCCGACGGCGGCTGCGGGGCGCCCGTCGGCGCCGGAGCACCCCAGGCCGGCTGCGGCTGTTGCTGCGGGGGCTGGGTATAGGGGTTGGGCTGTGGATACCCGGCCTGCTGGTATCCGGGTTGCTGGTACGGATTCGGCTGCTGATAGCCCGCCTGCTGGTAGGGATTGTTCGGCGGGACCTGCGCCTGCTGCGGGTCCTGCGGGTTCTGCTCGCCCCCGGGCGGCTGCTGTTCTGGCCACATGGCCGGTAACGATACGGCGATCGGCGGGCCGGCTCGGGCGAGAGTCACTACGGGGCCGTCGCCGACCGGTGAGACGGCGGTGTCGGCAGCGATGAAATGGACGTTATCCGACCCTCTGTCCGAACATCTGCCGGTGTCCCGCGACAGTGACCGGCCGGCGGAGCCGCTATGACCCGGTAGGTCCATGGACCTACCGGGTCATACTCATTTTTTTGGGCCGCGATCCGACTGCCGCCGGCCGGCGCGAGTGATCAACTCGGCGCGGGTGGAGGTCAGTTGGCCCCGGGTCTCCAGCCGGCGTTGGCGTCCCTCGCGGTGCCGGAAGTTGAAGATTGTGTGTGCCATCCGGGTGTTCGTGCACACAACTCGGCGGGCATCGGAGGTGCAATTTCGAATGCTGGTGCGGATACCGTCGGTAACACATCTGAATTCTCTTCGTTTTGAACTTCGGTCACTCGTACTGCTTGTTTAGTGTGAGACGTGTGTGCGACTGTTGGCCAACTCGCGCGGGGGCGGAGGTCGGACCCCCTTTTCCCGCTCGGGATTCCGTGCCGGTCGACCCGAAGTCCCACAGCTGACGAGTCGTAGGTACGCACCAATCGGGCACCTGCTTTCCCGTGGATGTGCAATTAGCTTGTGCCGTCCTACGGCTTGGAAGGAAATAGGTTCTGTGCAATCCCCTCCCCCACCGCGTCCGCCCTACCCGCCCCGTCCTGGCGCGAGCCAGGGGGAATCCGACATGAACCTCGCCGCGCGACTGCGGGGACGAGTGGAGGACGAGAGCGCGTACGCCGTCGCACTGCTGTTGGCGCGGCACTGGCAGTCGACGTACGACTACGCGGCGATCTGCCTCGCGGTCGAGGGAGACCTCGCCATGATGGCCGCCACGTCGGCCTTCCATCGCGTGCTCGGGTTGCTGGAGCGCAGCGAGTCGAATCGGGCGCTGCGCCCCCAACTCCTCGTAGCGGTAAGGGAAACGGTCCGGGAGTGGTCCGCCGAGGACGGTATTTCGGTGGTGCTTCCGGAACTCCGCAAACCCACCGGTGCGCGTGGTCTACGCGCGGCGAGGGCTCGGACGTCCGAAAATCGGCAACTGGCCGAGCGGTCATTCGGTGTCCTGCCGAGAGCGGCCCAATGCCTGCTCTGGCACACCGAGGTCGAGGCCGAGCCCCTTTCCGTACCGGCCGGTCTGTTGGGGGTGGACTCCGTAAGCGCTTCGGCGGCGCTGGAACAGGCTCGCGAGCAATTCCGCACCGCTTGTGTGCACGCCCATCGTGAACTCGCGCCGACCAACGAATGCCGCTTCTACAACCGCCTCCTCGACGTTCCGATCCGACGCGGCGGCGCCCTGCTGCCCGATGTCGAGCAGCATCTGCTGAGGTGCCGTCACTGCCGGCACGCCGCTGAGCAACTCAGCCATTTCGAAGGCGAACTCGGCACGCTCATCGCCGAGGCCGTGCTCGGCTGGGGAGCCCGCCGATATCTCGACTCCCGCCCAGGACGTGGTGGCCCGGGCGCCTTCCCCCGCAAGCCGGCCGGCCGTGGAGGTGGCGGCAAACAGGGACCCGGCAACGGTGGCCGGCATCGGCTCATGGCCCATCTCCCCCTCCCCGACGACCGGTTCGCCCTCCCGGGGAAGCGCAGGCGCGCCGTGGCCGTCGGAGTCGGTGTGATGTCCTTCGCGCTGCTCGCGAGCGTGCTCGGCGCCCGCAACTGGTCGCACGACAGCACTGTGCCGACGGCCACCTGGGGGACGGCGAGCGGTTACTCGGCCGACCCGGGTGTCGCCTCCCCGAGCCCGGCCGGCCCCGGGTCGGCCTCCCCGTCGCAGGCCGACGGTTCGTCGCCGGCCCCTGCCACCTATCCCGGCGCGGGGCAACGCGGCAGACTGCGCCACGTCGCCACGGGTCTGTGTCTGGACATCCGGGGCGGCCGGGTCCTGGCCGGCGCCGGGACCCGGCTGGCCGAGTGCTCGTCCGCCGAGACCCAGCAGTGGTCGTACGAGTACGACGGACTCCTGCGCAGCCTCGCCGACCCGAGACTGTGCCTCGACTCCCACGGCGCCGACGGAGACGTCGTCCTCTCCGGTTGCGTCGGGTCCCCCGCCGACGAGGTTCGCTACGACCTCACCGTCCAGGGTGAACTGCTGCCCCGCTGGCGCGAGGAACTGGCCGTCGCGCCCGTCTCGCTCCGCGCCGGTGCGGACGTCGTGGTCAGGACGAGGTCCGGGTCCGAGGGGGAGACCTGGACGCTCGTGCCCGGGCGGTCCGCGTCCGACTCCGCCAAGAAGGGGGACGGGCAGGAGAGCGACGGGGCGGCGAAGGGTGACAAGGAGGACAAGGAAGACAGGGACGGGAAGGGCGGGGAGACGGGCCAGAAGCCGAAGGGAAAGGGGGAGGGGAAGGGCGGTTCGGACGGGACGCAACAGGGGCCCAAGTCCGATATCGGTGGGGGGACTTCGGGAGCACCCGGGGCGCCCGCGCCCGCACCCGAGGCCACTTCCGACCAGCAGTTCGAGACACGATACGTCGCGGACGGCGGCGCCGAGGAGCAGCCCGCGCCCACCCCGGCGGCGGACCTGCAGCAGCCACTGGGCGCGGTCGAGGCCGTCGTGGTCTCGGCGGTGCGGGCGGCCGGCTCGTTCACCCAGGTATCAGGTCGTTCGCCCAGCTGACTGACACGAGCCATGTCCTAATGGGAACGTCAGTACGAGCAGCGGGATGCCGACGCGGACCCGGTCTCACCTCGACCCGGTAGGCTTCCCGGGGTGTGCCCATGGCCGGGCGCGCGCCGGGGCGCAGGCGTACCGGGCGTACGGCGAGATCGGAAGGAAACCGGCGTTGCACGTGCAGGAATGGCTGGAGACGATCCCCGCTGTCAGTATCTACGCCCTGGTGGCGCTGGTCATCGGGCTGGAGAGCCTGGGCATTCCGCTGCCCGGCGAGATCGTTCTGGTCTCCGCCGCGCTGCTCGCCTCCCAGCACGGTGAGATCAACCCGATCGTCCTCGGCGCCTGCGCGAGCGCCGGCGCGATCATCGGTGACTCCATCGGTTACGCCATCGGCCGCAAGGGCGGTCGGCCGCTGCTGGCCTGGCTCGGCGCGAGGTTCCCCAAGCACTTCGGGGAGGGACACATCGCCACCGCCGAGCGGTCCTTCGAGAAGTGGGGCATGTGGGCCGTCTTCTTCGGCCGCTTCGTCGCGCTGCTGCGGATCTTCGCGGGGCCGCTGGCGGGGGTGCTGCGGATGCCGTACTGGAAGTTCCTGATCGCCAACGTGCTGGGCGGGATCATCTGGGCGGGCGGTACGACGGCGGTCATCTACTACGTGGGTGTGGTCGCGGAGTCCTGGCTGAAGCGGTTCTCGTGGCTGGGGCTGGTGCTGGCGGTGCTGATCGGGCTGACGTCGATGCTGGTGCTCAAGCGCAAGGCCAAGAAGATGCAGGGTGCTGTGCCTGACGCCGAGACCGTAGGGGTCGCCGAGTGATTTCGGGCGCGGGCCGTCTGCGGCTTGCCGCGAGGTTCCCCGCGCCCGTGTAGGCGGGCTGCTCTACTCGTGGATCTCCCGGTGGGCCTTCGCCAGTTCCGCGTACATCGTGCCGTTCAGTGTGACGCCCTGGCGTTCTTCGTCCGTCAGCTCCCGCCGCACCTTCGCCGGTACGCCCGCGACCAGTGAACCCGGCGGGACCTCCATGCCCTGCGGTACGAGTGCCTGCGCCGCCACCAGGGAGCCCGCGCCGATGACCGCGCCGTTCAACACGGTCGCGCCCATGCCGATCAGACAGTCGTCCTCGATCGTCGCGCCGTGCACCACCGCGTTGTGGCCCACGGAGACCCGCTCGCCGATGGTCACGGGGAAACCCCGGTCGGCGTGCAGGGTGCAGTTATCTTGGATGTTGCTTTGGGCGCCGACGGAGATCCGTTCCACGTCGCCGCGCAGCACCGCGCCGTACCAGACACTGGCCCCCGCCTGAAGGGTCACGTCCCCGATCACCGAGGACGTGGGCGCCACGAACGCCTCCTCGTCCACCTTCGGTTCCCTGCCGCCGATGCCGGTGATCAACGCCTTGTGCGTCATCGCGCCTCCTGGTCCTCGAATGCGTCGACGGTACGCCACTTCCGTGGGGCGAAGATCACAGGTGTACGGCATGCTGGCCCCGCCCGGCCGTGAGTACGGTGTGCGGGTGCCCAAGCCCAAGAACACGTTCTCGTCATGGCGGCGTCGGCTGGCGCAGCGCGCGGTGCACGCGGGCTGGGCCTGGGTGCAGCGCACGGGTTCCGTGACCGCCGAGAGCCCCGGGCGGCTGCACTTCCGGGCGATGGGAACAGGTACCAGGCTCGCCTTCCCGCTGGGCACGGTCTTCGGTGAACCCTGGATCGAGCTGGGCTCCCACTGCATCGTCGGCGAGCAGGTGACCCTGACGGCCGGCCTGATGCCGGACCTCGACCTCGGCCCCGACCCCATCCTGCGCATCGGCGACGGTGTCGTCCTCGGCCGCGGCAGCCATGTCATCGCCGACACGACGGTGACCATCGGCAGCGACTGCTACTTCGGGCCGTACGTGTACGTGACGTCCACCAACCACTCGTACGACGATCCGCACGAGCCCATCGGCAAGCAGTGGCCGCGGATGGAGCCGGTGGAGATCGGCCCGGGCTGCTGGATCGGCACCGGTGCGGTGATCCTGCCGGGGGCGCGGATCGGGCGGAACGTGGTGGTGGCCGCCGGTGCGGTGGTACGCGGAACGGTGCCCGACCACGCGGTGGTGGCGGGGGCCCCGGCCAGGGTCGTACGCCGCTGGACGCCGACCGAGGGCTGGCGCCCACCGCTGCGGACACCGGCCCCGACACCGATACCGGAGGGAACCACGCCGGATCAGCTGCGGGCGTTGGCGGAGCTGGACGAGGGGACTGTGGCGCGCCTGGCGGAACTGGACGCGGAGCACGCGGGGGACGTGCGCGCCGAGTCCTGATTTCGGTGGTTGCGGTGACTTGTGTTCAGCCGGTCGCGAGCAGGGGTGTGCCCACCTGGGCCGGGCCTGTGCTGTGGACATTGGCGCCGATGCCGATTCTGGAGGGGGTCGCTCCGGGGCGGCTGGGGGTGTTGGCAGGGGTGGACGCTGCGAGTGGCGTGTGCGCCGAGTCCTGGTCCCGGTGGTTGTGGTGACTGGTGCTCAGCCGGTCGCGAGCAGGGGTGTGCCCACCTGAGAGGGGCCTGTGCTGTGGACATTGGCGCCGATGCCGATTCTGGAGGGGGTCGCTCCGGGGCGGCTGGGGGTGTTGGCAGGGGTGGACGCTGCGAGTGGCGTGTGCGCCGAGTCCTGGTCCCGGTGGTTGTGGTGGCCGGTGCTCAGCCCGTCGCGAGTAGGAGTGTGCCGACCAGGGCCAGGCCCGCGCCCGCCGCCTGGATTGTGCGCAGGCGTTCGCTGAGGAAGCCGCGGGCCGCCAGGGCGGTGACCACCGGGTAGAGCGAGGCGAGTACCGCGGCCACGGTGACCGGGCCGTGCTGGGCGGCGACCGAGTAGGTGCCGTTGGCGGCGACATCGGCAAGGCCGACGAAGCCGAGCGCGGGGAGCAGGCGCCAGGGGAAGCCGCCCGCCGGGAGGGCGGCGTTGCCGCGCCGGACCGAGACGTACAGTGCGGCGCCACCGACGGCCACGTTCGTCACGCGCTGCACGAAGAGCGCGAGGAACAGGCCGGTGACGGTGGTCGACGCCTCCGCGATCAGCGCGAACACCGTGCCGAAGCCGAACGCCGCGAGCAGGCTCAGTAGGATCGCCTGCCGTTGCACGGGCGCGCCCCTGAGCTGCGGCCCGCCCGCGAGCACGACCCCTGCGACGGCCACGGCGATCCCCGCGAACTGGAGCAGCCCGGGGCGCTCGCCGAGGAAGAGCCCGACGCTGATGGGGACGGCGACGCCAAGGGAGCCGAGGGGGGAGACGACCCCCATCGGGCCCAGGGCGAGCGCCTTGTAGAAGGAGAGCAGCGCCACCGGTCCGGCCAGGCCCGCGGCGACCGCGAACCAGAGTCGGGGGCCCGCCTCGCTCCAGCCGCCGGTCAGGACCACGATCGCGCCGAGCACGACCGCCGCCATCGACTGGGAGACCACGACCACCGTCAGCGCGGACATTCGCCGGGTCAGCAGGCCGCCGCCGAAGTCGGCCAGCCCCCAGAGCAGGCTGGTGACCAGGGCGAAGAATGCGGTCATGAGGACGCCTCGCAGTACAGTGGAGTGAACGATTCGGTGCACCACACGGTAGTGCAGTGAAGTGAATCTTGTCATGCAAGATATTGCACTCAGGATTGTGCGGCAGGATGAGGTCTTGAAGCTGTGAAGCGGTGGCCGAAGTTGATGACCACGCCAAAGGCAAGAGTGTCGGACGAGAACTGGGACGGAACATTGTCGGACCTCGACCTGCTGACCCAGTCCCTGGCGCGCAGTGTGAAGCGCTGGCGCGCCGAGCGTGGCTTCACCCTGGAGACGCTCGCCGCCCGTGCCGGGGTGAGCCGCGGGATGCTCATCCAGATCGAGCAGGCCCGCACCAACCCGAGCCTCGGCACGGTCGTGAAGATCGGCGACGCGCTCGGCGTGAGCATCACGACCCTGCTCGACTACGAACAGGGCCCGAAGGTCCGTATCGTCCCCGCCGACCAGGCCGTGCGACTGTGGCACAACGACGCGGGCAGCTACAACCGGCTCCTGGCGGGCACCGAGGCGCCGGGTCCGCTGGAACTGTGGGACTGGCGGCTCATGCCCGGCGACAGCAGCCCGTCCGACCCCCACCCCGCGGGCACCTTCGAGATCCTCCATGTCACGGCGGGCGAACTGACGCTCACGGTCGACGGAGTCGAACACCGTGTCCCGGCGGGCGCGAGCGCCACCTTCGAGGCCAACGTCCCCCACACATACGGCAATGACGGCGCCGTACCGCTGGAGATGCTGATGTCGGTGTCGGTCCCGCCGGTGAGCTGAGGCGCCCGGCCGAAGGCCTGCCCGAGGCTGTTAGCGTGCCGTCATGCGCGCGCCCATCGGAGACTTCGACTCCGCCACCCCGGCCCCCGACTGCCTCGGCGAACTCGTCGGCCCGGTCGCCGACGCCGTGCGCCACTGGACCGGCGATGTGCCCGCCGACCAGGTCCTGTACGTCGACACCGACCCGGAACGGGCCGACACGGCTGTCTTCGTGGAGCACTACGGGCGGGAGCTGCTCGAACAGTCGGCGAACTGTGTGGTCGTGGCCGGCAAGCGTGGCGGCGAGACCACCCTCGCCGCGTGTCTCGTCCTCTCGACCACCCGGGTCGATGTGAACGGGGTGGTGCGCCGCCAACTCGGCGCCCGCAAGGCGTCGTTCGCGCCGACGGACACGGCCGTCGGGGAGAGCGGCATGGAGTACGGAGGCATCACGCCGATCGGACTCCCGGACTCCTGGCCCCTGTTGGTCGACTCGGCCATTGTCGACCTGCCCTGGGTGCTGGTCGGCAGCGGTCGGCGGCGCGGCAAACTGCTGGTGCCCGGGAAGGCGTTCGCCGCGCTTCCGGGAGCCGTGGTGGTGACCGGACTGGGCGTCAACTGACGGCGGGTGGATGCGGCCCGCTGAGCCGGTGTCGGATACGGCTCGACGTGGTCTCCGGTGTCAGTGGTCGGCGTCCCTGCCGATGTACACGTCGGCGAACGCCGCTGCCGCCGCCGGGGAGTTGAGGATGCGGCGCAGACGCGCGAGGGTGGTGCCGGAGCGGAACGGGTCGCCCGACGACGCCCCGTGGTAGATGTCGGACAGCCACAGGGAGAACTCCTGGTACTGCCAGACGCGCCGCAGACACGCCTTCGAGTAGCCGTTGAGGGCGTCCGGGTCGCCCTTCGTGAGGTAGTCGACGAGTCCGTCGCCGAGCAGGAAGGCGTCGTGCAGGGCGAGATTCATTCCCTTGGCGGCGATGGGAGCGGTGAGATGGGCCGCGTCACCGGCAAGGAAGAGCCGCCCGAACTGCATCGGCTCCACTACGTAGTTGTGCATGTCGAGGACGCGTTTCTCGATCAGGCGGCCCTCGTTGAGCGGGGGTGCCCCCAACGCGCTCAGTCGCTCGTGGAGTTCGGCCCAGACGCGGTTGTCCGGCCAGTTCTCCGGGTCGTCCCCGGGCGGGCACTCCAGGTAGTAGCGGGTGACCTCGGGCCCCCGTGCCATGTGCCCGGCGAAGCCGCGCGGATGGATGCCGAACATGACGCAGTCGTTGGACGGCGGTGCCTCGGCGAGGAGGGCCAGCCAGCCGATGCCGTAGTCGTGCCGCGCGACGCGGGCGTGCTCCGCCGGGATCGCCGTACGGGTCACTCCACGTGCTCCGTCGCACCCGGCGATGAACTCGCCCTGCACGTACTCCCGTTGACCCGTCTCTGCGGAGACGTAGGACACGGCGGGCCGGTCGGTGTCGAGGTCGTGGACGAGGACGTCCCGCACGCTGAAACGGATGTCGCCGCCGCGCACGTCGGCGTACTCGCGCACCAGGTCCGTCACCAACAGCGGCTGGGGATAGGCGAAGTGGCGGTGGCCTGACAGTTCGGCGTACTCGAAACGATGGCGTCGGCCGTCGAACCGGAACTCGCACCTGGTGTGCGTACCGGCCCGCTCCTGCAACGTGTCGGCCAGGCCCCGCTGTTGGAGCGCGCGTACCGCCCACTCCTCGATGAACCCTGCTCGGGGGTGCTGCTCGATGAACTCCCGGCTCTCCGTCTCCAGCACCACACAGTCGATGCCGGCTGCCCGCAGGATGTTGCCGACGGCGAGTCCGGCGGGTCCGGCGCCCACGATCACCACCGGGAACCGCCTAGCGGAGGGGGAGTTGGGCGTGGGGCCGGGGGGCGGTGAGGCGCAAGTCACTTGTGCATTATGTCGACCGCCCGCCCTGGTCGGGTAACCCACACTTTTCGTTATCGGCGGTCCTGGGGCGCGTCTCCTGTCCGTATCTCCTCTCCGTATCTCCGAGAGCACCTCACCCCCCCCAGAGCCAAGGACCGGAGCTTTGAACACAGAGATCAGCCGTCGCGGCATGCTGAAGTTCACCGGCGCGACAGCGGGCGCCGTAGCCATCGGTACGACCCTCGCCGCCCCCCAGGCCACAGCGGCCGGCGCGAGTCTCGTCCACCCGGGCATGCTGCACACCCGGACGGATCTGGACCGGATGGCGAAGAAGGTGAAGGCCGGGGCCGCGCCGTACACGGCGGGCTTCACGCGGCTGGCCGCCAACCGCCATGCGCAGAGCGGCTGGACGGCCAACCCGCAGGCCACGGTCTACCGGGGCTCAGGCTCGCCGCAGAACTACGTGATCCTCTACAACGACATCCACGCCGCCTACCAGAACGCCCTGCGATGGCATGTCACCGGTGAGAGCGTGTACGGGGACACCGCCGTCGCGATCCTGAACGCCTGGTCGGCCAGGCTGACCGAGGTGGCGGGGTCTGCCGACCGGTTCCTCGCGGCGGGTCTGTACGGCTACCAGTTCGCCAACGCGGCCGAACTCGTCCGCGACCACGTCGACTTCGACCTCGCCCGCTTCCAGAAGATGATGCTGGACGTCTTTTACCCGCTCAGCGAGGACTTCCTGGCCAACCACAACGGCGCCGTCATCACCAACTACTGGGCCAACTGGGACCTCACGGCCATCGCCTGTGTCCTGGCCGTCGGCATCCTGTGCGACGACCGCGCCAAGATCGACCGGGCCGTCGAGTACTTCAAGCACGGCGCCGGCATGGGCTCGGTCAAGAACGCCATCCCGGTCGTGTACGACGACCAGGGGCTCGGCGAGTGGGTCGAGGCGGGCCGCGACCAGGGGCACGCGCTGCTCGGCGTCGGCCTGATGGGCACGGTCTGTGAGATGGCCTGGAACCAGGGCATCGACCTCTACGGCTACGACGACAGCCGCTTCCTCAAGGGCGCCCAGTACGTGGCCAGGTGGAGCATGGGTGGCGAGGTGCCCTACACGGCGAACACCCGCAGGAAGGGTGCGGTGGGCGGCTGGTCCGGCAGCGCGAGCGCGACCCGGGCCGCCGGTGTGGACCCGGCGATGACCCGCCCGATCTGGGCCATGATCGCCAACCACTACACCAAGCGCCGAGGCCTGTCGGCGACCTACCTGACCCGCGTCGCCGCCCAGGCGTCCCCTGAGGGCGGCGGCGGTGACTACGGCCCCAACAGCGGAGGTTACGACCAACTCGGCTTCGGGACACTGGCGTTCACCCGCGACAGGGCGATCGAGAGCGCGGGAACCAACACCGGCTCCAACCCTGGTCTCAGCCCCGGCGCGAGTGCCAGTGGCCCGAGCGGCGACGGTCAGGGCGCGCCGGGCGGCGGGGCGGGCGCGTCGCCTTCGGCCGGTGCGACTCCCCAGGGCGGTAAGGGCGAGGACCTCGCCGCCACCGGTTCCACGGACGTCGTCGCCTGGACCGCCGCCACCGGCATCACCGCTCTCGCGGGCGGACTTCTGCTGCTGCGTCGGCGGGGGCGGTCCGGTGGTGGTCCGGCACAGTGAGGCTGCCGGAAACCGGCGAGTGTTCGAGGGTCAGCCGAGGTGGGGCAGCTCGATGGCCGGGCAGCGGTCCATGACCATGTCGAGGCCGGCGGCCCGGGTACGGTCGTACGCGGCTTCGTCGATGACGTCGAGCTGGAACCAGACGGCCTTGGCGCCGATGGCGGTGGCCTCGTCGGCGACCTGACCGGCGAGGGCGCTGTTCACGAAGACGTCGACGACATCGACGTCGAAGGGGATGTCGGCCAGCGAGGCGTAGCCCTGCTCGCCGTGGACCGTCTCGGCCTTCGGGTGGACGGGGACGATCCGCTTGCCGTGGCGCTGGAGGACCTCGGCCACCCGGTAGGCAGCCCGCTGCGGGTTCGTCGACAGGCCCACGACCGCCCAGGTGTCGCCGCGCTCGGTCAGGATCTTGCGGATCGTCGCTGGGTCGCCGTACACGCCCGGCCTCCTTGGGATTCGAACAGCCGCTGTTGTGCGTGACAACAGCGGCTGGGCTGCGGTGATTCCCCGTCGTTGGCGCCGGGGGAGCGTGGCGGGCGGAGCGGCGAAGGTCCGGTCCGCGGAATACCGGGCGGATGGTGAGGGCCAGAAAGGGGAGACCCGTACGGGCCGACCTTGGGTGACCTCGCGGGTTGCTCTCGAACGCCTACGTTTTCGACGCCACGACGGTCGACGACATCGCCGCCGTCGCGGGCATCGACCGACGTACCTTCGTAAGCTGCGCGAAAGGCGTCCGCCCCACCGAGACACCGGCGCCCCCGAAGGGGCGCGAGGAACCGCGCGACCAGCCCCCACCGACCGTGAGCCGAATGAACCCCCTGTGACCCGCCGTGGACCCCCTGTAGGGGCCGCGAGGAACTGTGCGACAACAACACCGACCCAAGCCGAAACCAACCGCCGATCCAGCGGAGCGTTACGCTCGGCACCGTGCTTCGCATCTCTGACGCCCGAACCGGCGAGTCCGTCGTCGCCGCCCCGGCCCGCCGGGCCCTGACCCGTGTCGAGGCGCATGCGCCGGGCTTCGGCACCACAGCCCTGCGCGTGCTCCTGGTCGCCGACGTCCTCGTCCGCGCCCTGGAACTCGGCGGCACCCCCGTGTGGCCCGTGCTGGCCGGCGCTGAACGGGTGGCCGAACTCCGTGCGGGTGCCGCGGCTCTCGGCATCCGGCCTTTCGAGGACCGGAGAGATGTCGGACCGGAGCCGGCTCAGTCCCAGGTGATCCATGTGGTGAGCCGCGGCGACCGGACAGCGGACGGCGTCCGGCTCGACGTCGCTCCCGCCGACTCCACGACCGGCCCGGGAGATACCCACCCCGGAGACATCGACCCCGCCACCCTCCGCCTGGCCCTGCTCACCCACCCTCGCTCCGAGCCCGTCGACCTGACCCCGGCGGCTGTGGCCGACGCGGGGAGCACACTCGCGCACTGGCGCCGATCGGTCGCCGGTTGGGCGCGGCAGCCGTCCCGGCCGGTGCCCGAGGAGGTACGCCAGGAACTGCGCGCCGCCTGGGACGACGACCTGGACACGCCCGCCGTACTGGACGTCCTGCGCCGCGTCGAGATCCTCGACGGGCTGCCGGACGGGGCCCGCTTCGAGACGTACGCCTACGCCGACCGTATCCTCGGCCTCGAACTCACCCGCGAGATCGGGTCGTTGACGTGACCACCCGCCACAGTGCGGGCCCGCTGCGCCGGTTGGTCGTCCTGCGGCACGCCAAGTCGGCCTGGCCCATCGGTGTCGACGACCATGACCGCCCCCTCGGGCCGCGCGGTCTGCGGGACGCCCCGGTCGTCGGACGCGCACTGGCCGAGGCCGACTGCCTGCCCGACCTCGTCCTGTGCTCCACGGCCGAACGAGCCCGCCGTACCTGGGAGTTGGCGTCGGCCGAGTGGGGCACCCCGCCCAGGGTCCGGCACGAGCCGAGGCTGTACGGGGCGGACGTACCGGAGTTGCTGGCCGTCGTCGGTGAAGTCCCCGCCGGGGTCGGGACGTTGTTGCTGGTCGGCCACAACCCCGGCCTGGAGGAACTGGTGCTGGAGCTGGCCGGGGACGCGCTCGGTGACGCGCTGGACGACGTACGGACGAAGTTTCCGACCTCCGCGATCGCCGTCCTGGCCTGGCACGGCGACAGTTGGCGCGACCTCGCGCCCGGTACGGCCCTGCTCACGGGCATGACCGTGCCGCGCGGGACGGCACCCCGCTGACCGTCCCGGTCAGCCCACGTGGACGCGCGGACGGCGGTCGAGGTCCGGTTCGGCGCGGCGCAGGACCTCGCGGGTGACCGGGGCCACCTCGCCGTGGCCGAAGATCAGGAAGCGGACCAGATGGCTGAAGGGGTTGCCCTCGGTCCAGTTGAAATAGGCGTGCGGAACCTGTCCGGTGCGGTCGCGCAGCTGCATCAGCACCGCCGCGATGGTGTTCGGCACGGTTGCGCCCTCCACCCGCAGCCGACGCGCCCCGTGCTTCTCGTCGCCGCGTACGGCGAGATCGGCCGTGAAGTCGGAGGAGTCCCGCACGAACACCTCAAGGAACAGCACGGGACGGCCGTCCGGGATGTGGGTCTGTTCGCGCTGGCTGTGTTCCTTGGCGCGGTACTCCCGGGTGCTGTGCTCCTGCGGCTCGTTCGCCACCAGGAGAAGCGGGCCGCTGGCCGCCGCCTCGTCGATGATGCGCACGGCGGTCTCGTCGAACGTCACTTCCGCGGCCCGCAGTTCGAAGGCGCGGCGCACCCGTGACGCGAACGACAGGACGAGGATCGCCAGGATGAAGATCATCGCGATCTTGATGCCGTCGGGCCGCTCGATCACGTTCGTGACCAGGGTGTACGCGAACACCGCGGTGATCACGCCGAAGCCGATCGTGGCGGCCCGGTTGCCGCGCTGGTGCACGGCGACCGCCGACGCGAACGCCGCGGACAGCATCAGCACCAGCACACCGGTCGCGTAGGCGCCGCTCTGGTCGTCGACGTTCGCGTTGAACCAGAGGGTGATGAACACCGCCGCCGCCATGAACACCAGCACCAAGGGCCGGACGGCCCGCGTCCATTCGGGCGCCATGCCGTAGCGGGGCAGATAGCGCGGTACGAGGTTCAGCAGGCCGGCGAGCGCGGAGGCACCCGCGAACCAGAGGATCGCGATGGTCGAGATGTCGTAGACCGTGCCGAACGCCTCGCCCAGGTGCTCGTGCGCGAGATAGGCGAGCGCGCGCCCGTTCGCCGGGCCACCGCTCTTGAAGGCGGACTGCGGGATCAGGATCGTCGTGGCCAGACTGGACAGCAGCAGGAAGCAGCTCATGATCACGGCAGCAGTGGTGAGCAGCCTGCGGGTCTCCCGGATCCGTCCCTCGGGACGTGCATAGGTGTCCGTCGCGTCGCCCTTGACCTGTGGCATCACCGCCACGCCCGTCTCGAAGCCGGACATGCCGAGCGCCAGCTTCGGGAAGACGAGCAGTGCCACGCCGATCATCGCGAGCGGAGAGGAGTGCTCCGCGGTCATCGCGTCCGTCCAGTCGCCGATCCTGACGGGGTGGCTGAACATTTCCCAGGCGGAGACGGCGAGGACGACGACATTGAGGGTGAGATAGGCGCCCACGAGCGCCACGGCGATGCCCATGGCCTCCTTGAAGCCCTTCAGGAAGACCGCGCCGAGGCCGAGGACCAGGACGAGCGTGATCCACACGTTCCCGCCGTGCGTCCAGTGCGGGGCGAAAGGATTCTCCACGACATGCGCGGACGCGTCCGCCGCCGACAGGGTGATCGTGATCATGAAGTCCGTGGCTGCGAAACCGAGCAGCACGAGCACGAAGATCTTCCCTGACCACCAGGGCAGCAGCCGCTCGAGCATGGCGATCGACCCCTCGCCGTGCGGACTCTCCCGTGCGACGCGGCGGTAGACCGGCAGCGCGCCGAGCAGCGTCAGAGCGATCAGCACGAGGGTGGCGAGCGGCGAGAGGAGACCGGCCGCGAGGGCGGCGATGCCCGGCTGGTAGCCGAGCGTCGAGAAGTAGTCGACGCCGGTCAGGCACATGACCCGCCACCACCGGTGGCCCTGCTGGTCCTCGGCCGGAGTGGCGTGCGGCCCCGGATGCCGGGCCGACTGCTCGCTGAGCCCCTCCAGCAGCCAGGCCCGCCAGCGGGGCGCCGACGGCACGGACGCGGAGGGCCTCCGGCCGGAGGGCCCGGCGCCGGCCGTGCGATCCATCTCGACGCCGGTCATGCGGTGATCTCCTTGGTGTCTTCTTTGGGTGCCGTTTGCTTCTTTGTTGCTTCTTTATTGCTTCTCTGCGCATACGGCGTGGCCTGCGGCTTTTTGGCAGCGAGGAGTGAGTATCCACCACGTCTGCCCCCGTAGGGTGGCCGGATGCCGGACGAGTACCGCACGGTCGCCCGGGCGGGCGTGCACGAGACCGAGGTCAACCGTTCCCGCTTCCTGTGCGCCCTCGCCCCGGCGGCCACCGAACAGGAGGCCCAGGAGTTCGTCGCCGCCGTCCGCAAGGAGAACGCCGACGCCACCCACAACTGCTACGCGTACGTCATCGGCGCCGACGCCTCCGTCCAGCGGGCGAGCGACGACGGCGAACCGGGCGGCACCGCGGGCGTCCCCATGCTCCAGATGCTGCTGCGCCGCGACATGCGGTACGTCGTCGCCGTCGTCACCCGCTACTACGGCGGCGTCAAACTGGGCGCGGGAGGCCTGATCCGGGCCTACGGGGGAGCGGTCGGCGAAGCCCTCGACGTACTCGGCACCCGCACCCGCCGCCGTTTCCGGCTGGCCACGGTGACCGTCGACCACCAGCGGGCCGGAAAGGTCGAGAACGACCTGCGGTCCACCGGACGTGAGGTGCGTGACGTGCAGTACGGCGAGGCCGTCACGATCGAGATCGGGCTGCCGGACGCCGATGTGGACGCCTTCCGCGCGTGGCTGGCGGACGTGACGGCGGGAACGGCCGGGTTCGAACTCGGCGGAGAGGCCTACGGGGACGCGTGAGCGCCACGACGCCCTCCGGGGCCGCACATCGGGCCGATACGGGAGTAACCACCCGTGATGTCAGACCCGGCGGGTAGGTTGTGGGGATCATGAGACTGCTGCACACGTCCGACTGGCATCTCGGCCGCGCCTTCCACCGGGTCAACATGCTCGGGGCGCAGGCCGAGTTCATCGGCCATCTCGTCTCCGTCGCGCGGGAACGCGAGGTGGACGCGGTGGTGGTGTCGGGCGATGTGTACGACCGGGCGGTGCCCCCGCTGGCCGCGGTCGAGCTCTTCGACGACGCCCTGCACCGGCTCGCCGACCTCGGTGTGCCTACGGTGATGATCTCCGGGAACCATGATTCGGCCCGCCGTCTCGGCGTCGGCGCAGGTCTCATCGACCGCGCCGGCATCCACCTGCGCACCGACCCATCGGCCGCCGGCACTCCGGTGGTCCTCCGCGACACCTTCGGCGACGTCGCCTTCTACGGACTGCCGTATCTCGAACCGGCGCTGGTGAAGGACGAGTTCGGGGTGGAGAAGGCCGGCCACGAGAGCGTCCTCGCCGCCGCCATGGACCGGGTCCGCGCCGACCTCGCCACGCGCGCGGAGGGCACCCGTTCCGTCGTCCTCGCCCATGCCTTCGTCACCGGCGGCGAGGCCAGCGACAGCGAGCGGGACATCACCGTCGGAGGGGTCGCCGCCGTGCCCTCCGGGGTGTTCGACGGCGTCGACTATGTGGCGCTGGGCCATCTGCACGGCTGCCAGACCATCACCGGGCGCGTGCGCTACTCGGGCTCCCCGCTGCCGTACTCCTTCTCGGAGGCCGGCCACCGCAAGAGCATGTGGCTGATCGACCTGGCGGGCGACGGCTCGCTCACCGCGGAGCGCCTCGACTGCCCGGTGCCGCGCCCGCTCGCCCGTATCCGGGGGGCGCTGGAGGAACTGCTCGCCGATCCGGACCTCGCCCGCCACGAGGACGCGTGGGTCGAGGCGACCCTCACCGACGCGGTGCGCCCGGCGGACCCCATGGCCCGGCTCACGGAACGGTTCCCGCACACCCTCAGCCTCACCTTCGATCCGGAGCGCTCACCGGGGGACCCGGATGTGACGTACGCACGGCGCCTGGCGGGGCGCGGCGATCAGGAGATCGCGGAGGACTTCGTCCTGCATGTGCGGGGCGCAGGAGCCGACGAGCACGAACGGGGCGTGCTGCGCGAGGCGTTCGACGCGGTGCGGGCCGACGAGACGGTCCGGGAGGTGGCCGGGTGAGGAGCGCTCACAGGAGCACGGACACCATGACTACGGACGCCATGAGCACGGACGGCCGGATTAGGGACCCCAGGAGTACGGACACGGAGGGAGCCCGATGAGGCTGCACCGGTTGGACATCACCGCGTTCGGCCCCTTCGGCGGCGCCCAGCGAGTCGACTTCGGCGAGCTGTCCGCCGCCGGGCTCTTCCTCCTGCACGGCCCGACGGGCGCGGGCAAGACCTCGGTCCTGGACGCCGTCTGCTACGCGCTGTACGGCTCGGTGCCCGGCGCCCGCCAGGGCGGCTCGCTGCGCAGCGACCACGCAGAGGCCGGCACCCGCACCGAGGTCACCCTCGAACTCACCGTCGCCGGACGCCGGTTGGAGCTCACCCGGCAGCCGCCCTGGGAGCGCCCCAAGAAGCGCGGTCGCTCAGGTACGACGGTCGACAAGGCCCAGAGCTGGCTGCGCGAGTACGACGCCTCGGCCGGTGCCTGGAAGGACCTCAGCCGCTCCCACCAGGAGATCGGCGAGGAGATCACCCAGCTGCTCGGGATGAGCCGCGAGCAGTTCTGCCAGGTCGTGCTGCTGCCGCAGGGCGACTTCGCCCGCTTCCTGCGTGCCGACGCCGAGGCACGCGGCAGGCTGCTCGGCCGCCTCTTCGACACCCACCGCTTCGCCGAGGTCGAGAAACGCCTCGCGGACCGCCGCCGTGCCGCCGAGGCCGAAGTGCGGGAGGGGGACGCGGAGTTGCTGGCCGACGCCCACCGTATGCACCAGGCCGCCGGGGACGCCATGGAACTGCCCGGCCTCGCGCCGGGTGAACCGGGGCTGGCCGAGGCCATCATGGGCGCCGCCGCCGTCGCCCGCTGCACCGCGCGTGAGCTGCTCACCATCGCTCACTGCGCCCGGGCCACCGCCGAGTCCGCGCAGCACACCGCCGACCGGGCGCTGGCCGACATACGCGAAGTGGCGCGGCTGCAGGGCCGGTTCGCCGAGGCGCGGGAGCGGGCCGGCCGGCTGGAGGAGCGTGCGGACGCCCACCGGGAGGACCGGGCGCGGATGGAGCGCGCCCGCAAGGCCGAGGCCGTGGCGCCCACGTTGGAGCTGCGGGAGGCCGTCGAGACCGAGCATCGGCGCGCGGCCGGCGCCGAGACACGCACGCGTGCCCTGCTGCCGGACGGCTTCGCGGACGCCGGCGCCGGTGGACTGGCCGCCGCCGCACGCCGGACCGCCGAGGAGCTGGGCGGGCTCGAATCCGCCCGCCGCGCCGAACAGCGGCTGGAGCGACTCGTCGCCGAGCGCGCCGTCCTGGACCGGCAGGAGCGCGCCGACGAGGACGTCCTGCACGACGCCGAGACCTGGCTCGGCGAGTGGGAGACGACCAGGGCGGGCCTCCAGACCCGCATCGAGGCGGCCCAGGAAGCCGCCACCCGGGCCGAACAGCTCGCCGTCCAGCGGGAACCCGCCCAGAACCGGCTCAGGGCCGCCCGCCAACGCGACGCGTTCGCCCGCGACACGGACGAGGCGCAGACCCGTGTGCTGGCCTCGCGCGAGCGGGCCACGGAGGCCAGGGCGCACTGGCTCGACCTCAAGGAACAGCGGCTGAACGGCATCGCCGCCGAACTGGCCGCGGGCCTGAGCGACGGCGAACCCTGCGCCGTCTGCGGAGCCACCGAACACCCCGCGCCCGCACGGAAGATCGACGGGCACGTCGACCGGGAGGCGGAGGAGCGGGCGCTCGCCGCCTACCAGCGGGCCGACGAGCGGCGCACCGAGGACGAACGCGGGCTGGGCCTCGTACGCGAGGCACTGGCGGCCGCCACCGCCGAGGCCGGGGACGCGCCCACCGATCAACTCGCCGAGCAGACCGAGGAGTTGGAGCGGCGCTACGACGTGGCCCGGCGGAGTGCTTCCGGGCTGCACGACGCACACGAGGAACTGCGCCGGGCCGAGCAGGAGCGCGAGCGCCGCAGCGCCGCCCAGCAGGAGGCGGCGCTCAGAACCGCGTCCAGGGTCGCCCGCCGGGACACGCTCGACGGCGAACGGGCCACCCTGGACGAGGAGTTGGCGCAGGTCCGAGGCGACGCCGAGAGCGTCGCCGCGCGAGCCGCGCAGCTGGAGCGACAGACCGCGCTGCTCACCGAGGCGGGCGAGGCGGCGCGTGCCGCCGAGGACACCGCCCAGCGACTCAAGGACGCCGACGCCCGTCTCGCCGACGCCGCCTACCGTGCCGGTTTCGAGACACCGCGCGCGGCGGCGGACGCCCTTCTGGACGACGCGGCGCATCGCGAACTGCAACGGCGGCTGGACGCCTGGCAGTCCGAGGAGGCCGCCGTACGGGCCGCCCTCGCCGAGCCCGACACGGTGGCCGCCGCGCAGCGGCCGCCCGCCGACCTCGCGGGCGCGGAACAGGCCGCCTCGGACGCGGCCCGGCGGCTGCGGCAGGCCGCCTCCGCACGCGACGCCGCCGCGAGCCGCTGCACCGAACTCGACCGCCTGTCCGCCCGTTCGGCCACGGCGGTACGCCGGCTCGCGCCGCTGCGGGCCGCCCACGACCGGGTGGCCCGCCTCGCCACCCTCACCGCGGGCACCTCGGCGGACAACGAACGCCGGATGCGGCTGGAGTCGTACGTCCTCGCGGCCCGCCTGGAACAGGTGGCCGCCGCCGCGACGGCACGGCTGCGGCTCATGTCGTCCGGCCGCTACACCCTCGTCCACTCCGACGACCGGGCCGGGCGGGGTCGCAGCGGCCTCGGGCTGCATGTCGTCGACGCCTGGACCGGCCGCGAGCGGGACACGGCGACCCTGTCAGGCGGGGAGACGTTCTTCGCCTCGCTCGCCCTCGCCCTCGGTCTCGCGGACGTCGTCACGGACGAGGCAGGCGGGGTCCGCCTCGACACCCTCTTCATCGACGAGGGCTTCGGCAGCCTCGACGACCAGACGCTGGACGAGGTCCTCGACGTCCTCGACTCCCTGCGTGAGCGCGACCGCAGCGTCGGCATCGTCAGCCATGTGCCGGACCTGCGGCGGCGGATCCACGCCCAACTGGAGGTGGTGAAGGGGAGATCGGGGTCGGTGGTGCGGCAGCGGGGCGGTGAGTGAGGCCGCCCGGGCGAACGGTCGCTGACGCTCGGCAGGTGGCGCTCGGTCACTCGCTGGCCGCCACGGGGCGGCGGGGGAGCGGTGAGGAGTAGACGACGCTCGTGGTCACCGAGCCCAGCGCGCCGATCTTGCCCGACACCTCCTCCAGATGGCGCATCGACCGCGCGACGACCTTGATGACGAAACAGTCGTCGCCCGTGACGTGATGCGTCTCCAGGATCTCCGGCGTCACGGCGACCAGGTCGTGGAACGGCTTGTAGTTGCCGGTCGGGTATCTGAGCCGGACGAAGGCGAGAATCGGCAGGCCGAGCCGCTCCGGGTCGACGACCGCCGCGTACCCCTGGATGACACCGGCCTCCTCCAGCCGCCGCACCCGCTCGGTGACCGCGCTCGGGGACATCGCCACGGCGCGCGCCAGTTCGGCGAAACTGGCGCGGCCGTCCCGCTGGAGGACGTCGAGGATGCGCCAGTCGGTGGCGTCCGGGGAAAACATGCTCATGCCCGAGGAATAGCAGGGGAATCCCCGGTCGATCAAGAAGAAGCCCGTTGATCACTCCTTCAGGTGAGGTGATCGACAGCCGTAGATTTCTTGCCACGGAGTCCCGCCCCGGGCTCCCTCTCCCAGGGAAAGGCCGGCTCATGAGCGTCAGCACCCCCCTCACCAACCTCACCAACCTCGTCAACCCCGTCCTGCGCGTCGCCGCGGCCTCCCCGGCCGACGCCGCCGCCTACTTCGGTGCGAGCCTCGCCTTCCACGCCGACGTGTCCGACGTGGCCGCCGCACTCGCGGCCGACGGCGACCCCGGTTTCGTGGTCGTCGACTCACGCTCCACCGAGTCCTGGGACCAGGGCCACATCCCGGGCGCCCTCCATCTGCCGACGGCCCTGATCCCCGAGCGGGCCGCCGGGCTGCTCGACAGCTCCGTACCGGTGGTGACGTACTGCTGGGGACCCGGCTGCAACGGGGCGACCCGGGCCGCTCTCGCCCTCGCCCGGCTCGGTTACCAGGTCAAGGAGATGCTCGGCGGCTTCGAGTACTGGGTACGCGAGGGCTTCGAGTTCGAGACCTGGGAGGGCCGGGACCGCCGCGCCACCGACGCGCTGACGGCGCCGGTGGGCACGGCGGACTGCGGCTGCTGAAGCAAACGCCGACCGCAGTCCCGCCCCGGACTCAACCGGCCCTAGTCTCAGACGACTTCGGGCAGCGGGCGCAGAAAGGCACGGTCCGCCGGGCCGAACTCCCCTTCCGGGCGGGCGGCATGGAGGACGACATCGAGGGCGGCAGCCGGATCGCAGGCGTAATGCCCGCTCGCCCAGGCCGCGTTGGCCTCGACGACCGCCCATTCCGAGCCCCCCGCCAGCAGCCCGACGTCCACGACCACGGCACTCGGCAGGGTCGGGGACGCGAGGCGCCCCGCGAAGGCCAGTACCTCCGCGCGCCGAGGGTCCTCGTCGAGCGGGACGGCATCCAGCTCACCCTGGGCCAAGTAGCGGCTGCCGGTGCGGACTTCACCGTCCAGCAGGAAAAGCCGGTACTCCACGTCGAACGTCACGATGTCGCTCACCAGCACCGGGGTGCTGTCGTCGACCGCATCGGGACCCGGCAGGCGGCTTCCGTCCGGATAGACGCGCGCGGGGAAGCTCTTGTCGTTGGGCGGCTTCACGAAGGCGGGCCGCCGCAGCTGCCGGGCCTCGGCGACGGTGCTGAACTCGATCTCCCTGTGCGTGAGTTCGTACGGCAGCCGGGCAAGCCAGTCCGGCGGCGCCTCCAGCAGCCCGAGCCCCAGCCCGGCGGCCACCGCGTCCGCGAACAACGGCCCGGCGTACAGCGTCGCGCCCTCGGCCGCTCCCCACTCCTCGGGCACGCGCCACTCGCGCAGGACCTCGGTACGCATACCGCGCCGACGTGCCGCGTCGGCCAGTGCGTGTCCCGTCGCGGTGACGCGCGGGGAGAGAAAGAGAGTTCGGGCGTTCATGGAACTGAGGGTGGCCCACGGGGAGGGCCGACCGACAGCGAATTTACTCGCGCGTACAGCGTGTAGGTTGCTGCGCATGGCAGTTGAGTGGGTGGAGTCGGGTGGCGGACCGCTCATCGCGGTACCGGAAGCGGTGCTGCCGTTCTGGGCGGGGGCGGACGGCGACGAGTTGTCGACGGACTACGACCGGGCCTGTGAAGTGGACGGCCTCATCGGCTTCGTGCCCGTCGGCGACACCACAGCTCTCGTCCTCGGCGGCGAACCCGCCTCGACCGCGTTCCTGCCGGAGCACGACACCTTCGTACGGTGGTGCGCCGCCGATTCCGAGGCGGAGGTGCTGGCCTGCGTCCCGGCAGCGCTCGCCGCGGCCGAGTGGGAGCCGGACCGGGCGTGGGAGACACCGGGAGACGTCCTCCTCTTCGACTCCGCCTGGCCCGGCAAGGAGACCGACCGGACCGACCACCTGCGGGTCGAGCTGGCGCCGGGACGATACGCGGTGCGGGCGGCGTACGTGGAGCCGGGACCGGAGACGTGGGTGGGCCTCGTACAGCTGCGGCGGCTGTCGGTCTGACCGAGCGGGCGGGAGCAGGGGTACGGGTAGGAGTACGGGCAGGGGCCGGGGATGCGGGGTGAACCCCCGAACCCCCGGCCCCCGGCCCTCTTAACTCCCGTATCCCACCGCCGAGTTGATTCCGGCGGCCCGGGTCAGAGCCGGGACAGCTCGTCCACCAGGTCGTCCAGTCCCAGTGAGCCCTGCGACAGCGCGGCCATGTGCCAGGCCTTCGCGTCGAAGGCGTCGCCGTGGCGGCGCTGGGCGTTCTCGCGGCCCAGCAGCCATGCCCGTTCGCCCAGCTTGTAGCCGATCGCCTGGCCGGGGATGGTCAGATAGCGCGTCAGTTCGCTCTCCACGAAGTCCGCGGGACGGCTGCTGTGGGCGCCGAAGAACTCCTGCGCCAGTTCCGGCGTCCAGCGCTCACCGGGGTGGAACGGGGAGTCCGCGGGGATCTCCAGCTCCAGGTGCATTCCGATGTCGACGATGACCCGGGCCGCCCGCATCATCTGCGCGTCGAGGTAGCCGAGGCGCTGTTCGGCGTCCGTGAGATAGCCCAGCTCGTCCATGAGACGTTCCGCGTACAGGGCCCAGCCCTCGCAGTTGGCGCTGACGCCGCCGACGGTGGCCTGGTAGCGAGACAGGTTCTCGGCGACGTGCACCCACTGCGCGAGCTGGAGATGGTGGCCGGGGACACCCTCGTGGTACCAGGTCGAGACCAGGTCGTACACGGGGAAGCGGGTCTGGCCCATCGTCGGCAGCCAGGTGGTGCCCGGACGGGAGAAGTCCTCCGACGGGGACATGTAGTACGGCGCCGCCGCACTGCCGGGGGGCGCGATACGGGACTCCACCTTCTTCACCCGCTCGGCGAGCTCGAAGTGCGTGCCGTCCAGCGCCTCGATGGCCTGGTCCATCAGGCCCTGGAGCCACTCGCGGACCTCGTCGACGCCCTCGATGTGCTTGCCGTGCTCGTCGAGATGGGCCAGCGCCACCCACGGCGTCCCGGCGCCGGGCAGAACGTTCTCGGCCTCCTGCTTCATGTCACCGAGGAGCCGGTGGTACTCGGCCCAGCCGTACGCGTACGCCTCGTCCAGGTCCAGATCCGTGCCGTTCCAGTAACGCGACCAGCGCGCGTACCGCTCACGCCCCACCGTGTTCGGCGCGCCCTCGACGGCCGGCGCGTACACCTCCCGCATCCAGTCCCGCAGTTCGACGACAGCCGCGTCCGCTCCCCGGGCCGCCTCGTCCAGCTCGGTGCGCAGCGCCTCGGGGCCGGCCGACGCGAAGTCCGCGAACCAGCCGACGCCCTTGCCGTCCAGGTCGGACCACTCGCCGAGCTGCCCGATGAAGGTGGCGGTGGGGCGCGGACCCGCGTACAGCTCGCGTTCCAGGCCCAGGGTCAGGCTCTCCCGGTAGCCCAGCAGGGCGGCCGGGACCGCGCGCAGCCGCTCCGCGACCGCCGCCCAGTCCTCGTCCGTCTCCGTCGGCGTCACGGTGAACACCTCGCGCACCGAGTGCGCGGCCGTGTGCATGTTGCCGACGGCGCGCAGGCCCTCGCCGGCCTCGTGCACGGCGAGTTCGGCGGTGAGCCGCTCGCGTAGGAGCCGCCCGCAGCGCCGCTCGATGTCACTGTCCGCGCCGGGCCGCTTCTCCGCCTCGTCGAGCCGGGCCAGCGTCGTCCGCGCCAGCGCCGCCAGGGCGTCCTGGCCGGCGGGCGAGGTGTCCGGAAGCCTGCTCGAACTCTCCTTCACGCCGAGGTACGTACCGGTGACCGGGTCGAGGGCGATGAGGTCGTCGACGTAGGTGTCGGCGACCTCGCGGGGCAGCGGGTTCTTGATGTCTGACATGCACTCATCCTCGTATGCGACGGCGGTCGACGTCACGTCGATTCCCGCCGGAACGCGCGACCGGCCCGGCGGAAGCCGCCGGGCCGGTCGCGTGAGCGATCAGTAGAGGGGATCGCAACAGAAGAATCAGTCCCGCGTGCTGTGGTCGTACGGCCTAGTGGCGGCGACCGGGGTCGTGTCCAGGCGGGCCGTGATGACGAGGGTGCCCTCCTCGATCTGGTAGTCGAGGGGGAGGCCGAGGCCGCGCATCGCGGCGACCATCCCGGTGTTGGAGGACTGCGTGACGGCGTACACGTGCTCGCAGTTCGCCTCACGGGCCATCGACACCAGTCGGCGCAGGAGTTCGGCGCCGACGCCGCGCCGCTGCCACTCGTCCTCGACGAGCAGCGCGATCTCGGTCTCGTCGCCGTCCCAGAGGAGGTGGCCGAGGCCGACCACCCGCCCCGACGCGGTCTGTACGGCGAGTGTGCGGCCGTAGCGCGGGCTGAGCAGGTGGCCCAGGTAGCGGTCGGCGTCGCCCATCGGGCCGTGGTAGCGGAGCGAGAGGGTGCGCGGCGAGCAGCGCTCGTGCATCGCCTTCGCCGCGTCCAGGTCGCGCGCGTCGGCACGCCGTACGGTGATGGCGTTGCCCTGCGGCAGCGTCAGCACGTCCTGGCCGTGCGGGACGCGGGGACCGAGCCGCGCGTCCAGCTCCACCAGCGCCCGCGCCCGGGCGAACTCGGTCGGGGTGAACGGCAGATACGGCCGCTCCACGGTGATCACTCCGCCTTCCGGCGCGCGCAGCCGCATCACCGTGTCCGTCTCGTCGAGAGCGCCCTCGACCGGTACGCCGTCCCGGGCCGCCACATCACCGCCGGGCAGCGAACGGATCGTGCACCGTCCGAGCAACTGGCGCAGCGCGAGTGGCAGTTCGGCCGCGTCCAGGGCCGTACGGGTGGCCAGGCCCAGGACACGGGTCGGCGCGTCGACGAGATCGTGGGCGTCGGCCCGCTCGATCCACGTCCCCTGGCCGCCCGCCTGGGACACCGACCCGGAGATCTCGGCGGCGGCGAGGTCACCGGGGGCGCGCAACAGGAACTCGTCGACCGTGCCCCGGGCCAGAGGATGCGTCTGGAGGCTGAGAATGTCGATACGTCGCTCGGCGAGGGCGATGCACAGCGAGGCGAGCGATCCCGGCTGGTCCCGCACCGTCGTCCGCATCCGCCACAGCACACTCGCGCCGGTGTCGGTAGCCGCGTCGGTGGCGCCCGGCGGTGCGTGACCGTGGCGGCTTGCCCACCATGTGCGCAGCAGGGCGGCGAGTTCGACGACGTCTCGCCGCCACCGGCGTACCGGGTTGTCGCCGTCCGTCACAGGAGTTCCCTCAGCTATCTGTCGAGTCATGCAGCCACCATGCGCCAGCGGTGTTGCGTGATCACGAACGGACTGTGACCGAAGGGTTAAGTTGCGTTCCGCCCCTTTTGTTTACTCCTGGACGATTACTGCCGTGCGTGCTCCTACTGCCCCACCCGCCCCGGCTGCAGCACCTTCGTGAACAGCACGGTCCCGTCCTGCTCGCGCAGCCGTACCGTCAGCTCACCGCTGCCGCCGTCGACCTGACCCCGAGGCGTAGCGGCACAGCAACCGGCAGGGACGGCCAGAATCCTCGGCACAGGTTCGGGTGGGGATTCCGTGGCTTCCTGCTTCTTCGCGCTGTGCCGGGACAAGTCCCGGTCCTACCGGCGCTCCGCAGGCCGATACCGCCAGTCCGGCGGCCTGTTTGACGTTGATCGCGGCGTTGTGGTCCCGGTCGTGGAAAGGTGGAGCACACCTGGCTGGTGGGCTCGAACCGCCCGATCTTCACGAACGTCCGCCCCGACCTCGCCGAGGAACTGTTGACTTGCTCCTCGGCTGGAGCCCGCTACCGAAGCTGCATTCGCCGATCGTACGAACACGCGGCACCCTCTGTCGCCGGGAACACCCGTTCCCCACCTCGCCCCTGTGGCCGCTACATCTGGCTCCACCGGAACGACACCGCGACACTCCGCGCCGCCATTACGAGATTCGCCTCGCCAACGGGTTGAAGCCCGATGAACTGGCGAATGAAACTCGGTAGCCGCCGACGGGCCAGGCGTTCGCCGCAGTCGGCGCCTTTACGGAGACGCGCTTCGGACCGAACGGGCAGTCGAGTGTGCTGGCGGGGAAGGCCGTGGCGTTCAGCGGGCCCGACAGGAATTCCCAGAACGGTTCGAAGTCGGTGAGGCGGTTCGTGAGGGCCGGTACTGCTGCGCCAAGATGTGGTGCACATCGGCGGTTGGCCGGACCGGGCCGGTAATCCGCTGGTGTGTCGAGGGCGAACATGTCGGGCAGCGCCCCTTGGTGCAGCACTCGGCGGACGCGGCCCTCCCAGGCGCCCGGGCTGAGCGTGGGGATCGGGAAGTACTCGCTGAACAACTGCCAACGGGGACAAGGGAACCGGTGTGCGAGTCGCCCTCAGAGAATGAGGGCCTCGGCCATCAGCCGGATCCCCTCCCGGATCCGCGCGGGCGACAACTGCGCGTACCCCACCACCAGCCGTACGCCACCGCCCCGCACGGGCGCGTGCGCGAAGTCCGACAGCGGCCGTACCGCGACCCCGGCCGCCGCCGTCCGCTCCAGGAACCGGTCCTGCGGCCCGTACCGCTCCGGCAGTGCGGCGATCACATGCAGACCGGCCGCGATCCCCGACACCTCGGCCGCGGGAAAGTGCTCCTCCAGCGCCGCTACGAGGGCGTCGCGCCGCTCCCGGTACGCGCTGACACCGGCGCAGATGCCGGTCGTAGTCGCCGTGTTCCACGAACCGTGCGAACAGCTCCTGGTCGAGGGCGGGATGGCCCAGGTCCATCGTCCGCTTCCGTTCGACGACCTCCTCGGCGAACGACTCCGGTACGAGGAGCCAGCCGAGCCGCAGCCCGGGCGCCAGCGACTTGCTGACGGACCCCGTGTAGGCGACGCGCTCGGGGTCGAGCCCCTGCAGGGCGCCCACCGGAGCGCGGTCGTAGCGGAACTCCCCGTCGTAGTCGTCCTCGACCACCAGCCCGTCCACCGACCGCGCCCAGTCGAGGAGTTCGGCGCGGCGGCCCGCCGAGTAGGCGATCCCGGAGGGGAACTGGTGGGCGGGCGTGGTCACCACCGTGCGTACCCCCGAGGCCCGCACTCCGTCTGGGGCGAGGCCCTCGCCGTCCAGGGGCAGCGGTACGACGTCCAGGCCGACCGAGGTGTACAGGGAGCCGTGTTCCGGGCTCCCCGGGTCCTCGACGCCGATGGCGCGCCTCCCGCGCGCGTGGAGCACGTGGCCGAGCAGCGTCGTCGCCTGCGCCACCCCGGAGACCACCACCAGCCGTTCCGGGTCCGCGACCACGCCCCGGCGCCGCGCGAGCAACTCCGACAGTGCCGTTCGCAACCGGGGCAGCCCGCGCGGATCCGGATAGCCGAGGGCGTGGTGGGGGAGTTCCGCGAGTACCGAGCGCTGGGCGGCGGCCCACGCGGCACGCGGGAACAGTGACAGGTCGGGGGTGCCCGGGAGGAAGTCGGCCCGGGCACCGGGGGAGCGCGGAGCGAGGTCCCGCGCGCGTGGACGGGCGGCCCGGGCGGCGCCGCCCACCCAGGTCCCGGCCCCGCGCCCACTGCGCAGATAGCCCTCCGCGGCCAACTGCTCGTACGCCTCCGTGACCAGCCCCCGCGACACCCCGAGGTCGGCCGAGAGATCCCGGCTCGACGGCAGCCGCGTCCCCGGTGCGAGCCGCCCCGACCGGACCGCTTCCCGGAAAGCCTCCTGCAGCGAACGCCCACGCGAGCGGGGCGGCGCGGCAACCGCCGGGAGCAGCAACTCCCAGGCGGCGGAGCCCGGCAGGCCGCCCGGACTGGTCCCCGATGACGTCATGGAAGTGGACCTTAATCCGGTCCGCCGCGCTCCCTAGCGTCACCTTCATGAAAGCCATCCCCGACCCTGCCGACATCACCCCCGCGCGCGGGGCTCTTCTCACCGCCCTCGCCGCCGTCCTCGTCGGCTGCTCCTTCACCGCCAACAGCGTCCTCGGCTTCTACCCGTACGCGGGCGGCCAGTTCCTGCGCTACGGCCTGGCATGTCTGCTGCTCCTGCCCCTGGTCGGCCGGGGCGGCGCCGCTGCGCTGCGGACGCTCACCGCCCGCCAGTGGACCCGCCTCGCACTGCTCGCGGCCGTCGGCATGGTCGGCTTCAACCTGGCCGTCATCGCCGCTGAACACAGCGCGGAACCGGCGGTGCCGGGGGTGTTCGTGGGCTGCGCGCCCGCGGTCGTGGCGGTCCTGGTGCCCTTGCTGGACCGGCGGAGGCCGCAACGCACCGTTCTGTACGGGGCGTTGACCGTCGCGGTGGGCGCGTTCGCGGTCCAGGGGTGGGGCCGTACGGACGGCGCCGGTCTCACGTTCTCCGGGTGCGCGCTGGCCGGTGAGGTCGGCTTCGCGATGCTCGCCGTGCCTTTGGTGCGGCCCCTGGGACCCCGGCTGATGTCCGCGACCGTGTGCGGCCTCGCCGCCGTCGAGTCCGCGCTCGCCGGGGTGGTCCTCGACGGCGGCGGCTGGCTGCGGGTGCCCGACACCACCGAGACCGCCGCGCTGCTGTGGCAGGCGGCGGCCGTCACCGTCGTCGGCTTCGTGTGCTGGTACATCGGCCTGCAACGGATCGGGCCGGAGCGCGCCACGCTCTTCTCCGGCCTCATCCCGGTCGCCGCGGCCTGCACCGCCCCGCTCGTGGGCACGGGCTCCTACGGCACCGCACAGGCCGCCGGAAGCGTCATCGTCGGCGCCGGAGTCGTCCTGGGATCGGGCGCGTCGGCTCTCGTACGTCCTCGCCGGTCAGCGGCTGCCGTCGAGGATCACCCGGGCGACCAGTGCCGGGTCGTCGTTCATCGGGACGTGGCCGCAGCCGGGGAGGCGGATCAGGCGGGCCTTGGGGATGATCCGCTTGGCGCGGATGCCCTGGCGGCGCACGAGCAGCATGTCCCGGGTGCCCCACGCGACCGTGACCGGGATGCCCGGGACGTCGTCCGTGAACCGGATGCCGGCGCCGGCCTTGAGGGTCTCGGTGAACCGCTGGGCGTTCGCCAGGGCGAGCGTCTCGGCGACGACGGCCTCGGGTGAACGGCGGCCGGGACGGGCGTAGATGCTGCTCGTCAGGACGGCCCGCCCCGCCGCCGAGCGTGACAGCCGCTCGACCAGGGGCAGCGGCATGCTCCGCGCGGCCCGCCGCATCGCGAGCAGCACCCCGAACGCGTACCGTCGCTCCGCCTGCGACCAGAACCCGGCGGGGGAGAGCGTGGTGACGGACCGTACGCGCTTCTCGCGCCCGAGTTCCAGGGCGAGCAGGCCGCCCAGCGAGTTGCCCGCCACATGCGGCCGGTCCAGGTCCAGCGCCTCGCACAGGGCGCCGAAGACGGCGGTCATCGTGGGCAGGTCGTGCACGAAGTCGTCCGGCAGCGCCGGGGACACACCGAACCCGGGAAGATCGACGGCGATCACCTCGCGCTCGGTGGCCAGGATGTCGATCACCGGGTCCCAGGCCTGCCGGTGGTGCCCGATGCCATGCAGCAGCAGAAGCGGTTCGCCGGCGCCCACGCGCGTGTACGACAGGGTCACGGTCCTGGTCTCGGTCGGCGGGCCGTACGGAGAGGGGACCTCGAAGGCGACGGTGGCGGACATGGGGCTGCTCCTCTTCGTACGCGTCTGCGTATCTGCGTGACCGTCCGAGTGAAGGTCCACGGAGACGGCGTAGACAGCTTGTCAGCAATTACTACCGGCGGGTAGCCCCCAATGGGTGTCGGCCGACAACTCGCTGGACATCACCCGCGGTACCGGGTTGGGATGGAGTCGTGACCGCCGACACCGTGACCGACGTCTTCGAAGAGCACCGGCCCGTCCTCATGGGCGTCGCCTACCGGATGCTCGGCCGGGTGGCCGACGCCGAGGACGTCGTCCAGGACGCGTGGCTGCGCTGGTCCGGCGCCGACCGGACCGACGTACGCGAACCGCGCGGCTATCTCGTGCGCGTCACGACCCGGCTCGCCATCGACCGCCTGCGCCAGGTGAAGTCGCGCGGCGAGACGTACGTCGGCCCGTGGCTGCCCGAGCCGTACGTCACCGAACTCACCGGTGGCACCGGCACCGTCCCGGACGCGGCCGAGCGGGCCGTGCTCGCCGACACCGTCTCCCTCGCGGTCATGGTCGTCATGGAGTCCCTCTCGCCGCTGGAGCGGGCGGTGTTCGTCCTCCGTGAGGCGTTCGGCTACCCGTTCGCGGAGATCGCCGGCATGCTCGACCGCTCCGAGCCGGCGGTGCGCCAGCTCGCCGGACGCGCCCGCCGGCACGTCGACGAACGGCGCCCCCGCTACGAGGTCGACCCGGCCCAGCGCCGCGACCTGACCGAACGGTTCCTGGTCGCCGCCGAACAGGGCGACCTCGCGGGCCTCATGGAACTGCTCGCCCCGGACGTCTGCCTCGTCGCCGACAGCGGCGGCCTGGCACAGGCGCCGCGCCGCATCCTGGAGTCGGCCGACCACGTGGGCCGCTTCATCGTCGGCACCGCCGCCAAGGGCCTCGCGGACATGTCCTTCCGCTTCCTGGAGGTCAACGGCGGCTTCGCCGTACTGATCCTGGCCGGCGGCAAGCCCGACGCCGTGTTCCAGATGGATGTGGCGGACGGCCGTATCCAGTGTGTGTACATCATCCGCAACCCGGACAAGGTGCGCTCCCTGGCTCTTCCCCAGGACGGCTGATTGGTCTTGACCAAGCATCGGGGCCGCCCTATGGTCGCAGGAAAGTGCAACAACCTTTAATAAACAAGGGCGCCAAAACGCCGATGGACCACGGCGATTGCGGAGGACACGGTGGGGACCACGCAGTTGGAAACGGTGCCGGAGCCGAAGTACTGGCATCTGAAGACAGTGCTCAGCGAGGCACTGGACTCGGAGTTCACGGTGGGCGAGATCCTGCCGAACGAGCGCGACCTCGCGGCCCGTTTCGGCGTCGCCCGGGCCACGCTCCGCCAGGCACTGGAACAACTCGAACTCGAAGGCCGGCTCCAGCGCCGCCGCGGTGTCGGTACGACCGTCGCCCCGCCGCGCATGGGCGTCGCCGTCGGCACGGCCCGGCACGCGTGGCCGGGCGCGGCGGGTGACGCCTGGCAGCCCGTGGACAGCGGGCTGACCGTACCGGCCGTGGGGGTCGCCGCCGCCCTGGAGACGGGCCCGGACGAGTTGGTCCACACCGTGCGCCGCTCCCGCGTCTCGCACAACCAGCCGGTCGCCGCCGAACTGCTCTACGTTCCGGCCGCGTCGGTGCCCGAACTGTCGGCGATAGACGCCCCGTCCGGCGCGGCACGCGCGCGTGCGGTGCTGCGCGAACTCCAGCGACTGGAGCTGGAGGGCCAGGACCGCGCCGTGGAGCTGGGTTCGGCCCGCGCGGACGACGCCAAGGAGCTGGACCGCCTCCCGGGGGCCCCCGTCCTCGTCGTCACGACCCGCTTCTTCGCCGGGGGCCGCACGGCCGCGCTCTCCGTGGCGACCTACCGGGCTGACACGTGCCGCTTGACTTTCGGCGACACCGGAGGAGTGGAGATCCACCACGGCCCGGAACGCCGGGCCTCCTGACGCCCCGAAGGGGCGCGGGGAACTGCGCGACCAGCCACAACGGACCCGCAGCTCTCAAGACCGCGCCCCCGTGGAGTTCTCAGCGCCGGGCCGTAACCGTCCCCTCCACAGCGAACAACTGCTCCTCGACATGGTCGAGAGCGAGCCGCAGCGCGCCCGTCGCCACGGCCGCCTCGCCGAGGAGCGACAGGGCCACGCCGGGCGGGCGCAGACAATAGCGCGCCAACTCGTCGCGCAACGGCTCCAGCACGCCGTCCAGCCCCGCCGCCCAGCCGCCGACGACGACCAGCTCGGGGTCGAGGGCCAGCACCAGCGCGGCCACGTCGTGGACCAGTCGCTGGATGAAGCGGTCGACGGCGGCGCGTGCCTGCTCGTCGCCCTCGCGGGCGCGGCCGAACACCCCGGCGACCGCCACCTCGTCGAGCGGGTGCAGCGGCTCGCCCGTGGTCGACAGCAGCGCCTCCGGGGTCGCCTCCCGGCCCAGCAGATGCAGCGCGCCGATCTCCCCGGCCGCTCCGCCGTACCCGCGGTGCAGGCGTCCGCCGATCAGTGAACCGGCGCCCGGACTCAGCCCGGCCAGGACGAACACCACGTCGTCGGAGTCGATCGCCGCGCCCTTCCAGTGCTCGGCGACGGCAGCCGCGTTGGCGTCGTTCTCGACCAGCACAGGGCACTTGAAGGACCGGCTGAGCCGCTCACCGAGCCGTAGCCCGGTCCACTCCGGCAGCGCGGTGCACAGCCGTACGACCCCGTCGGCCTCCACGATCCCGGGTGTGGCCACGCCCACGGCCCGCAGCGAGTCGCGAGCCACCCCGGCCCGGCGCAGCAACTCGGCGACCGCCGACCGCAGCCGCTCCAGCCGCTCGTCAGCGGGCGCGGCCTCGTCGACGTCCTTCGAGATCGACCCCAGCAGACGCCCGTCGAGGTCGGACAGCAGCGCGGCGACCCGGTGGGGGCCGATCTCCAGCCCCAGCAGATGCCCGGCCTCCGCCCGGAACCGGAACCGCCGGGCGGGCCGCCCCTGCCGCCGGGCGACGCTCTCGTCGGCGGCCTTCTCGACGACGAGCCCGTTCTCGATGAGCCCCTCGACGACGCCCTCGACGGTCGGCCGGGACAGGCCTGTCACCCGGGTGATCTCGGTCAGTGTCGCGCAGTCCGTGGCACGCAGCGCGTGCAGCACCACCGCGGAGTTGATCCTTCGCAGCAGCGAGGGATCCCCACCGGTCAGCTGCCCCAACGTACGTCCTCCCAGCCAGGCGGACCTGCTCAAGGCAGGTGCGCGGGTCCGTCACCGCGCTTCCAGCGGAGCGCTCCGTGCGGGTGTGGGGCGGATCGTACTCGGCGCGGAGCACCCGGGCGAGAGCCGCCCACCCCCGACCTTTCCGACGGGCCGGGATCATCCCGGCGCGACGAACCCGGACTCGTACGCCACGATGACCGCCTGGGTACGGTCCCGGGCCCCCAGTTTCGCCAGCACCGCGCTGACATGCGACTTCACGGTCTCGGTCCCGACGACCAGCCGGGCGGCGATCTCCGCGTTGGACAGACCCCGGGCCATCAGCCGCAGCACCTCCGCCTCGCGCTCGGTCAGCCGGGCCCGCTCCAGAACCGCCCGCGCGGCCCGATTTCCCCCGTCGCTGCCCCCGTCCCCGTACTCGGCCGCCAGTCGCCGTACCGAGGCCGGGAACAGCAGCGACTCGCCCTCGGCGATCAGCCGTACGGCGTGCACGATCTCGGCCGGCCGGGCCCGCTTGAGCAGAAACCCGTCGGCACCGGCCCGCAGCGCCTCGTACACGTACTCGTCGTTCTCGAACGTCGTCACCACCAGGATCTTCGGCGGCTCCGGCACGGTCCGCAGCACCGCGCGCGTGGCCTCGATGCCGTCCATCAGGGGCATCCGCACATCCATGGCGACCACGTCCGGCCGCAACCGCCTGACCAACGGGATGACGGCGGCCCCGTCCGCGGCCTCCCCGACGACCTCGATATCGGGCTGAGCCTCCAACACGGCCCGCAGACCCGCGCGTACGAGGGGTTCGTCGTCGACCAGGAGCACGGTTACGGGCATCCGGTCAGCGTAGATCAGCGCAGCGGCAGCTCGACGTGCACCTGCCAGTCGCCCTCGTCGGGCCCCGTCCGCGCGCGGCCGCCCAGCAGCGACGCGCGCTCCCGTATGCCGCGCAGACCGCTGCCCCGGCCGGGGCCGGGTATCGCGGCGGTGAGCGGGTTGCGGACCTCCAGGGCGAGAGTGTCGTTTGCGACCCCGATACGGACCCGGACGGGAACGGCCCCCGCGTGCCGCAGCACATTGGTGAGGGACTCCTGGAGGATCCGGTAGCCCTCGCGGGACACCGGCCCCGGCACACCGTCCAGCGGGCCGGTCACCTCGATGTCGACCTTCGCCCCGGAGAGGCGCGCGGACTCCAGGAGCCGGTCGGTCTCGGTGAGGGCAGGTCGGCTGCTCGCGGGCCCGCCCGACTCGCGCAGCACCCCGAGGACACGCTCCAGGTCCTCCAACGCGGCCCGGCCGGTCTCCTCGATGGCGTCCAGCGCCCGGTCGGTGAACGCGGGATCGCCCGCCGCACGGGCCGCGCCCGCCTGCACGACGGCCACCGTGAGCGCGTGCCCGATGGAGTCGTGCAACTCACGGGCGATGCGATTGCGCTCCAGCAGCTGCTCGGTGCGCTCCTCCAGCGCGGCGAGCCGCTCGGACGGAGAGGGGCCCAGCAGCCGGCGCGCGACGGCGGTGACCAGCTCACCCAGGCCCACCACCACTCCGTAGAGGGCGAGCAGCGGCAGCGGCGAGAGCAGCGCGTACACCCAACTCGGCTGCGCCACCGGCACGAACGGGTTGTCGTCGGGCCGGCTCGCTGTCGCGGCCAGCACCAGGCCGACGGTGGTCATCGGCAGCCAGACACTCGCCCCCATGGCCACCACCCCGAGAGCCATCCGCACCTCCAGCCACAGCACCGTCCGCAGCCGGTCCCGCCAACTCGCCGAAGGGGCGACGGAGATCGCCGACTCGTGCGCGCCCGGCGTCAGCAGCAACCGCGCCTGTACCCCTTCGCCCAGGCGCACGGCCGGGATCAGCCCGACCGGCAGCAGCACCACAGCGGGGACCCACGGCTTCGACATGTCGATGAACAGCCACACGCTCACGACGAGCATCGGCACCCACAGGTGCAGTAAGCGGGTGTACGTCGTCCCGCGCAGCAGCGGGCGAAGGAAGCGGGCCATTCCGACATCGTGACAGCCGCCACTGACAACGGGCTCCCCCGGGCGGGGGAGACGAAGCCCTCCGGCGGGGGAGGCGTCCACCCCGGGCCGGCGGCCAGGCTGCTGCCATGACCAGCATCGACGTCCAGAACCTCACCAAGGAGTACGGCACGACGCGAGCCGTCGACCACCTCACCTTCCGTGTCCTGCCCGGCCGCGTCACCGGTTTCCTCGGCCCCAACGGCGCCGGAAAGTCCACCACCATGCGGCTCGTCCTCGGCCTGGACCGGCCGACGTCCGGCACCGCCACCATCGGCGGCCGGGCCTATGCCTCCCTCGGTGAACCGCTGCGCCACGCGGGCGCCCTCCTCGACGCGCAGGCCGCGCACGGCTCACGCACCGCACGTGACCATCTGCGGGTGCTGGCGATGAGCAACCGCATCCCGGAACGCCGGGTGGACGAGGTCCTGGAGGAGACGGGGCTCGCGTCCGCCGCGAGGCGCCGCGTGAAGACGTACTCCCTGGGCATGCGCCAACGCCTGGGCATCGCGGCCGCCCTCCTCGGCGATCCGCCCGTGCTGCTGCTCGACGAGCCTTCCAACGGCCTTGATCCCGAAGGCATCATCTGGATCCGGGAGTTGCTTCGCCGGCTGGCCCAGGAGGGCCGTACGGTCCTGGTCTCCAGCCACCTCATGAACGAGACCGCGTCCTTCGCCGACCACCTGGTGGTCCTGGGCCGCGGCCGTCTTCTCGCCGACACCCCGGTGCGGGAGTTCATCCACGCGCGCGTGCAGCCGCGTGTCCGGGTGCGTACGACAAAGGGCGCAGCGCTCAAGGACGCCCTCGCCCGCCACGGATACGAGGCCGCCGAACACGAGGACGGGCACCTGACCGTGCACCACGCCCGGGTGGACGACATCGGGCGACTGGCGTCGGACGCCGACCTGCCGCTCCTCGAACTGGCCGCGGAGGAAGGCACGTTGGAACAGGCCTACCTCGACCTGACGACGTCCGAAACCGAGTTCACCGCCCAGCGACACCCCGCGCAGTCCCCGGCGCAGTCTCAGGAGGCCTGACCATGCCGTTCGCACCCGTTCTGCGCTCCGAGTGGCTGAAGATCCGTACGCTCCGCCCACTCTGTGGCGCGCTGCTGGCGGTGTTCGCCGTCTCCACGGCGTTCTCCGCGCTCGCCGGGGTCTCCAGTACGTCCGACCCGGAGTTCGACCCCCTGTTCACGGCGCTCTCGGGTGTCGGCCCCGGCCAGATCGCCGCCATCGCCTTCGGCGCGACAGCCGTCTCCTCCGAGTTCCACGGCGGCGGACTGAGACTCTCCCTGGCCGCTGTGCCACAACGCGGACGGTGGTTCGCGGCCAAGATCGCGGCCATCGGCGTACCGGCCCTGCTGATGGGGCTGGTCACAGGATCCGCCTCGCTCGTCGCCGCGAGGGCGGGTCTGGGCGACGCGGCGAACGGCCTCACGCTGGGGGAACAGGCGCGTGGTGTCGTCGGCTGCGGCATCTACCTCACGCTGATGGCGCTGCTCGCGGCCGGACTCACCGCCCTGTTGCGCAGCGGCGTCGCCACGCTCAGCATCCTGATCCCGTTCATCCTCATCATCTCGTTCGTGATCGGGGACGTGGCAGGCGGGCTGACCGACTTCCTGCCCGACCGGGCAGGCCAGGTGATCCTCTACGAGACGTCCGACAGCACCCTCGGCCCCTGGACCGGCCTCGCGGTGACCGCGCTCTGGACGGCGACCGCGCTGCTCGCGGGGGCGTGGAGCATACGCCGCCGCGACGCGTGACGGACGGACCTGCCGTCGTCACCGCCGACCGTGCACGAGCTCGTCAGGCGGTGACGACGGCCAGGTTGAAGTCCACCGGGCCGAGCACCCTGCAGAGCCGCAGCCACAACGCCATCAGGGCTTCGGTGGCGCGGGCGCTCGAGAGGTCGCCGAGGTCGGTGATCTGCTCGGGCGCCCAGCCGAAGGAGCGCAGGAGCGCGGTGGTTTCGGCTTTCGCGTCGGCGTCGTCGCCGCTGACGAAGGTCCGCTGGGCTGTCACCGCCCACTGTCTTCTTAGTTACGCGAGCCCGGGCGGCCGCCGGCGGTGGGTTACGGCATTGCCGTGAACGCCTCCCGGTGGTCGCGGGCCCACTGCTCGAAAGTGCCCGCCGGTCGGCCGCGCACCCGCGGCACGCGGCCGGTGACGTAGGCCGCACCGCCGGCGCGCGCCCAGCCGACGCCAGTGATCATCTCGGCCGGCAACTGGCCGAGTGCGTTCGTGTCGGTGATCTTGACCGGCCGTTCCAGCACGCGCTCCAGGATCGCCGCCTGGTCTGCGCACGTCAGCAGCTCCGGCCCGGTTGCACATCAGTGAGCGCCGCCCGCACACCTTGCTCACCGACGGCACCGGCTTGTCCCCCGAGCACTTCGCACGCATCGGCCGCGTTCGCACCGTGCTCGCGGCCGGTGCCGGCCGGTGGTCGGAGATCGCCGCGACGGCGGGTTACTACGACCAGTCCCACATGACGGCCGAGTTCCGCCACCTCATGGGTGTCCCGCCGCGACTTCGTGCACTGTCTGAGTTCCAGGCGCGTCACCTGTCGTGCGCGCCTGCCGCATTGTGGCCTTTCAGCCCCGCGGTGCCACGCGGATTCGGTTCCCGTCAGGATCAGCTGCGAGGAACGTCAGCCCGAACCCCAGATCATGAGGCTCCTGCAGGATCGTGACGCCCTTGGACTGCCACTGCTTGAAGATCGCGTTGAGCTCGTCGGGTCCACTGTCGATGGCCAGGCACACCTCACCGGTACGCGGGACATCCGGTGACAGATCCTCGAACTGCCCAGACCACAGACCGAGATCAGCGCCTGGCCCGAGGTCGAAGGTGATGTATCCCGGAGTCTCGAACGACGGCCTCATGTCGAGGAGGTCGCCGTAGAAACGAGCTGCGGCGGGAGCGTCGTTCACATAGACGATGGACACGACGGATGTGGTCATGGTTGTACCTTCTCGTAGGTCGTAGGTCGTGCGTACGCATCCACCAGCCTGACCGGGATATGCGCCGCATCGTGGCGCAATTCCTGAAAAACTTGGGGTGTGACCCCAGACCGCTTCTTCTCCCTGATGCTGCTCCTCGCATCAAGGGAAGCCGTGACCACACAGGAACTCGCCTCGGCGCTCGGGGTGTCCCTTCGAACCATCACCCGGGACCTGAACTGGCTCCGCGACGCCGGTCTGCCGGTGACCGCGCAACGGGGCCGCCTCGGAGGCGTGACCATGCTGCCCGGGTCCGGGCTCGACCTCACGCGACTCACGCCGGGCGAGCGTGATCATCTGGCGCTGACCGGGCTGGATGAGAAGCAACGTGCGGAGCTCGACGCATCCGTCGAAAGCCGGCGCGCGCTCTCCAAGATCGGCGCTACACAGTCACGTCGAGCTCATGAGCTCCTGCCGCTCACGGACGTAGTGCACGTGGACAGCAGTCCCTGGCTCCAGGCACGACCTTCCGGCACGACTCCGGCTTCGCTGATCGGCCCGGTGCGGCGAGGTCGCCGGCTACGGATCGAGTACGACAGCCCACGCGAGTCCCGCTCACGCGACCTGGTCGTGGATCCCTACGGGCTGCTCGCCAAGGCCGGCACCTGGTACCTCGTCGCCGACTGTGCCCGAGTGCCACGGATGTACCGACTCGAACGGATCACGGCGTGGGAGGAAGTAGACCAGCCACGACGGATCCGCGAGAACCAGACCCTGGCCAGCGTCGCCGCAGCGCTCGTTGATCAGTGGGAACACAACCATGCGACAGAGGTCAGCGCCTCCATCGACCAGACCCAGATCGAGCGAGCGCAACGGATCTTCGGCCAACGACTCGTCCGGGACGGCCATGAGAAATCCGCCACCGGCCACAAGGTGACGATCCGCTTCCCGCATCTGGAGGACGTGCGAGCACTACTGCCGTTCGGGAGCACCATCACTGTGCACGGCCCCACCGAAGCCAGGGCTCACCTCCGTGCCCTCGCCACCGACCTTGCCCACCACTATGCGCCGTCACCAACGGCCTGACCCGCAACATCTGTACAGACCCGTGAGGTTGGGGACGCGGGTGGGTGTGTCGACTGGAAGAAGGCGTAGCGGTGACGGCAGACACCCTGCCGTCACGTCGGTGGGTCGAGTGCGCCAAATGCATCGAACACAAGTCGCTCGACGACGGAAACACCGACGCGCAGGAATGGGCGGCGGACCACACGCGCCTGTACGTGGGACACGACCGGTACCGGATCGTGAGCCAGGTCGGTTTCAGTCTCGCCCCGACGGCCGCGCCCTGATCTGGCGTCAAGGGCCGTCCGGTGCAGTCACTACGAGTGGTTCCCCCTTGAGCCCGCGGCTGGCGCCCTGCGTCGGCTCGCGGTGGGAGCGGCAGGGGTCGGTGAGCCGGTGAGGTCGGCCCTCCCGGCTCCTGCCCGCTTCCTGACATGCGCGGCCTAGGAAGCCGCTTCCCGCAGCCGTGCGAACTCCTCGGCCATGGTCGCCGCCGTCCAATGGGCGTTCAGGCCGCTCGGGTTGGGCAGCGCCCACACGCGCGTGTCGCCGAACTTCCGTTCCTGCGGGCCTATCTGGGCCTTGCGGTCGTCGAAGGCGGCCCTGTATGCCGTCACGCCCACGACGGCCAGCCAGCGGGGCCGTAGCCGGGTCACCTTCGCGGCAAGCAGGCGCCCGCCCTCGCGGTACTCCTCGGCGGACAGTTCGTCGGCCCGCGCTGTCGCCCGCGCGACAACGTTCGTGATGCCGAGGCCGTACGAGAGCAACTCGCCCTGCTCTGCGGGCTTCAGCAGCCTCGGGGTAAACCCGGAGAGGTGCAGGACGGGCCAGAAGCGGTTGCCGGGGCGGGCGAAGTGATGGCCCGTCGCCGCCGTCATCAGGCCCGGGTTGATGCCGCAGAACAGGACGTGGAGGCCGTCCGCGACGACGTCGGGTACGAGACGGTCGCGGGCGGCCTCCAGTTCGGCCTGGGTGAAACGGGTCAGAGGATCGCTCCGGGGGTGTATGCGGCAGCCTGGGGGTGCTGCTTGGCGATCTCCTCGATGCGGCCGACGACTACGGCGACCTGGTCGGCGGCGGCGCCCGTGAACGACAGCTTGTCGGCCATCAGGGCGTCGAGCTGCGCGCGGTCCAGGGGGATGCGCTCGTCGGCGGCGAGCTTGTCGAGGAGCTCGTTGCGCTCGGTGCCCTGCTCACGCATGGCGAGCGCGGAGGCGACGGCGTTCTCCTTGATGGCCTCGTGCGCGACCTCGCGGCCCACACCCGCGCGCACCGCGCCCATCAGCACCTTCGTGGTGGCGAGGAAGGGGAGGTAGCGGTCGAGTTCGCGCGCGACGACGGCCGGGAAGGCCCCGAACTCGTCGAGGACTGTCAGGAAGGTCTCCAGCAGCCCGTCCAGGGCGAAGAACGCGTCGGGGAGCGCCACCCGGCGCACCACCGAGCAGGACACGTCCCCCTCGTTCCACTGGTCGCCAGCCAGCTCACCGGTCATCGAGGCGTAGCCGCGCAGGATCACCATGAGCCCGTTGACGCGCTCGCAGGACCGCGTGTTCATCTTGTGCGGCATCGCGGACGAGCCGACCTGGCCGGCCTTGAAGCCCTCCGTCACCAGCTCGTGGCCGGCCATCAGCCGGATCGTCTTGGCGGTCGAGGAGGGCGCGGCGGCCAGCTGCACCAGCGCGGTGACGACGTCGTAGTCGAGGGAGCGCGGATACACCTGGCCGACGGAGGTGAAGGCGGTGGAGAAACCCAGGTGCCCGGCGATGCGCTGCTCCAGCTCGGCGAGCTTGGCCGCGTCGCCGCCGAGCAGGTCCAGCATGTCCTGGGCGGTGCCCACGGGACCCTTGATACCGCGCAGCGGATACCGCTCCAGCAGCTCCTCGACCCGGCCGTACGCGACGAGCAGCTCGTCGGCGGCGGTCGCGAACCGCTTGCCCAGGGTGGTGGCCTGCGCGGCCACGTTGTGCGAGCGGCCTGCCATGACCAGCTCGCCGTACTCGCCCGCGAGCTTCCCGAGCCGCGCCAGCACGGCCACCGTACGGTCGCGCACCAGTTCCAGCGAGAGCCGGATCTGCAGCTGCTCCACGTTCTCGGTGAGGTCGCGGGAGGTCATGCCCTTGTGGACGTGCTCGTGCCCGGCGAGGTCGTTGAACTCCTCGATCCGCGCCTTCACATCGTGCCGGGTGACCTTCTCGCGCTCGGCG
The DNA here is from genome assembly GCF_036898825.1 of Streptomyces sp. B21-083. Taxonomy (GTDB): domain Bacteria; phylum Actinomycetota; class Actinomycetes; order Streptomycetales; family Streptomycetaceae; genus Streptomyces. Next base: position 1,441,831 of record NZ_JARUND010000002.1, on the reverse strand, counting down.
ATGGACGCCAGGTCGACGGTGTCGAGGACCCGCTCGTAGTCGGCGAGGGCGGTGTCGGGCACCTCGATGCCGAGGTCCTTCTGGGCCCGCAGCACGGCGAGCCAGAGTTGCCGCTCCAGCCTCACCTTCTGCTCGGGCGACCAGAGCGTGGCGAGCTCGGCGGAGGCGTAACGTCCGGCGAGGACGTTCGGGATGCGGGGCTTTGCGGGTGCGGCGGTCACGTGTACGGATTGTACTGGCGGTTCGTGCAGGCCAGCGCCACGGCCCGGTTCGGAGGAAGCTACGAGAGGCCACCGTACGAAGCGATCTCCGCGTCGGCAGGTTCGCAACTCCCGGCAACGGCGGCGGATCACCGGAAGTCTGCCCCCGAACACTCGGGCCGGTGCGGCCTGAGCAGTTCAGGTCGCACCGGCCGGGGCTGTCAGGGCAGGTCTGCCAGCCGCCGCGCCCAGAAGGAGTGGTCGGTCCAGCGGGCCTCCTGGGCGTGGATGACACGGTGGCCGCGCAGATACGCGCTCCGTGCGGCCTCGACCTGGTCCGCGTAGGCGGCGAGGGCCGAGTCCGCGCCGTCAGGAGCTTGACTCAGGCGGGCGTCGACGGCCAGGCCCGCGCTCAGCCCGGTGTAGAGGGCGGTCAGTACGCCCTGGGAGGAGAGCGGGTCGAATGCGACCGCCGCGTCCCCGGCGGCGGTCCAGCCGTCTCCGTACACCCGGTCCAGGTGGGCCGTGTGCGCGGCGGCCCGGCGGGGCGTGGCGGGTGACGTGGGCGCGGGCCCGTCCCGGTGAACCCATCGGGACACGTGGCGGGTGGCCGACATCCGTCGGCGGAAGTGGCGTGCGGTGTGGGCGGCGGCGGGCAGGTCGGCGTCGGTGAAGTAGGCGACCAGGCGCCCGCCGGAGGGCTGCGGGGCGGTGTACCACCAGCCGTCCTCGTCGGACTCGACGAGTGACCGGCGGTCGGTGTCCAGCGGGTCCGCGTCCAGGGGCACGTACAGGGCTGTGAGCCGGTCCCGGACCCGCCGCCGGGCCCCGCACCGGACCGCGATCGCGGCGGCGCGGCCGGTGGCGTCGATCACCCAGCGGCAGCGCACCGTACGCTCAGACCCGGACCCGCCACCGGACCCGGACCCGGACCCGCCACCGGACCCGCCACCGGACCCGGACCCGCCACCGGACCCGGACCCGGACCCGGACCCGGAACCCGACCCGCCCCCGGAACCCGACCCGCCCCCGGAACCCGACCCGGTGTCGGACCCCGACCCCGACCCCGACCCGGTGTCGGCCGGGCCCGTGCCGCCGCGCAGGACCAGAGTCCAGCCGCCGTCCGGCGCCCGCGCCGTTTCGCGTACGGCCGAGCCCTCGGCGACCTCGGCCCCCGCCGCTCGCGAGGCGTCGCGCAGTCGCCGGTCGAACAACCGCCGGTCGAGGTGCCAGCCATGGCCGTGCGGGTCGTTGATGAAGTCCACGGCGTGCAGGTCGGCCGAACCCCACGCCGAAAGACTGCCGTAGCAGGGCAGATGCCCGGAGTCGAGAACGCGGCCGGCGACGCCGAGGTCGCCGAGCAGAACCCGCCCGGCGGGCACGAGCGTCTCGCCGACCTTGGGCGGCCCGCTGCCGGCGTCCGCCAGCAGAACCGTACGGCCGGCCCGGGCGAGCATGAGCGCGGCGGCGCAGCCGGCCGGGCCGCCGCCCGCCACCACGACGTCGTAGGTGTCCGCGCCGGGAGTGAGTGCGCCGCTCACCGCGCGTCGCGGAAGGGGTCGAGTTTCTCGAGGTATCCCGCGGTGATCTCCTCCTCGCGGTAGCCGGTCGCCCTGGCCGCTTCGCCGACCGCCCGCGCCGCCGACTCGGCCTCGACGGTTTCGGGTGCCAGCATTCCCTCGCGCGAGCGGCCCGCCGCCGCGGCCAACACGTGCGGACCCACCTCAGGCACCTGCACGTTGACGAGGTTCGCCGTGTCCGGTGCCTGAGCGAGCGGTTGTGCCGGGCGCGACTCCACCAGGATCCGTTCGGGGAACTTACCGTCGCCCACGGTGTAGTCGCGCACCTCGACGACGCCGAGTTTGAACCAGTCCTTGATCATCTGTGTGCGCTGCTCGTTCATGGTGCCGGTGAGTCCGCGCAGCCAGGTCGCCCGCCGCTCGAACGCCTCTTCCCGGGCGCTGTCGTCGCTCCCGGCCGACGGCGTGTTGACCTTGTCGAAGTCCTCCAGCTTGAGCACATGGTTGGGTACCTGGGCAGGCCAGAAGGTCGGCAGGTACGGGCTGTACCGGGGCCCCAGGTTGGCCAGCACCTCGTAGCCGGAGCGGCAGCTCGCGGTGTCCGCCTGCCAGGGGGCGGCCATCCAGCGGGTGAGGTCCCCGGGGCCCTGTGCTTGCAGGGGGCCAGTGGCGGAGACCGCCTCGTCCGCAAGCAGGGTGGGCCCGTAGTCGGGTTCCGCGGTGGCGGGGGCGCGGTGCCGGATGCGGAAGGGCGCGCTGAACATGCTCGCGTGCCGGATCGGCCAGGTGACCTCGATCCCCGGGTGGAACGCGTCGGCGGCGCAGCCCTCCAGGGCCGCCCGGTCCAGCAGCCCCGGCTGCTCGGCGGCGGGGGCGTCGTCGAGCGTGGGGCGCGGCTGCCGCAGGGGGCCGGCCACGAACGCCCCGTCCGCCCACCGCTGCAGCATCCAGTCCTGGGTCGGCGACAGCGCCAGGTGCTGAAGCACGGACTTGGGCTTGCTGGCCATGGCGTCGCCATACAGCCACGGCCACGGCAGCGGGGACTTTCCGTCGCGGTTGTAGTCGCGCAGGGCGGCGTACGTCTGGCGGCGCAGTTCCCGGTTCCGGTTGGACGGATCGGCGAGCCTCTTGCGCATCGCCGGCGAGAGGAAGAAGTTGGGGCCGTTCCAGCCGAACTGGGTCGCGAAACCATGGTTGACCCACTGCAGATCGCAGAACCTGCGGAAGATCGGCTCGATGTGATCGGTGAACGAGATCTGCTGCGGGCGGGTCAGCGAACCGGCCTGGACGAAGACGTCGAAGAGCAGGTCGTAGAGGGTACGGACGGACTTCACGCCGGGGGCGTAGTGCGGAGGTCCCACCACGACCCAGGCCGGGACGGCGGTCAGGTCCCGGCCGTCGATACTGACCTTCGCTGTCACCGGGCCGTCGGACACGTCGTCGTACCAGGTGTTGTTGTTGGTGACCCCGGTGATCGGCTGGTTCTTGTAGGAGGCGGAGTTTCCCCGGCCGCCGAGCACCATCAGGCGGCCGTCGGAACGGGTGGAGATCTCACCGAGGTACACCGCCTTGTCCATGACCTTGCCGGTGTCGAACTTCTGCGTCTCGGTCTTCGAGCCGCGAACGGTGCGGCTTCCGGGATCGTTGACCAGCTTCTTCCTGTCGGCGCCCACGACGTCGGCGTTGCGCCGGCCGTACTGCTCTGCCGTGAGCGTCTTGCCCTCGGGGATGTCCAGCGCCAGATGGAACTGGTACCAGGCGGCCTTCTTGTTGGCCAGACGCACCGTCCACTGGATCTCGGTGACACCCTCGCTGCCCGGCTTCAGCTCCCGTACGACCTCCCCCGCGGCGTTGTAGCCGTACACACGGAATCGTGCGGCCTGCCGGCGGAGCGCCCCGGAGCCGTCCTTGTAGGAGCCGGCGTCCGCTGGTTTCTGGTCCGGTGACTCCGGGCCGATGAAGGGTGCTTCGGCGCTGTTGCCGACCCGGGCGACACCGATGGCGGGGTGGATCTTCACCTGCACGATGTGACTGTCCATCAAGAACCTTCCGTTGTGGGAGCCGCACTGCGCGGGAGCTGATCGACGCGCGATTGTGGCTGACCGTCTGACCAACTGCAGTCCTGCGCTCGGGAGTTCAACCCGGTCGAAGGTGTGTGGTCGTATCTGAAGAGGCCGTTGACCAGGTTCGCGTTCCGACCGGAGAGGTCTTCCCCGAGCAGATGTCCTTCGCAGCACGCCACGACCCAGCCGGGCTGATCGCTCAGGGTCCGCGCACGCGTCCCTCGCCGGCCACCCACAGGCACGTCCGGGTCTGGTCGCCTTAGCGTCCGGTGCAGAGGCGTTGGCGGTTGCGGGACGGGCGGGACCTCGAACCTACGACAGCGGCAGTACCTCGACAACCGCGGGCAGCCGGACGGGGCTCCGGGTCAGTGCCCCACCCGTCGCCAGTCCGTCACAGGGCCGGGGTTTGTGTGGTCCGCAGGGGTGACCCAGAACGCTTTGCCCAGCTCGGCGCTGAAGTGTGCGCCTGTCCGGCCGTCCCCGGAGGAGCGTCCCGTCAGTCGGCGTGCGATCCACGGCAGCAGGTACTGCCGGGCGAAGCGGGCGTCCGCGACCCGGCGTGCGCCCCAGGCGAGCGGCGCCGTGGCCGCCACCGGTGTACGCCACTCCGGGTCCTCGGCCTCGTGGCCGAGGGTCTGCCAGACCGCCTCCGCGACCCGCCGGTGGCCCTCGCCCGTCAGGTGCAGCCGGTCCACGTCCCACAGCCGGGGGTCGCCGAGCGACGGGGCCCCGTACAGGTCGACCACGAGGGCGCCGTGCCGGGACGCGAGGTCGTCGATGCAGACGAAGAGTTCCTCCATGCGCGGCCGGAAGCGCTCCATGACCGGGCCCTGGCGACCGGGGCTGCGCATCAGCACCAACTGCCTGCACGCGGGCGCCAGCCGCTCCACGGACTCCTCCAGGAGCCCCCGTACCCGCCCCATGTCGCACTTGGGCCGGAGCGTGTCGTTGAGCCCGCCCACCAGCGTGATCACATCGGGCTCCAGGGCCACCGCCACGGGCACCTGCTCGGCGGCGATCTGCCCGATCAGCTTCCCGCGCACGGCGAGGTTCGCGTACCGGAAACCGGGTGCGCGGGCGGCCATCCGGGCCGCGAGGAGATCGGCCCAGCCGCGGTAGGTACCGTCCGGCAGCCGGTCCGACATGCCCTCGGTGAAGGAGTCGCCGACCGCGACAAGGCTGGTGTAAGAAGCATTCGTCTGCATGGCGACAGAGATGATAGCCCGATTACATACCCGGCGGTCGGTCGACCTCTTTCAGATCGGTCCAAGGCACTCCAAGGCGCTCCAGGACGTTCCGCCACGCCCTACACGGGCTGACCGAACAGCTCGCGCAGCACGTCCTCCATCGTCACCAGGCCCGCGAGGAGCCCGTCCTCGCCCTGCACCGCCGCCAGGTGCGTACGGCTGCGCCGCATCGCCGTGAGGACGTCGTCCAGGGGAGTGTCCGCCCGTACGCTCGCGATGGTCCGCATGTCCCGCACCTGGAAGGCGAGGTCCCGGGGCGCGGCGTCCAGCGCGTCCTTGACGTGCAGATAGCCGGCGATCCGGCGCTCGTCGTCCACCACCGGGAAGCGTGAGAAGCCCGACTCGGCCGACAACTGCTCCAGCTCCTCCGGAGTGACGCCCACGCGCGCGTAGACGACGCTTTCCAGGGGGAGTGCGACGTCACGCACCGGCCTGCGGCCCAGTTCCAGGGCGTCGTGAAGGCGTTCCCGCGCGCGGTCGTCGATGAGCCCCGCCTCGCCGGAGTCCCGCACCAGGCGGGCCAGTTCGGCGTCCGAGAAGGTCGCCGTGACCTCGTCCTTGACCTCGACGCGCAGCAGCTTCAGCAGCGTGTTCGCGAAGGCGTTGATCGTGAAGATCACGGGCTTCAGCGCCCGCGCCAGGGCCACCAGGGGCGGGCCGAGCAGCAGTGCGCTGCGCACCGGCTCCGCGAGCGCGATGTTCTTCGGCACCATCTCGCCGAGCAGCATGTGCAGATACGTGGCCAGGGCGAGGGCGATCACGAAGGACACCGCGTGGCCCGCGCTCTCGGGGACGCCCACCGCGTGGAACACCGGCTCCAGCAGATGCGCGATCGCCGGTTCCGCGACCACACCGAGGATCAGGGTGCACAGCGTGATGCCCAGCTGGGCCGCCGCCATCAGCGCGGACACGTGCTCCAGGCCCCACAGCACGCTCTTCGCCCGCCGGTCGCCGTCCGCGCGGTCCCTGTCGGCGCCCTCCGCCCCCTCTTCGACGTACTGCTCGATCTGGCTGCGGCGGACGGAGATCAGCGCGAACTCGGCGCCCACGAAGAAGGCGTTGACGACCAGTGTCGCCAGTCCGATGAGCAGCTGGATGGCGGTCACTTCGCCTCCCCTTCCTTTTCGTCTTCCTTCGCGAGTGGCGCGTGCAGCAGCACGCGCGCGGCCCTGCGGCCCGAGGCGTCCACCACGTCCAGGTGCCAGTCGGCGACCTCGACCGTGTCACCGGCCTGCGGAATCCGGCCCAGTTCGGTCGCCACGAGGCCCGCGAGCGTCTCGTACGGGCCCTCCGGCAGCCGGAGACCGACGCGGGCGAGCTGGTCGGTGCGGGCCGCGCCGTCCGCGGAGTAGAGGGCGCGGCCCTCGTCGTCCGTACCGGCCGGGGCGAGGTCGGACGTCTCGTGCGGGTCGTGCTCGTCGCGTACCTCGCCGACGACCTCCTCGACGATGTCCTCCAGCGTGGCCACGCCCGCCGTACCGCCGTACTCGTCGATGACGACGGCCATCGTGCGCTTGCCGGAGAGCCGGTCGAGGAGCCGGTCGACGGTCAGTGACTCGGGGACGAGCAGCGGCTCGCGCATCAGTTCGGAGACGGACACCCGGGGGCGACGCTCCGAAGGCACCGCGAGGCAGTCCTTGATGTGCGCGACGCCGACGACCGAGTCGAGGTTGCCGCGGTAGACGGGGAACCGGGACAGCCCGGTCGCCCGCGTCGCGTTCGCCACGTCCTCGCAGGTCGCCTGGGCGTCGAGGGCGACGACCTGGACGCGCGGTGTCATCACGTTCTCCGCGGTGAGGTCGGCCAGGTTCAGGGTCCGTACGAACAGTTCCGCGGTGTCGGGCTCCAGGGCGCCCGCCTTGGCGGAGTGCCTGGCCAGTGCCGCCAGTTCCTGGGGTCCGCGCGCGGAGGCCAGCTCCTCGGCGGGCTCGATGCCGAAGAGGCGCACCATACGGTTCGCCGTGTTGTTGAGGTGCGTGATGAACGGCCGGAACGCGGCACTGAACAGGCGCTGCGGCGTCGCCACCCGCTTGGCCACGGCCAGCGGTGCGGAGATCGCCCAGTTCTTGGGCACCAGCTCGCCGACGACCATCAGGAAGACGGTCGACAGCGCCGTACCGATCACCAGGGCCAAAGAGGAGGCCGCCGAGTCCGAGACACCGAGCGATTCGAGCGGGCCCGCGATCAGCGCGGCGATCGACGGCTCGGAGAGCATGCCGACCACGAGGTTGGTGACCGTGATGCCGAGCTGCGCGCCGGACAGCTGGAACGTGAGGTTCCGTACGGCCTTCAGGGCGCCCGCGGCACCCCGCTCACCGCGCTCCACCGCACGCTCCAGCTCGCCGCGCTCGACCGTGGTCAGGGAGAACTCGGCCGCGACGAAGGCGCCACAGGCCAGGGAAAGCAGGATCGCGACCAGGAGGAGAAGCACTTCGGTCATCGGTTCACCTCCGTCCCATGATCGGGCAGGGCCGGTGGGATCGCTCGACGTCGAGTGGTGCTGTCGCTACTGGGAGGCTCGCCCATGGGCGGACGCTCACACCTTTCCTCGGAGAAGTAACTGGTCCGCCAATAGTAAAGGATGCGCAAAGTGGCTCAGTCGGTGAGGGGTTTCACCCAGCGACGCCACTGCTCCTCGGGTCCGTACCCGGCCGCCCGCCAGGCATGCTGCCCGTTCTCGTTGCGCTCCAGCACCATGGCGTCCGCGCGCCGCCCGCCCAGTCGTACGAACCGCTCCTCGGCGGCGGCCAGCAGCGCCGAGCCGGTGCCCTGCCGGCGCCGCTCCGGATGGACCGCGAGCCGGTAGAGATGGCAGCGCCAGCCGTCGAACCCGGCTATCACCGTGCCCGACAGAACTCCGTCGCGCTCTGCGAGGAGCAGGGCCTCGGGGTCCCGGTCGACGAGTCGGGACACGCCGGCGCGGTCGTCGCTGATGCTGGTTCCCTCGGCGGCCTCACGCCAGAACCGCAGCACGGATTCGATGTCCGCGTGGGTGGCGGGGCGGATGCGCAGATCACTCATGGGGTGAGCCAAGCAGAGCGGCAGGCGCTCTGGCGAACCCGTTTCCGTGCACGGACGCCCGGGCGAGGGACTCGGCGCCCTGGGCGGCGGCGAGATCCGCGGCGGCGACCGCCGGATCGCCCCCGGAAGCGGACAGCGTGTGCGCACGCAGCGACTCGTCCGGACGGCTGCCCTCGGGGAGCCGGTCGTCCTCGGACCCCGCCCACACGAGCAGGTCCTCACGCGGGCGTCCGTGCACGGACGCCCGGTTTCCGTGCACGGAAGCGAGTCGAGCGGTCCGAGTGGTCAGCGCCGGTCCAGCAGCGCCGAAAGGGCCTCCCGCAACACCGCCTCGGGAGCCGCCGACGGCCCTTCCGAGCGCCAGGCGACGAAGCCGTCGGGGCGGACCAGCACCGCTCCGTCCGTGCCGACGCCGTGGGCATCCGCCCAGTCCAGGTCACTCGCGGGGGACAGCTCGGCGTCGGGCCCGCTGCCGATCCGGTACGAGTCGAGCGGCAACGACAGCCGGCGCGCGACCTCGGTCGCCGCTTCGTGCCATCCGGCGGCGGCGCCCGCCGAGCTGAGGAGCACCAGCGAGTTCTCGTACAGGTCGAGCGTGGAGATCCGGGTGCCGGCGCGGTTCAGCCACAGGTGGGGAGCCCTGCTCCCGGGCTCACCGGTCAGCCGTACGCCCTCGGGCACGACCGGGACCGTCGGATCGGCGCCCAGGACCGCGCCGCGCGGATAGCGGTATCCGAGGGCCACGTTGAGGATGCCGCCCTTCTTGCCGCCCGGGCCGCCGGCACCGGGAGCGGGGGTGTACCCGGGGTGGCTGTGCTCGACGGACCGCGCGGAGGCACGGGCGCTCGTCGCCTCCGCGACCGGCCGGCGCTCCAGGTCGTACGACCCCAGCAGCCCGGGACCCGCCCAGCCGCCCAGCACGGCCGCCAGCTTCCAGGCGAGGTTGTGGGCGTCCTGGATACCGGTGTTGGAGCCGAACGCCCCGGTGGGGGACATCTCGTGGGCCGAGTCGCCCGCGAGGAACACCCTGCGGTCCGCGTACCGTTCGGCGACCCTTTCGGCGGCGTGCCAGGGGGCCCGCCCGGTGATCTCCACATCCAGGTCCGGTACGCCGACGGCACGCCGGATGTGCTCCCGGCACCGCTCGTCGGTGAACTCCTCCAGTGTTTCGCCCTGTTCGGGGTGCCAGGGCGCGTGGAACACCCAGCGCTCCCGGTTGTCGACCGGCAGCAGGGCCCCGTCGGCGTCCGGGCTGGTCAGGTAGCAGACGATGAAGCGCCGGTCGCCGACCACGTCGGCGAGGCCGCGTGAGGTGAAGGTGACGCTCACGTTGTGGAACAGGTCGCCGGGGCCGTTCTGCCCGATGCCCAACTGCTCCCGGACGGGGCTGCGGGGACCGTCCGCCGCGACGAGGTAGTCCGCCCGGATGGTGGTGTGCTCACCCGTCTCCCGGCTCTTGACCTGCGCGGTCACCCCGTCGGGGTCCTGCTCGAAGGACATCAGCTCGGTCGAGAACCGTAGATCCCCGCCCAGCGCCCGCGCGCTCTCCAGCAGCACCGGCTCCAGGTCGTTCTGGCTGCACAGGCACCACCCGCTGGGGCTGAACCGGGCGAGCCCGCCGCCGGGGTCGATCTCCTTGAACAGCCACTCGCCGACATCGCCCACCAGGCCGGGCGTCTGCAGGATGCCGTGGTTGTCCGCCAGGACCGAGGCCGCCTCCTCGATGCGCCGCTCCACCCCGGCGACCCGGAACAACTCCATGGTGCGCACGTTGTTTCCGCGCCCCCGTGGATGGATCGAGGTGCCCGAGTGGCGCTCCACGAGTGTGTGCGGCACCCCCAGACGACTGAGGAACAGGGAGGTGGACAGGCCCACCAGGGATCCGCCGACGATCAGGACGGGGGTGTGGTGGCCGCCTTTGCCGTCGGCCTCTTCCGCACGGTTCATTGAATGCCTCCAGTGTCTGCCGGTCGTGGCCGGGACGCGGGTCAGCGAGCAGATGCCCCTGCACAGTGCATCCCCGGGGGCCGTTTCGCCCGCCGGAGGCACCCGGATGGCGCACGGTTCACTCGCCCGACCCCGCGGGAGTCGCGCACACGGCGAGTCGCGTCAACGATCGGCTCATGGCGGCCCGGCAATCGGACCCGGACGTCGCTCACTGGCTTCCACGACGAAGAGGAGAGGTGCGCCGGATGACCATCTCGGGACGCATATCGCAGTCGGCGTTCGACGGCTCCAGGCTGCGGGTGATCCTGCTGCTCGACCTGTACGAAGGAGCCCAGCAGCAGTTCCTGGACGCGTACGAACACATGCGAACCAATGTCGCGTCCGTGCCCGGTCACCTCAGTGACCAGCTCTGCCAGTCGATCGAGAACCCCTCGCAGTGGCTCATCACCAGCGAGTGGGAGAGCGCCCCGCCCTTCCTCGCCTGGGTGAACAGCGAGGAGCACGTCGAGACCGTACGGCCGATGCACAGCTGCGTCCGGGACACCCGGTCGATGCGCTACAGCATCCTGCGGGAGACGACCCCCAACGCCCCGCTCACCCCGGAGTCGGCCAGGGCCGGCATGCAGGTGGCGGCCCGCGTGGGTGACGGTGTCGCACGCCACGCCCTCACCTTCACCGTCAAGCCGGGCTCCGAGTCGAAGGTCGCCGAGCTCCTGGCCGGCTACACCTCGCCCGAGGCCCAGGTCGACGACACCACCCGGCTGCGCCGCACCTCCCTTTTCATGCACGGCAACCGGGTCGTACGGGCCGTGGAGGTCGAGGGCGATCTCCTGGCCGCGCTGCGTCACGTCGCCCGCCAGCCCGAGGTGCGGGCGGTCGAGGAGGCCATCAACCCGTACCTGGAACAGGACCGGGACCTCAGCGACCCCGACTCGGCGCGGGTCTTCTTCACCCGGGCCGCGCTCCCGGCCGTCCACCACGTGGTCGCTGCCGAGGAGGCACCCGCCGGACTGCGCCGCCACGCGCTGTACTACCCGGCGAAGGAAGGCCGCGGGATGGAGCTGGCCCGGCTGCTCGCCCACCAGGACGAGGCCGCGGCGGACGACCCGGCCAGCCCGGTGTACGGCAGCACCGTCTTCCAGCGGGATGACATCGTTGTCCGACTCGTCGACCTCACCCGTGAGCTCGACGCCGACCCGATGTCCTCCCTCGGCCTCAAGGGTCCTGGGAAGGCGGCGGAGCTGGCGCGTCTCCTCGACGGCGCGGCCATCGGCGTCGAAGGCTCCCTGGAGACGGAGCGCAACCTCAACCGCCTCCTGTCGCACGCCGACATGATGCCCGTCACCGACCGCAGCTCGGCGCGTTCCTGACGGACCACCACGGCGCTGTCCGCGCCGCTCCCGCCCAGCCCGGACGACGTCCCTGCCCCACCCGGAGGTGTCAACCATGAACAAGCAGCACCCATGCATCGTGGACCTGAGCGAGACAGAACCCAACCGCAGACGCGGCGGCGACCTGCGGGCCATGCTCACGCCCGCCACGGTGGGTTCCACCAGCGGCTTCATGGGCCTGGCGATCGTCCAGCCCGGCGAGCGCATCGGCGAGCACTACCACCCGTACTCCGAGGAGTTCGTGTACGTCGTCGCGGGCGCCCTCGAAGTGGACCTGAACGGCGAGACACACGCCCTCAGGCCCGACCAGGGTCTCCTGATCCCGATCGACGTACGCCACCGCTTCCGCAACGTCGGTGACGTGGAGGCCCGCATGGTCTTCCACCTGGGCCCGCTCGCCCCCCGCCCCAGCCTCGGTCACGTCGACACGGAGGTGACCGAAACGGCCGTACCCGGCACGGAGTTCGCCGTCGGCGGCCCGGACCGGCTCGCTCCGGACCACGGACAGCGGTCCGAGCGAAGCGAGGCCATACGGTGACCCGGCGGGTGGCTGTCACCGGTATCGGTGTGGTCGCTCCCGGAGGCACCGGCGCCACGGCGTTCTGGGACCTTCTCTCCGGCGGCCGTACCGCGACCCGGGGTATCACGCTGTTCGATCCGGCGGGCCTGCGTTCGCGCATCGCCGCCGAATGCGACTTCGACCCGTTCGCACACGGCCTGGAGCCGGACGTGAGCCGGCACGCCGACCGCTACATCCAGTTCGCCATGGTCGCCGCCGCCGAAGCCGTGGGCGACTCCGGCCTCGACACCGGCACCCAGGACCCCTGGCGCGTCGCGGTCTCGCTGGGCAGCGCCGTCGGCGGCACCACCCGTCTGGAACACGACTACGTGCAGGTCAGCGAGGGCGGGCAGCGGTGGGACGTGGACCCCCGTGGCGCCGACCAGCAACTGCACCGGGCGTTCTCGCCGAGCACCCTCGCCTCGGTCGTCGCCGAGCAGTTCGGCGCACAGGGCCCGGTGCAGACCGTCTCCACCGGCTGCACCTCCGGGATCGACGCGGTCGGCTACGCCTTCCACACCATCGAGGAGGGCCGCGCCGACATCTGCATCGCCGGCGCGGCGGACTCGCCGATCTCGCCGATCACCATGGCGTGCTTCGACGCCATCAAGGCGACGTCGGACAACAACGACGACCCCGAACACGCCTCCCGGCCCTTCGACGCCCGTCGCAACGGCTTCGTGATGGGCGAGGGCGCGGCGGTACTCGTCCTGGAGGAGTACGAGCACGCCCGGGCCCGCGGTGCGCACGTGTACTGCGAGATCGGCGGCTACGCCACCTTCGGCAACGCCTACCACATGACCGGTCTGACCAGCGAGGGACTGGAGATGGCCCGGGCGATCGACTCCACGCTCGACCAGGCCCGACTCGACCCCACGATGATCGACTACGTCAACGCGCACGGCTCCGGCACCAAGCAGAACGACCGGCACGAGACCGCCGCGGTGAAGCGGTCCCTGGGCGCGCACGCCTACGACACACCCATGAGTTCCATCAAATCCATGGTGGGCCACTCACTCGGCGCGATCGGCGCGATCGAGATCGTCGCCTGCGTCCTGGCGCTCAAGCACCAGGTGGTGCCGCCGACGGCGAACTACGAGACACCCGACCCCGAGTGCGACCTGGACTACGTACCGCGCACCGCGCGTCAGCGAAAGCTCAGGAACGTGCTCTCCGTCGGCAGCGGATTCGGCGGCTTCCAGTCGGCCGTGCTGCTGACCGGGCCGGGAGGGAGAACCCGATGACAGCTCGGAACACCCGGACAGCCCGGACAACTCGGACCACTCGGCGCACCTCGCGCGCGGCCATCACCGGGATCGGTGTGATCGCGCCCAACGGTCTGCGGGCCGACTCCTACTGGAAGGCCATCGGCGAAGGCCTCGTCGTCCTGGACGAGATCACCCGGGAGGGGTGCGGGCATCTGCCGCTCCGCGTCGCGGGTGAGGTCCGGGGCTTCGACGCCGCCGGCCTCATCGAGGAACGGTTCCTCGTCCAGACCGACCGGTTCAGCCACTTCGCCATGGCCGCCGCCGCACTCGCCCTCGACGACGCCGGGATCGCCCGGGGCGAACCCCCGGACCCGTACGACATCGGTGTGATCACCGCCGCCGGTTCCGGTGGCGGCGAGTTCGGGCAGCGCGAACTCCAGAAGCTGTGGGGCCAGGGACCCCGGTACGTCGGCCCGTACCAGTCCATCGCCTGGTTCTACGCCGCCAGCACCGGCCAGATCTCCATCCGGGGCGGCTTCAAGGGACCGTGCGGAGTGGTCGCCAGCGACGAGGCCGGCGGCTTGGACGCCGTCGCGCACGCCGCCCGGGCCGTGGGACGCGGAACCGGTGCCGTCCTCGTCGGCGGCGCCGAGGCGCCCCTCGCCCCCTACTCCATGGTCTGCCAGCTCGGATACGCCGAGCTCAGCACCGTCGAGGACCCGGCCCGCGCCTACCGCCCCTTCACCAAGGGCGCCTGCGGCTTCGTTCCCGCGGAGGGCGGCGCCATGCTCGTCGTCGAGGACGAGAACCGCGCCCGGGAGCGGGGGGCGGCCGTCCGAGCCACCGTCGCCGGCCACGCCGCCACCTTCACCGGCGCCTCCCGCTGGGAGCGGTCCAGAGAGGGGCTCGCCCACGCGATCAGGGGCGCCCTCGACGAGGCCGGCTGCGCCCCGGAGGAGATCGACGTCGTGTTCGCCGACGCCCTGGGCGTGCCGGAGGCGGACCGCGCGGAAGCGCTGGCCATCACCGACGCCCTCGGCGCGCACGGCACCAGGGTCCCCGTCACGGCGCCCAAGACCGGCATCGGGCGCGCCTACTGCGGGGCGCCCGTGCTGGACATCGCGGCCGCGGTGCTCGCCATGGAGCACCGCCTGATCCCACCCACCCCCAACGTGTTCGACATCTGCCACGACCTCGACCTGGTGATGTCCCGCGCTCGCCCCGCCGAGCCGCGCACGGCCCTGGTCCTCAGCCGGGGACTGATGGGTTCCAACGCGGCGCTGGTCGTGCGCCGCTCGGACGACTCCGCCCGATAGCACCGGGCGGGAAGGAGAACACCGCATGCTCACCACCCAACTGACCTACGACGAACTGGCCACCCTCATAAAGAGGGGCGCCGGAGTCACCGTCGACGCCCGGGAACTGGAACGGGCCTCGGACACCCCCTTCGGGATCCTCGGCCTCGACTCGCTCGGCCTGCTCGGCATCGTCGGCGAACTGGAGAACCAGTACGGCCGCTCGCTGCCCCCCGACTCGGAGCGCTGCAAGACGCCCCAGGAGTTCCTCGACCTCGTCAACAGCACCCTCAAGGCTGGAGCCTGAAGTGGCCGGACACACCGAGAACAGCATCACCGTCGACGCCCCGCTCGACCTCGTCTGGGACATCACCAACGACATCGAGAACTGGCCCCGGCTCTTCACCGAGTACTCGTCCCTCGAAGTGCTCTCCCGCGAGGGCGACACGACGGCCTTCCGCCTCACCATGTACCCGGACGACAACGGCAAGGTCTGGAGCTGGGTCTCCGAACGCACCGTGGACCGCGCCAACCGGACCGTCCGGGCCCGACGGGTGGAGACGGGCCCCTTCGCCCACATGAACATCCTGTGGGAGTACACGGAGCTGCCCGGCGGCACCCAGATGCGCTGGACGCAGGACTTCGCGATGAAGCCCGACGCCCCGGTCGACGACGACTGGATGACGGACAACATCAACCGAAACTCCCGTACGCAGATGGCGCTCATCCGGGACCGGATCGAGCAGGTCGCCCGCGACCGCCAGAACGCCCCCCTGCCCCGCTGAGCCACCGGCTCAGAAAGGACACCCCGATGCATCACGCCCTGATCGTCGCCCGCATGGCACCCGGCTCGGCACCTGCGATCGCCGACCTGTTCGCCGCCTCCGACAGCGGTGAACTCCCGCACCTCGTCGGTGTCACCCGCCGCAGCCTCTTCCAGTACGGCGACGTGTACATGCACTTCATCGAGGCCGACCAGGATCCGGGGCCCGCCATCGCGAAGGTGGCCGGCCACCCCGAGTTCCGAAGCGTCAGCGACAAGCTGTCGGCGTACGTCTCCGCGTACGACCCGCAGACGTGGCGCAGCCCCAAGGACGCCATGGCGCGCTGCTTCTACCAGTGGGAGCGCGGCGCCGGCTCCTGAGCAACGCGAGCGGCGTGCGAAACCCCGAGGCCGGTACCGCGACATTCGCGGTACCGGCCTCGGGGTTTCGACTGTGACGAGGGGTCAGCCGGGGACAGTGCACTCGAAGGCGTGCAGATACGCGTTGACCGGGCGGATCTCACCGATGACCAGGCCCGCGTCCGTCAGCCGGTCGACCATGCTCTGTCGGGTGTGCTTCGCACCGCCGACATTGAGGAGCAGCAGCAGGTCCATGGCGGTCGTGAACTTCATCGACGGAGTGTCGTCCACGAGGTTCTCGATCACGATGACCCGGGCACCGGGCCGCGCCGCCTTGCGGACGTTCGCCAGCGCCCGGCGGGTGCTCTCGTCGTCCCACTCCAGGATGTTCTTGATGATGTAGACGTCCGCCTGCACGGGGATGTCCTCCCGGCAGTCCCCGGCCACGACGCTCACCCGCGCGGACAGCGAACCTCCGTCGCGCAGCCGCGGGTCGGCGTTCTCCACCACTCCGGGCAGGTCGAGCAGCGTGCCGTGCATCCCGGGGTGCTTCTCCAGCAGGCTGGCCACGACCTGTCCCTGACCGCCGCCGATGTCGGCGACCGAGGACACCCCGCTCAGGTCCAGCAGGTTCGCGACGTCCCGCGCGGACTGCTCGCTGGACGTCGTCATGGCCCGGTTGAAGACGTACGCCGACTCGGGGGCCTCTTCGTTCAGATACGCGAAGAACTCCCTGTCGTACATGTCCTCGAAGACGTTGCGGCCGGAGCGCACCGCCTCGTCCAGCTTCGGCCAGACGTTCCACGTCCACGGCTCGGTGCACCACAGCGCGATGTACCGCAGGCTGTGCGGGTCGTCCTCGCGCAGCAGCCGGGACATCTCCGTGTGGACGAAGGTGCCGTCGGGGCGCTCCGCGAAGACGCCCTGGCAGGACAGCGCGCGCAGCAGCCGCCTGAGGGTGTGGGGCTGGGTCTTCACCGCCGCCGCGAGGTCCTCGACGGTCGTGGGCGTGTCGTCGAGGGCGTCCGCGACGCCCAGCCGGGCGGCGGCGCGTACGGCGGCGGCGCAGGCCGCCCCGAACACGAGTTCCCTCAGCCGCATGGATGCCGGGGGAGCGGGGAGGGCCTGTGGAGTGGGGGGAGCCGGATCAACGGTCGTCATGTGCTGCCTCGCCTCTCTGGTGGTGCCGTCTGGGGGTGGGACGGGTGGGGTGGATGGGGCGCCGGTCGGTCAGCACATTCCGGCGGGTTCGGAGACCCCGCAGGTGTTGCCGCGGAAGGTGTTGTTCCTGCCGGGGTCCCCGTCGACGAGGTCTGCCGTGCTGTTGTGCAGCACCACGTTGTCGCGGATCTCGTTGTTCTCGTTGAGGGCGCCCACGAAGCTCTTGAACAGCACGATGCCGCCCGACAGCGGGGAGGTGCCCACGTTGTCCTCGACCCTGTTCTTCGTCACCAGGGTCTTCTCGGTGCCGGTGAGGACGATGCCCGAGCCCTGCAGGAAGGGCAGTCGGGGGGTCTTCGGACACAGCTTGTTGTTGGCGTGGATGTGGTTCCGGCTCACGGTCATCGCCCCGGCGCGTGGCGTGCCCTCGTCGCCGACGACGAACACCCCGGTGCAGTTGCCGGTCGCCTCGTTGTGGTCGACGGTCAGGTTCCGCAGGCGTCGCACCGTGATGCCGACGCGGTTGCCGAGCAGCCGGTTGTGGTCGATCGCGGTGCCCTCGGTGTCCTGGGCGCCGTCCTCCCGGTCGACGGTGTTGGCGACGAAGAGCCCGGCGTCGCCGTTGCGCTCGGCGACGTTGTGGCTGAAGACGGCGCGTACGGACCTCTCCTGGGCGAGGCCCCACTGCCCGTTCTGCTCGGAGGTGACGTGTCGGACCTTCAGCTGATCGGTCCACGACGCCCACAGGCCGTTCTTGGCGAAGCCCCGGATCGTCAGCGAGCGCAGGGTGACGCGCTTGACCGGACTGCTCTTCGTGCCGGTCACGCAGATGCCGTTGCCCGCGGTGGCGCAGGTGCTGCTCGCGGAGGCCGGGCCGGGCACGATGACGGCGGGTCCGGCGACGGAGCCCCGCAGCGTCAGGTCCGACACCGTGATGCGGACGCTCTCGTGGTAGGTGCCGGGGGAGAGGACAACGGTGTCCCCCGGCCGGGCGGCGTCCACCGCCTGCTGGATCGATTCACCGGGCTGTACCCGGTGGGTTCGGACTTCCTGACGCGCCGTACGGTGGTCCGTCGGCGCCGCGGCACCCAGGCCCGACGCCACGACAGCCGCGGCGCATACGAGGTGGGTGATCTGTCGTCTGGTCATATGCCGAAGCTAGGAGCGGGTGTTCCGGCTCGCCACCGCTGATCCCCCAGGTGGGCCCCAGCCGCACGCCGACGGGTCAGACGAGATGGGCGAAGACCACGAGGTTGTCGGTGTAGTCCCGCACCGAGTGGTCGTAGTCGCCGGCGCAGGTGATCAGCCGGACCTGGGCCTGCGGGGTGTCCGCGTACACGCGCTGGTCGGGGAAGTCGTCCTTCGCGAACGTCTCGACACTGTCGACCACGAAGACGGCGGTACGTCCGTCGGAGCGGTTGACGGAGAAGCGGTTCCCCTTCTTCAGCTCGCTGAGCCCCGCGAAGACCGCGGCGGAGGTCGTTGTGTCGACGTGCCCGGCGATGATCGCCGTCCCGGCCTCTCCCGGGGACACGCCGTCCGCCTGCCAGCCGACCAGGTTGATGTCGTCGGCGGGCGGTGGTTCGAGGTGGCCGTTGGCGCCGATGGCGAGGCCGACGAAGGGGGCGTTCACGTCGATGGCCGGAATGAGCAGCCGCGTCGGACGGGCCCGCGGCAGATGCTTTCCGGCCGGCAGGGTGGCCGAGGACTTCGGCGCGGTCGACGAGGCGGGAGCGGGGGCCGCGGCGGCGCGGGGCGCGCGGGAGTCGTCGGCCGACTCGTCGTTTCCGGAGAAGAGGAAGAACACCGGGATCAGCAGTACGACGGCCCACGCGACCAGACGCACGAGGGACCGCCCGGACGACACGGACTCGGCCCCGACAGGGGAAGGCAACCGGGTTGCCATTGGGAACCACCTCACGGGAACACAGCTGAACGGAATCAGCGCAGACGGAAGACAGGGCAGCGGGAGCGGCTGAAGACGGAGCGGAGGAAAACCGGCCGGGCCGCCGCAGTGCGCACAGGTGGATGTGCGCACGCGACGGCCCCGGCTGCTATGTCAGGCATCGGTCAGGACACCCCGTCGGCCGCATTCCTGCGGCGCATCGCGAACGCACCGGCGCCGACGAGCGCCAGGGCCGCCATCCCGCCGGCCGTGACACCCGGGGACGCGAGCGCGCCGCCACCGGTGTGCATGCCACCGCTGGGCTTCTCGTGCTTGCCGCTCCAGTCGCCCTTGCCGCTCTCCTCCTGCTTGTCGCTGGAGTCCCAGGAGCCCGTGCTCTGCTCCTCCTTGCTGGACTTGTCGGACTTGTCGGCGTCCCAGTCGCCCTTCTTGCTCTCGTCGGCGCTGTCGCCCTTGCTCCAGTCGCCCTCGTTCACCGCGGTGAGCGCACCGCCACCCGTGTGCATTCCACCGTTCGGCTTGTCGTGCATGCTGTCCTTGTCGTGCTCCTTGCTGTAGGAAGAGTCACCGTGGTCCCAGTCGCCGCCGTCGGCAGCGAACGCGCCGGGCGCGGCGATCGCGAGAGCGGCTGTGGCCGTCGCGGTAGCGAGGAGCAGGCGGGCAGAGCGCATGGTCGAAGTCCTTCCGCCGCGACCGGGGCGCTGACGTGATGTCAGCTGATGAGACCCGGCCTCGACGTGATCCACCGTCAGTCAGATGCGCGCGCCCCACCACTCGAGCCACCCACCCGACTGACCCGCACGGCGGCACCCGACCCGCCGTCAGGCCGCCGCCCCGGAGCTAGCACCAGCACACTGACCAGGCATTTGACCGCCTGATCAGCAGTCACTTCCCGCTCTGCACGGCGCCATGGGCACAACCCGATCGGCGGCACACGACTGCACCCACCACGGGCCCGTTCGCGCCCTTTGGTGGGGCCGCAGGCCCCTACCAAAGGGGCGCGGGGAACTGCGCGCCCAGCCACACAGCACCCGCACCCGAGCACCCGCCGAGCCCAGGCGCGCCGCCCTTCACTCGTGCGCGATCGCCGCCAGCACGTTCATCCGGGACGCGCGCAACGCGGGCAGCAGCGCGGCCACGATGCCGACCACCGCCGAGCCCACGACCACCAGGACGATCGTGCCCCAGGGAATCGCCAGCGCCTTCATGCCCTGGAGGGCCAGGACCCGGTGGATGCACACGCCCCACACCAGCCCGAGTCCGAGCCCGAGCACCGCACCGAAGACGGCGATCACCACCGACTCCAGCCGGATCATCCGGCGCAGCTGCCGCCGGGACAGTCCGATGGCCCGCAGCAGTCCGATCTCACGCGTCCGCTCCACCACCGACAGGGCGAGGGTGTTGACCACGCCGAGCACCGCGATGACGATCGCGAGCCCCAGCAGCGCGTACACGAGGTAGAGCAGTACGGCGATCTGGTTGCGGATCAGTTCCTTGTAGTCGGCCTGGTCACGCACCTTGATCTGCGGATACGGGTCAAGCGTTCGCTCCAGCGCGGGCCGCAGCCTGTCGGCGCTCGTGCCGGCCGTGGCGTTGACGTACAGCGCGGAATCCTGGCCACCGGGCAGGTACCGCTCGGCGACGGCGATCCCGAAGTAGATCCCGCCCTGCGTCCCGAACCCGTCGGCGCTGTCCTGGTCGGTGAGGGCGCCGACCGTCAGCTCGGTCCGGCCGCCGTCCGGGAACTCCACCGGCAGGACCGTGCCGACGCGAACGTCGTGGTCCTTCGCGTAGCCGGCGGACATCGCCAGGTGGCCGTCGGCGAGTGCGGCGGCCGTGTCGCCCCGCGCGTAGGCGACATGGGCGACGTCGTCGAGCCGAGTGTCGTACCCGGCGGCCGTCGTCTCCAGGCGCTTGCCGTCCGGGAGGCGTACCGCGACCGGTACGAACCGCTGCCGTACGACGAGACCGACACCGTCCGTGGCCCGCACCTTGTCGGTGACCTCCCGGGGGAACGGCACGCGGTTGTCGTTCTGGAGGACGAAGTCGGCGCCCAGTGTTTTGTCGATCTGTTCGTCGAAGGACTTGCTCATCGAGGCGCTGGCCACGGACATCCCGCCGACCAGAGCGAGGCCCACCATCAGCGCGGCGGCCGTGGCCCCCGTACGGCGGGGGTTGCGCAGGGCGTTGCGCTGGCTCATCCGGCCGACCGGCCCGAAGAGCACCGGGAACGCGCCGCCGAGGACCCGGATGACCGGCCGGACCAGCAGGGGGCCGGCGATCACCGTCGCGACGAGGGTGAACACGACCCCGAGTCCCAGCAGGGAGGCGGAGGTCGACGTCTCCGTGGCCGTGGCGCAGCCCACGAGTGCGGCGGCCCCGAGGGCCCCGACGATCGCGCCGACCACCGCCCGTACCCGCAACGGCCGCCCCACGCCCGCGATCTCGGCGTCCTGGAGCGCGGCCATGGGGGAGACCACCGCGGCACGGCGGGCCGGCAGATAGGCCGCCACGAAGGTGACCCCGAGGCCGACGGCGTACGACGACACGGGAGTCACCCAACTCACCACCATGTCGGCCGACCTGAGGTCCATGCCGATCGCGCTCAACAGCTGGATCAGCCCGGTCGCCAGCCCGATCCCGGCGGCGAGGCCGAGCGTCGAGCCGACCAGACCGAGCAGTACCGCCTCCGTGAGTACGGACCGGCGCACCTGCCGGCGGTCGGCGCCGAGGGCCCGCAACAGGCCCAGTTCGCGGGTGCGTTGGGCGATCAGCATCGAGAAGGTGTTGACGATCAGGAAGACCCCGACGAGCACCGCGATACCGGCGAAGCCCAGCATCACGTACTTGATCACGTCGAGGAATCCGCCCAGTCGGGCCGCGGCGGACTCGGCCTGTTCGGCTGCCGTCTTCAACTCGTAGCCGGTGGTGCCGATCTGCTCGCCGATACGGCTCTTCAGCTCGGCGTCGCTCACCCCGCTCGCGGCGGTCACCGAGATGCTCGTGGCCCGGTCGGGAGCACCCAGTAGCCGGGTCTGCGCGGTCCTCGTGTCCAGGAACAGCAGCGCCGCGCCCGGGTTGGTGGTGGTGAAGGTGGCGATGCCGACGATCCTCACCTTGAACGACCCCGGCTGCGCATGGACGGTGAGCCTGTCGCCGATGCCCACGCCCTTGCTGTCGGCGGTGTCCGCGTCCAGCAGCGCCTCGCCGTCACCCCGGGGGAGATGTCCGGAGGTGAGTTCGACGGGGCTGCGGTCGGTGCGGTACCAGTCGGTGGCGATCGTGGGGGCACCCGAGGTCGGTGACACCGACTTGTCGTGGTCGTCGACGACCGTGATGTTCTCGACGGACGCGTCCGCGTGGGCGTCCGCCACGCCTGCGACACCGGCGACCCGCCGCGCCAGCGAGGCGGGCAGGGTCAGGGTCTCGCCGGACGGTACCGACGACTCGAAGTCCTTCCGGGGGTTCACCGTGACATCGGCGGAGGTGGAGGCGAAGAGCCGGTCGAAGGTACGGGTGACCGTGTCGGAGAAGATCAGGCTGCCCGCGACGAACGCCACGGACAGGACGACGGCCAGCGCGGAGAGCAGGAGTCTGCCCTTGTGCGCGAGGAAACTCCTGAGCGTTGCCTTCAGCACGGGGTGTCAGTCCTCGTCGGTGGGCTTGGTGAGGGAAGGTGCCTCGACGGCGTCCGGATCGCCGGGGGAGGAGGTCTGGGTCTGTCCTCCGGAGAAGAGGCGCATACGCTCCAGGACCGCCTCCGCCGTGGGCCGGGCCATCTCGTCCACGATCCGTCCGTCGGCGAGGAAGAGCACCAGGTCGGAGTGGGCGGCGGCGCCCGGGTCGTGGGTCACCATGACGACGGTCTGGCCGAGTTCGTCGACGGCCTGGCGCAGGAAGGCGAGGACTTCCAGTCCGGCGCGCGAGTCGAGGTTGCCGGTCGGCTCGTCCGCGAAGATCAGCTCGGGGCGCGAGGCGAGCGCCCGGGCACAGGCCACGCGCTGCTGCTGCCCGCCGGACAGCTGGGACGGCCGGTGTCTGAGCCGGTCCCGCAGCCCCAGCGTGTCGATGACCTGGTCCAGCCACTTCTGGTCGGGCTTCTGGCCCGCGATGTCCATCGGCAGGGTGATGTTCTCGACGGCGTTCAGGGTCGGGATCAGGTTGAACGACTGGAACATGAACCCGATCCGGTCCCGGCGCAGCCTGGTCAGGTCGCGCTCCTTCAGCCCCGTGATCTCCGTGTCGCCGAGCCACACCTGCCCCGCCGACACGGTGTCGAGCCCCGCCAGACAGTGCATCAGTGTGGACTTGCCCGACCCCGAGGGCCCCATGACCGCGGTGAAGCGCCCGCGCGCGATGTCCACGTCGACCGAGTCGAGGGCCAGCACGGTCGTCTCGCCCGTGCCGTACGCCTTGGTCAGCGCGCGGGCGCGGGCCGCGGTCCCGTCCGCCTCCGGGTGCCCGGGGGCGTGTTCCGCAGCAGGTGTGGACAAGGCTGCCTCCTTCGGTGGCTTGCTGGTCGTGGACGGCCCGATGTCGTCCCGACGTCCCTCGTTCCTTGTCCCGGCCGAGCGTAGTGTGACGGGGCGCACACTCGGTATCCCTTTTCACTCCGGATGCCCTCTTGTCGGTGCTAGCACATACGCGCTAGCGTCTAGGTATGGCGAAGACTCAGCTGAACGTCCGGGTGGACGAGGGCACCGCCCAGGCGGCGCGCGACAAGGCCCTGGCCCGCGGGATGAGCGTCAACCGGTACATCGAAGAGCTGGTCAAACACGACACCGGCGAGGCGGGCCACACCTTCGTGGAGGCCGCCGCCGACTTCATGAAGCAGTACGAGTCGGTCTTCGCGGAAGAGTTCGGCGCGGACCGTGAGGGCAAGCGCGAAGGTCGTCACTGAACCATTGGACAACCTCAGGATCGACCTCGCCTGGCTGCTCATGATCGCCGAACGGAAGACGCCCGGAGACCCCCAGGTCTCCGACTGGGGCGCCCTGGTCGCCGCCGTCGCCCGCCACGAGGCCGAGATATTCGACATCCCCGTCTACGACAACCCGCACGCCCGGGCCGCCGCCCTGCTCCAACTCCTGCTGCATGTACCGGCGTTGGAGCGCTCCAACGCGTTGTTCGCGTCCGCGGTCGCCTACGCCTACCTCATCGCCAGCGGCGTCAAGGTCGTCACGTCGCCCGAGCAGGTGCGCGACCTGGCCCGGCTGGTGAAGACCGGCAACGCCTCGGTGCACGACATCGCGCGCGAACTGCGCCAGTGGAGCCTATGAGGCGTCCGGCGCCGGCTTCGGTTCCGTTCCCGGCGGCGAGGGGCGCCAGGCGCTGCCCGTCACGCAGTACGAGATGGGCAGCCGCGGACCCTTCTCGGAGAGCGACAGCCGCTGGTACGGGCCGAGTTCGAACCCGGCGTCCCGCAGTGCGGCGACCGGGTCCCGGGACAGATGGCAGCCGCCGGCGAGCGCCGGCCACACCGTGCGGTCGAGGGCGCGCTGTGCGAACCGCATCGTGGGCCCGCCTCCGACACCGTGCTCGAAGAACCGCACCTCACCGCCGGGCCGTAGCACCCGTCGTACCTCGCTGAGCGCCCTGGAGACGTCCCGGACACCGCACAGCACCAGTGAGAGCACCACCGCGTCGAAGGCTTCCCCCTTCACCGGCAGAGCCTCCGCGACACCCGGCACGACATCGACCGGCACTTCGGCACGCATCGCCGCCTGCACGGCCAACTGCCGCAGCAGACGCTCGGGTTCGATCGCGACGACCTCCGAGACGGTGCCCGGATAGTGCGCGAAGTTCAGCCCGTTGCCGGCGCCGATCTCGATCACCCGCCCGGAAAGCCCGGCGAGGAGCCGGCCCCGTACGGCGCCCAGACCCATCCGGGTCTCGGCGGCCACACTGAGCCGGGCGTAGTAGCGGGCGAACAGCGGATGGTGCACGGGATCCCGCGGCACCTTGCCGGAGCCCGAGGCGGACCGTAGCGGCATGGGGACCTCCTGGGGAGGACTGGCCTTACCGCGATTGTCCCTCTGACGGGCCCCGCGCACCCTCGCTGCCGACAGAAAGCAACCGGAATCGGCCGGATTCAGCCGCATCGGCAGTCTCCGGCCGTGTCCGGCAGTATCCGGCGGGATCAGGCGATGAAGTCGCGGACCTGCGCGTAGACGCCGTGGTCGTTGTTCATCTCGTCGTGCGAGATGCAGCCGACCTCGACATTCGTGGCGCCGCTCAGGATCGCTGTCGTGTCCGGGGTGAGCGCCTCGTCGCAGTTGGACCAGTAACTGGCGTACGACACACTGCCCGGGGTCTCGTCGCCCGAGTTCAGCGAGGTGAGGAACGAACTTCCGGTGTTCATCTCGGAGCACGAGGTGTATATCCACGCGCACCACCCAGCGAGCGTCGTGCCGTGGTTGGTGCCGGCCGTGGAGACGAAGTCGTCCACGTACGCGGTTCCGCCGAGGTTCTTGAGGTAGTAGCGAGCGCTGAGCGTGCCCATCGAGTGGACGACGAGGTCGACCTTCGAGGCGCCGGTGGCGGCCAGCACCCGCTTGACCTCGGTGGCCAGTTGCTGGGCCGTGGTGACGTTCGACTGGGACCACGAGTACGACCAGGCGTCCAGCTCGGAGGCCGTGTAGCCGTCGGCCTTGAAGTCGGCTACCCAGTCGTTCCAGCTGCTCGACGAGCTGCTGATGCCGTGCACGAAGACGATCGGATTGTGGGTGGCGGCCTGGGCGGGGGTGGCGGAGAGCGAGAGGGACAGAAGCATCGCGGACACGGCGGCCGAGACAGCCGCCGTGATGCGTCGCATGCGTCGCTGCATGGTGCCTCCTGATATGCGTGGGGTTGGCTGGAGTGTCAGGCCGGGTCTACGCGCGCCGCATCGGTGAAATCGCCGGTCTTTACGCGCCTTGTAACTCGCCAGTAACGTGAGTTGTGTGGTGACCTCGGTGAATCCCCCGCCTCAGCCGCGCATTTCGCCACCGCAGCTCACGGACGCGTGGCAGCAGCTCGGCCCTCCACTACCCGAAGGCGTCCGCGTGCGCGTCCTCCGCGCCGCGTACGGCGATCCGCGTGCCGCCGCCGAACTCGTGCCGCTCCTCACTGAACGGCAGGCGGCGGGCCTCGACCCGCTCCCGGCGGAACCCGCCGCGCTCGCGCCCGAACTGCTGCGGGCACACCGCCTGGAGATCCGCGCCCTGCCCGACGACACCCGGCTGGTCCTCCTCCTCGCCGCCGCCGACCAGTACCCGGTGGCGACCCACGCCTTCCTGCGCGCGGTCGCCGCGGCCCACCTCGACACCCGGGCCCTCGAAGCCGCCGAGGCCGCCGGGATCGCGCACGCGACGGCGAGCGGAGTCGTCTTCCGCGACGCGTGGACACGCATCGCGGCCTATGAGTCCGGGTCCTCGGCGGACCGGCGGGACGCGCACCGACTGCTGGCCCGCGTACTGCACGGCGACGGTGAGACGCCCCGGCGCTCCTGGCACCGGGGCGCCGGCGCCCTCGGCCCCAGCGCACGGCTCGCCGCCGAGCTGGGGGCCGCCGCGCACGAGGCCCGTGAGCTGGGCGACCATCTCCTGGCCGGCGCCCTCGGCGAGCGCGCCGCCGCCCTCTCGCCCGACCCTCGCGAACGGTCCCGGCTGCTCTCCCGGGCCGCCGCCGACGCCTGGCACCGCGGCGACGGCGACCGGGCCCGCGGCCTGGTCTCCGCCTCGGACGAGAGCGCGCTGAACGGCATGCTCGCCCTGCGGTCGGGCAACGCGACCGAGGCGTTCGACGGGCTGCTGACGGCCGCGGTCAGGCATGCGAGGGCCGCGCTGGAGCAGGGGAGTGTGCTGAATCGTTCCGCCGGGGATCAAGGGCCGGGCTCCGGCCTGCCGGACGGCACCTACCCGTACGGCTCCCGGTACCCGCACCCGGACTCACAGTCGTCGTACCAGGTCCCCAACCCCGCCCTGGACACCGCTGTGCACCTGTTGGCACGTGCCACCGAGGCCGCCGTCTACACCGGCGACCTCCGCCGCTGCCGGGAGGCGGCCACCGTGGCCGCACGGCTCGGCGTCATCCCGCCCGGCACCCTCGCGGGACTCGCCGCCGCCGTCGAGGGACGGTACGAGGACGCCCGCAACCTCCTCAAGGCCGCCGCCGGGCGCTGCGGTCCCGGTGGCGACCCCACCCTGCTCATCCACTCCGGCATCGCCGCACTGCTCCTCGGCGACCACTCCGGCGCCGAACGCGCCACCGTACGGGCCGCCGCCTCCGCCCGCGCCCGGGGCGAGACGGTGACCGTCCCGCAGGCCATGGAGTTCAGGGCCTACGCCGACTTCTGGACCGGACGCCCACGCGCCGCCGAAACCGCCGCGGCCGACGCCCTCTGGCAGGCCTACGCCACCGGCCAGGACAACGGCGCCTGCCATCTGCAGGCCGCCCTCGCCATGTTCGCGGCGGTGACCGGCGACGGCGAGGTCTGCCGGGAACGCGCCGAGGCCGCCCGCACCCACGCCCGCGCCCATGGTCTCGGCCTGCCCGCCGCCCTCGCCCTGTGGGCGCTCGCCTTCCTCGACCTGTCCACCGGCCGCTTCGAGAGCGCCGCCGCCCGGCTGCGTGCCCTTGCCGGATTCGGCCCCGGCCACGGTCACCGCGCCATCCGGCACCTGGCCACCCCGCACTACGTCGAGGCCGCCGTCCGCACCGGCGACACCCGCGTCGCCCGGGCCGCGCACGCCGACTACGACCGTTGGGCCGCCGCTGTCCGCAGCTCCGACGACCTGGCCCTCAGCGCCCGCTGCCGCGCCCTGCTCGCCCCCGGCCCCGAAGCGGTCGACCACTACCGCACCGCCCTCGACCTGCACGCTCACGGCACGCGTGACTTCGAACGTGCCCGTACGGAGCTGTTGTTCGGCAGTGCGTTGCGTCGGCTGCGCCGGCGGACCGAGGCGCGGGACAGGCTGCACAGTGCGCTGGAGGCGTTCGAGACGTTCGGGGCGCCGCACTGTGCGACGCAGGCCCGGGCGGAACTCCGTGCGCTGGGGGCGCCGGTGACTGCCAGTTGGGGGACCGTTGATCTCACCGCGCGTCTTACGGCACAGCAGTTGATGGTCGCGCGGATGGCTGCGGAGGGGGCGACGAATCGGGAGATCGCTGTGCGGTTGGCGTTGAGTCCGCGCACGATTGATCACCATCTGCGGGGGGTGTTCTCGCGGTTGGGGATTCGTTCGCGGATTGAGTTGGTGCGGTTGCTGGGGGAGGTGGGGTTGTGAGTTGGCTTTCCGCCGGTGGGGGCTTGTCGCGCAGTTCCCCGCGCCCCTGAAGGCGGGGCGCCTCTCGTGTCCGGAATTCCGACGCGTCCCATGTTCCGCCCAGGCTTGGGGCCAGCCAACTTGCTGCCGTCGTGCGGAAGTCGGCCGGGGGGAGTGTCCCCACCCCCGCAGGCAGCGCTCCGGACAGAGGGGCCCCGGCGACCGTCGGCAGGTCGGCCAGGTTGCAACGGGCCGCCAGGTCAGGGGAGTCCGGCCAGCTGCCGATGACCACGCCCGTCAAGTGGAGCTCTCTGCGGGACAGTTCACGGGCCGTCAGTTCTGTCGCGTTGAGGGTGCCCAGGCCCGCCGACGCGACGACGAGTACCGGCGCGGCCAGCAACTCGGCCGCGTCGGCCAGGGTTCCGCCCTCGTCGTCGAACCGTACGAGCAGCCCGCCGGCGCCCTCCACCAGCACCACGTCGTACTCGGCGGCCAGCTTGGCGGCGGCCTCCGCCACCTCGGCCGGCCGCACCGGTGGCAGCGAGGCTCGTCGGGCTGCCGTCGCCGGGGCCAACGGGTCCGGATAGCGGGCGAGTTCGAGGGTCCGTACGTCACCCGCGAGCCGCGCGGCCTCGTCGGCGTCACCGCGCTCGTGCGGACGTAGCCCTGTCTGCGCGGGCTTGAGCACCGCCACCGTGCGTCCTGCCGCGAGAGCCGTGGCGGCGACGGCGGCAGTGGTGACGGTCTTGCCGATCTCCGTGCCCGTCCCCGTGATCACCAGGATCGGCATGTTCGTCCTTCCCTCGCCGTCGCGTGCGCCGTGCTCAGGCGGCACAAGGGCTCGTGGGCGGCGCCGCGCTCGTGCGGGCGCACTCCTGTTTGCGGCGGCGTGAGCACCGCCACCGGGTGGATCGGCACGCTCACCCCTCCTGCGCCGCCGCGCACACCGCGCGCGCGATCCGGGCCACGTCCGCGTCGCCAGTGACGTACGGCGGCATGGTGTAGACGAGATCGCGGAACGGCCGCAGCCATACGCCCTCGCGTACGGCCGCCGCCGTGGCCGCCGCCATGTCCACCTCGTGGTCGAGCTGCACCACTCCGATCGCGCCCAGCACACGCACGTCCCGGACGCCGGGAAGGCCTGCGGCCCCCGCGAGCCCGTCCCGGAGTCCGGCCTCGATCCGTTTGACCTCCGCCCGCCAGTCCTGGTCGAGCAGCAGGCCG
Source organism: Streptomyces sp. B21-083 (assembly GCF_036898825.1). Lineage (GTDB taxonomy): Bacteria > Actinomycetota > Actinomycetes > Streptomycetales > Streptomycetaceae > Streptomyces. The sequence goes on along the minus strand of NZ_JARUND010000002.1, from coordinate 1,412,721 downwards.
ATCGAGGCACAGGCCACCGCCGCCGCCAGGGGGTTGCCCATGAAGGTCGGACCGTGGGCGAGCACCGGGACCTCCCCGCGAGAGATACCGTCGGCCACCCGTGCCGTGCACAGCGTCGCCGCCATCGTCAGATAACCGCCGGTCAGCGCCTTGCCCACGCACATCACATCAGGGGTCACCGCCGCGTGCTCCGCCGCGAACAGCGTGCCTGTGCGCCCGAACCCGGTCGCGATCTCGTCGAACACGAGCAGCACGCCGTACGCGTCGCACGCCTCGCGCAGTACCCGCAGATAGGCGGGGGAATGGAATCGCATCCCACCCGCGCCCTGCACCACCGGCTCGACGATCACGGCGGCCAGTTCGTCGGCGTGCCGTTCGATCGTCGAGCGGAGGTGATCGGCGTACGACTCGTCGTACTCCGTGGGCGGCGCGTCGGCGAAGACCTGGCGGGGCAGGACGCCCTGCCACAGCTCGTGCATCCCGCCCTCGGGGTCGCACACGGACATCGGCTGCCAGGTGTCGCCGTGGTAGCCGCCGCGCCAGGTCAGCAGGCGCTGCTTCGCCGGCCGGCCCACCGAACGCCAGTACTGCAGACACATCTTGACCGCGACCTCGACCGACACCGACCCCGAGTCGGCCAGGAAGACGTGCTCAAGTCCGTCCGGCGACAGGTCGACAAGGAGCTTCGCCAGCCGTACGGCGGGCTCGTGGGTGAGCCCGCCGAACATCACGTGGCTCATCCGCGACAGCTGCTCGCGCGCCGCCTCGTTGAGCACCGGGTGGTTGTAGCCGTGGATCGCCGACCACCAGGACGACATCCCGTCGACCAGCTCGCCCGAACCGTCCGCGAGCCGCAGCCGCACCCCGCTCGCCGACTCCACGACGAGCGGTTCGACACGGCCCGGCATGGGCCCGTACGGATGCCAGACGTGCCGCCGGTCCAGGTCGAGCAGTTCGGACAGGGGCAGGTCAGGCATTGGGCGCGAGGTCCGTTCCGGCACCTCGGCGGCGTACGGTCACCAGGTCGGTACGGGGTTCGGGCGTCGCCGCGTCCGAAGCGCAGGAGCCCGCCTCCGTGCCGCACGCCCCCGGCGACGACGATGACGCGCCGCAGCCGCCGCCGGCCACCCGGTGTTCGGGAAGGGTCACCTGGTCGGAGCCCTCGACCTCGAAACCGGCGTCGGCGATCATGTCGAGGTCGGCCTGGCCGGCCTGGCCCTCGGTGGTGAGGTAGTCGCCGAGGAAGATCGAGTTGGCCAGGTTCAGGGCGAGCGGCTGCATCGAGCGCAGATGCACCTCACGGCCGCCCGCGATCCGCACCTCCGCGTCCGGGCACACGAACCGGACCATCGCCAGGATGCGCAGACAGCGCTGCGGGGTGAGGTTCCACTCCTTTGCCAGCGGGGTGCCCTCGACCGGGATGAGGAAGTTGACCGGAACCGAGTCCGGGTCGAGGTCGCGGAGGGAGAAGACGACGTCGACGAGGTCCGTGTCGCTCTCGCCCATGCCCGCGATCAGGCCCGAGCAGGCGGACAGCCCGGCCGCGTGCGCCTTCTGGACCGTGTCCACCCGGTCCTCGTAGGTGTGGGTGGTGGTGATGTCGCCGTAGGTGGCCTCGGAGGTGTTCAGGTTGTGGTTGTAGGCGTCGGCGCCCGCCTCGCGCAGCCGCTCCGCCTGGCCGTCGGAGAGCAGCCCGAGGCAGGCGCACACCTCGACGCCCTCATTCTGGTCCTTGATCGCTTTGATGGTGCCGGCGACCCGGTCCACGTCCCGGTCCGTCGGGCCGCGCCCTGACGCCACCAGGCAGACCCGCTTGGCGCCCCCGGCGAGCCCGGCGGCGGCGGCCTTGGAGGCCTCGTCCGGCTTGAGCCAGGTGTACTTCAGGATGCCGGTGGTGGAGCCGAGGCGCTGGGAGCAGTAGGAGCAGTCCTCGGGGCACAGACCGGACTTCAGGTTGACCAGATAGTTGAGCTTCACCCGCCGCCCGAACCAGTGCCGGCGCACCTTCCCGGCCGCGGCCACCACATCGAGGAGATCGTCGTCGGAGGTGGCCAGCACGGCCAGCGCCTCTTCGCGGGTCGGCAGCTCGCGCCGCAGCCCTTTGTCCACCAGCGTCGTCAGCAGGTCCATGGGAGCCGATCCTGACGTATGGGGCGGGCTGAGGGAAAGGAGAGTTCGTACAAGAGAGGGGCTTCGACGTGTGGGTATTGCCACATCATGGGTGTCAGAGGGTCCGGTTAGGGTCTGTCCACTGCCTACAAACACATAGTTGCCCGGAGGACTCATGGCGTTCGGCTGGATCGACGAGCAGGCCGAGGCGCGCCGCCGCGCCGGGCTCGTACGGACGCTACGGCCTCGCCCCGCCGACTCCCCGCTCCTCGATCTCGCGAGCAACGACTATCTGGGCCTGGCCCGCCACCCCGAGGTCACCGAGGGCGCGGCCCGGGCCGCCCGGCGCTGGGGCGGCGGGGCGACCGGCTCGCGGCTCGTCACCGGCAGCACCGAACTGCACGCGGAACTCGAACACGAACTGGCCGAATTCTGCGGCTTCGAGGCCGCCCTGGTCTTCTCCTCCGGCTACGCGGCCAATCTCGCCGCGGTCACCGCGCTCGCACCGCACGGCTCGCTCGTCGTCTCGGACGCGGGCAACCACGCCTCGCTGATCGACGGCTGCCGGCTCGCCCGGGGGACGACCCAGGTCGTCGGGCACGCCGACCCGGACGCCTTCCGCAAGGCACTCGGTACCCACACCGGGCCGGCCGTCGCCGTGTCCGACACTGTCTTCTCGGTCGACGGGGACGCCGCACCGCTGGCCGAACTCGCCGCAGTCTGCCGGGAGTTCGGCGCGGGGATGGTCGTCGACGACGCGCACGGGCTGGGAGTTCTGGGCGAGGGCGGGCAGGGGTCGGCGTTCGCGGCCGGACTGGCGGGCGCGCCTGACGTCGTCGTGACGGTCACGTTGTCGAAGTCGCTCGGCAGCCAGGGGGGTGCGGTGCTGGGACCCGCCCGGGTGATCGAGCACCTCGTCAACGCGGCCCGTACGTTCATCTTCGACACCGGTCTCGCCCCCGCCGCGGCGGGCGCGGCCCTCGCGGCCCTCACCCTGCTGCGCCGCGAGCCCGAACGGGCCGCACGGGCGCGTGCGGTGGCGCGTGAGCTTCACACCCGGCTGACGGCGGAGGGGCTGTCGGCGGTACGGCCGGACGCGGCCGTGGTCTCCGTGCGCGCGCCGTCCCCGGAGGGGGCTGTGCGCTGGGCGGCGGACTGCCGGGCCGCGGGAGTGGGCGTGGGCTGCTTCCGCCCGCCGTCCGTGCCCGACGGGGTGTCCCGGCTGCGGCTGACCGCCCGCGCGGATCTGGCCGAGGAGCAGATCGCGCGAGCGGTACAGGTGATCGGCGAGAACCGACCGTAGACGCGTAGATCCATAGCGCCGTTGATCAGTGACACGCGACCATGAGTCGGCGGACCGCGGCCGTGTGTCGTAGAGCGATCAGCGGAACGCGGTGAGGAATCCCTGCCAGCTCTCGGGGGAGAAGAGCAGGACGGGCCCGGTGGCGTTCTTGGAGTCGCGTACGGCGAGCGGTCCGGCCGGGACGTCGGTGTCCGGACGGGCCGTCTCCACACAGTTGTTCGCACCGGTGCTGTAGCTGCTGCGCAGCCATCGCACACCGGGCGGTTCGACGACGGACGGTACGTTCCGAGGCAGTGCGGTCATGGTGCCTCCTCACACGCCGTGATGCAGACCGGCGATGAAATCCAACGAATCCTCGGGCGAAAGGGCGTGGATCTGAAGGGTGTTGAAGGCCTCGCTGTAGGCCCGGAGGTCTTCTTTCCGTTCGAGGTAGAGGCTACTCATCATCTGGTCGAGAACAACCACATCCAAGTCAGAAGTGCTCGGAAAGGAAAAGATAACGAAAGGGCCGGTGATGCCGATATACGCCCCCGCGGTGAACGGCAGGATCTGCAGCCGCACTTGAGGCAGCCGGGTCGCTTCCATGAGCCGCTCAAGCTGACGCGTCATCACCTCGGGGCCGCCCACTTCGCGGCGCAGCACCGCCTCGTCGAGGACCGCGCTCAGCGTCAGCGGCCGGTCCGAACGCAGCACGTCCTGCCGGGCCAGCCGCACCTCGACCAGGGCGTCGAGCCGCTTCTCCTCCAGGCCGTCCACTGCGGCCCTGGTCACCGCACGGGCGTACTCCCGGGTCTGCAGCAGCCCCGGCACCACCGAGGTCTCCAGCGTGCGCATGGTGCCGGCCTGCGACTCCAGGCTGATGAAATCCCGGTAGGCGGGCGGCAGTACGCCACGGTAGGCATGCCACCAGTGGTTCCGGTCGCCGTCCTCGGTCCCCGCCAGCACGAGCAGCAGCTCGCGCGACTCGCCCTCGGGGACGGCGTACGCGTCCAGAAGTAACCGGACGTCCGCCGATTTCACCCCGCTCGCGCCTGTCTCGATCCGGCTCACCTTCGACTGGTGCCAGCCCACCAGACGGGCCGCCTGACCGCTCGTGAGCCCGGCCCTGGCACGCAGCGCGCGCAGTTCGGCACCCAGCTTTCGGCGGCGCACCGCGGGACCGTACTGCATGGGCCACCCCTTACTCCTGATGAGCCGCCCGAATACGTTCTGGGGTCGCAGAGTTCACCGCTTCGAGCGACAGATATATGCATATCTTGGTGGATCGCACCCCGTGACCGGCGCCGGAATGGCAGTCTGGCGCGAAGCACCAGTCCGGGACCGTACTCGAACCAGCCGCTCCTTGTCGGGCCCCGGTCCTGTGGGAAAGGGACGACGTCGCCATGGCAGACCACCTGGAAGCATCCGTCATTCTGCCGAGCGATCCCGCCTCGGTCTCCGCCGCCCGCGCGTATGTCGCCAACGTGCTGGCGGAATGGGGCCTGCCGGGTGACTCCGAAGCCGCCGACAGCATTCGCCTGATCATCTCGGAACTCGCCACGAATGCCGTACAGCACACCTTCGGGTTGTCACCCACCTTCACGGTGGACATCGCACTCGATCGTGACGAACACCTGCGTATCGGGGTGACCGACAGCCACCCGCGCTTCCCCAAACGGCTGCCCGCCGCCGTGCAGCAGGACAACGGGCGCGGGATGGTGATCATTCGCTGGCTGACCGCCGAGTCGGGCGGCAAACTGCGTGTCCGCCCCACTCGGGAGGGCGGTAAGACGGTGTCGATCGAACTGCCGTGGACGGTCCCGGCCAGACCCCCGGTCACGGCGGCGGGCCAGCAGGAGCCGTAGCGGTTCGGCTCCGCGCTCCGCCGCGCCGTCCGGACGGTCACAGGCAGGTGGCACGGGTCCCGGGGCGGGACGGCGGCTCCAGGCCGCCGGCCCGCCCCGGGCAGGTCAGTTGACCCGGCCGTACCAGACGCTCTTCGTCCAGATCTTCTGGAGCCTCACGACATCCCCGGTCTTCGGGGAGTGCCAGATCTTTCCCTTCCCGGCGTAGATGCCCACGTGGTAGACGCTCGAGCCCGAGTGGAAGAAGACCAGGTCCCCACCCCTACGGCTCTTGGCGGAGATGTGCTTGGTCTTGTTGTACTGGGCCGCCGCCGTACGTGGCAGGGACTTGCCCGCCTTCTTGAACGAATACTGCGTCAGACCGGAGCAGTCGAACCTCTTCGGTCCCGCGGCGCCGTACTTGTACGCGGAGCCCTTCTTGGAAGCCGCGATCTGAAGCGCCTTCGTCGACGGAGCGACCGCCGCGGCGTCGGGTGCGACACCGGGGATCACCAGGCTGCCGCCCACGGCGACAAGAGTCAGAGCCGAGGCCGTACCGGCCCGGGTCATCAGCGACGGGACACGATTGAGCGCAGACATGCGCAACCCTTCGTCAGCCGCCTGTGAAGGATGACCTGTCGGATTCGGGCTGACAAAGTTGCCCGGCCGCTGACGCGGCTTCACCCCAAGGGCTGCTCGGCCCGGTCATGGCGTGACCGTTCCGGCGACCCGTCGTGCCTGGGTCCTCCACTCCTGCCGATGCACATCTGTCGACCGGTCATCCAGGCGGCGGCAGGACTCGGCGTCCGCCCGGATCGCCCCGCCGCTTGTGGCGGGGGCTTGTCGTCAGGAAGGGATCTTGGCTCATGGAAGTAGGAAAATCCCAATGGAACCGGGGCTTTGTGGTGTTACTCACCGCTGGCCCATTCGGGTGGACACCCGTACCCCCGAAGGACTTTCGAGGGGGTCGCGCACCCTCGGACCAGGGGTTGAGCGGTCTCGATTCGGTTAAGAACTGGGCGTGTCGCGCAAGTCGAGGGGGTCGGACGACGGATCCGCGACTACTCCGAACGGGGGATGTCATCCAGTCACTTCCCCATCCGTTCCGGACAGTCCGTCGCCCGACGAGTGAGCCCGCCCGATGCGGTTCCGTGGGTGAGGCGCGTCAACTGGCGGGCTCGCGCGGAACGGTGACACGCGCCGTGCGGCGCTCCCCGTCCAGGACGCGCAGCGCGCGCGCCAGCGTATGGGCGTGCACCTCTGCCTCGCCCCGCTGGTGCATCAACTCCAGCGCGTCCCGCAACGCCACCGCCTTGGCGACGAGCGCCTGCGCGGCCCGCAGCCCGCGGTAGGTGTCTCCGTGATAGGCGGGATTGATACGGCCGAGCAGATCGGCCACTTCGAGGTAACGGTCGATCAACTCGCCCTCCGCGCGCGTCAGCGCGGGCAGCGGAGGCAGGTCGGGCGGAAGCATCGGCGGCTCACCTCGTACCGGGGGTGGGGTGCGACGACTTGCGGCTGCGCACGATCCGGTCCACCAGCCCGTATTCGAGAGCGGCCTGGGCGTCCAGGATCTTGTCCCGCTCGATGTCCGCGGCGACCCGCTCCGGGCTCTGGCCGGTGTGCCGTACGAGCAGTTCTTCCAGCAGGCTACGGACCCGGCCCAACTCCTGGGCCTGAATGGCGAGATCGCTCACCTGCCCATGGACCGGCCCGGACAGCGAGGGCTGGTGGATCAGCACCCGGGCCCCCGGCAGCGCGCTGCGCTTGCCCGGCGTACCCGCGGCCAGCAGCACGGCCGCCGCGGAGGCCGCCTGCCCCAGACAGACCGTCTCCACCTCGCAGGTGACGAACCGCATCGTGTCGTAGATCGCCGTCATCGCGCTGAACGAGCCGCCGGGGGAGTTGATGTAGAGGGAGATGTCCCGGTCGGGTGCCAGGTACTCGAGATGCATGAACTGGGCCATCACGTCGTTCGCCGAGGTGTCGTCGACCGGCGTCCCGAGAAAGACGATCCGCTCCTCCAGGAGCTTCGAGTACGGATCCAGCGTCCGGCTTCCGGAACTGGTGCGTTCGGTGAACTCGGGCAGGACGTAACGGGCTGACGGGTCGTCGATGTCGTTCATGGCGCGCGCCTCCTCGATGGGTTCCGTAAAAAATGTACAGGATGTACAGAGCCTGGCGCGAGGCTCCGGAAGGTGCTCGCTGACAGCGGAAAACCCGGTGGAACAGCCCGCTCCACGGGCTTCGCCGCTCGGCGGGGCTGTCCGAGGGCGGGTCTAAGCTGGAACACATGGCCTACGAGATTCCGGTGACGCAAGCCAGGGCTGAACTCGCCGACCTGATCAACAAGGTGGTGTACGGCGGTGAACGCGTCGTCGTGACGCGGCACGGCAAGCCCCTCGTCGCCCTGGTCTCCGCGGCCGACCTGGAACGCCTCGACGAACTGGACGCCGCGGAGGAACAGGTCGTCGGCGCGGTCTCCAGCGCGGTCTCCGGCGTCAGGGAGGTCGCTGCCGCCCCTGTCGAACGGCAGCGGTTCGGCATCGCGGCGGAACACCGGCGGCCCGGGGCGCGCTGAAACGGACGGGCGGGCGGAGGTGTGGCGGGGCGCGGCATGAGAACGGCCGGGCGCCGCCTCTGACGCAGCGGGACACCTTGTCGGTTGTGCGGCTCTGGCGGGCGAGCGGAGGTGTGGCGCGGCACGAGAAGGACCGGGCGCTCCCTCCGCCGCAGCGGGGCGCTTTGTCGGTTGTGCGGGCTTGGTGGGCGGGCGTGCGGGTGGTGGGGTGCGGCGGGAGGTGGGCTGGGCGCCTTCTCCGCGGCTGCGGGGCGCCCGGTCGGTTGTGCGGCTGTGGGGCCCCCGCCCTGACGAGAAGCGTGCGTTGCTGTCCTGCGGCGGCTGTTCTCCTTCGCCATGGGGTCGGCGCTGCGCTGCGCCTGACGGGCGAGGTTGCCCTCCGGCTGCCGGCCGGGTGACCCGCCGCACAACTTCCTCCCCGTCCGACGCAAGGGTCGGTTCCGGCGTGGGTGGTCAGTTTCCGGGGGTGGGCGCCCGCCCGGCGGCTGCTGTGTCGGGCTCGCTGTCGCGGTCCTCCGTACGGCGCTTGAGCGCGCTGCCCAGCAGAACGGCACCCAGCCCCAGCGCCGCCCACCACGTCAAGGTCAGGACGGGACCGAAGGACGCGGCTCCGTCGAAGAAGGACACCGAGCGGAGGAGAGAGGCGCCGGCACCCGGCGGCAGCCACTGACCGATCGTGCCGACCGGCTCGGGCAGCAGTTGCGGGGCACTGGTCGCGCCGGAGAACGAGTTGCCGAGCAGGATCACGGTCAGGCCGCCGAGGCCGATTCCCGCCGTTCCCAGCAGCGCGGCGAGGCCGGCGACCGCGCCGCTCACGGCGAGCGTCGTCAGCCCCAGCACCGCGGCCTCGGTCCACCAGTCGCCGGTGAGCACACCGAGCCAGCTGTGCACGAGCGCGGCGGCGGCGACACCGACCAGCGCGGCGGCGGCGAGCAGCGCGCCCACCGCCCGCACCCCGCGCAGACCGAGCAGGGCGACCACGGCCCCGGCGGCCACACCGGCCAGCGCCAACGGGAGCACACTCGCGCCGAAGGCGGCCCCGCGCGGGTCGTTCACGGCGGCGGGGACGACGTCGACGGTGGTGACCTTTGCGCCGGGGTCGCCGGATCGCGCGGCCTGTGCGGTCACCGCCTGCTGGAGGAACTGGGCGACGAGGGGGCTCGCCGCCGACGCGGTGAGCAGCTTCGGACCCTGGGCGGTGACGACCACCGCGCCGTATACGGTCCGGTTCTCGACGGCGTCCCGGGCGGCGGCCTCGTCGGTGTAGGAGTGGAGCCCGAAGGCGCCCTTGTGCGACGCCGACGTACCGGCCGAGAGCGTTGCCCGGACCATGATCGCCGCGGCCCAGGGCTTCGTCGCACAGATGGCCCTCTTCGGCGGCGCGTCGGTGGAAGTGTTCCAGGACGGTCTGCGCGGTCTGATGAGCTTGGGCGGGCCCGCTCGACGTGACCCGGGTGGATCACAGGCCGGTTAACGTCCTTGAAACTCCGGGCAACTAGCGTGCCCATCTCGTCACCTGCGGTTTTGGTGGCACCGGACAACCGGACCCCGCACGGTCCGGAGCGAGGATGTGAGGTGGCAAGCCGTGCAACTGACCCCGCACGAGCAGGAGAGGCTGCTGATCCATGTGGCGGCGGACGTGGCCGAGAAGCGCCGGGCCCGCGGGCTCAGGCTGAACCATCCCGAGTCGGTCGCGCTGATCACCTCGCACATTCTTGAGGGCGCCCGTGACGGACGTACGGTCGCCGAACTGATGTCCTCCGGGCGCACGCTGCTGACCAGAGAAGACGTGATGGAGGGCATCCCCGAGATGATCCACGACGTCCAGGTCGAGGCGACCTTCCCGGACGGCACCAAGCTCGTCACCGTCCACGACCCGATCGTCTGAGGGGAGTTGCTGCCGTGATTCCCGGAGAGATCCTTTTCGCCGACGGACCCGTGCTGTACAACGAAGGCCGCGAGGTCACGACGATGACCGTGCTGAACGCCGCCGACCGGCCCGTCCAGGTCGGCTCCCACTACCACTTCGCCGAGGCCAACCCCGGCCTGGAGTTCGACCGTGCGGCAGCGCGCGGCAAGCGGCTCAACGTCGCCGCCGGTACCGCCGTGCGCTTCGAACCCGGGATCCCCGTCGACGTAGAACTCGTTCCGCTCGCCGGTGCGCGCATCGTGCCCGGGCTGCGCGGGGAGACCGGAGGTGCCCTCGATGCCTGAGATCTCGCGTGCCGCGTACGCGGACCTGTTCGGCCCCACCACCGGCGACCGTATCCGGCTCGCCGACACCGACCTGCTGATCGAGATCGAGGAGGACCGCAGCGGTGGTCCCGGTCTCGCCGGTGACGAGGCGGTGTTCGGCGGCGGCAAGGTCATCCGAGAATCCATGGGCCAGGCTCGCGCTACGCGCGCAGACGGCACCCCCGACACGGTCATCACGGGCGCGGTGATCATCGACCACTGGGGCATCGTCAAGGCCGACATCGGCATCCGGGACGGCCGCATCACCGGCATCGGCAAGGCCGGCAACCCCGACACGATGGACGGGATCCATCCCGACCTGGTCATCGGTCCGGAGACCGAGATCATCGCCGGCAACGGCCGGATCGTGACGGCGGGCGCCATCGACGCGCACGTCCATCTGATCTGCCCGCAGATCGCCGACGAGGCACTCGCGTCCGGCATCACGACCCTCGTCGGCGGCGGTACAGGCCCGGCCGAGGGTTCGAAGGCGACGACGGTGACCCCGGGCCCCTGGCACCTCGCCCGGATGCTGGAGGCGATGGAGCAGTACCCGCTCAACTTCGGCCTGCTCGGCAAGGGCAACACCGTCTCCCACGACGCGATGCTCTCCCAGATCCGCGGCGGGGCCCTCGGCCTGAAGATCCACGAGGACTGGGGCTCGACGCCGGCCGCCATCGACGCGGCCCTGACCGTCGCCGACCGGACGGGCATCCAGGTCGCCATCCACACGGACACCCTCAACGAGGCCGGGTTCGTCGCCGACACGCTCGCGGCGATCGCGGGCCGGGGCATCCACGCCTACCACACCGAGGGTGCGGGCGGCGGGCACGCGCCGGACATCATGTCCGTGGTCTCCGAGCCGCACGTCCTGCCGAGCTCGACCAATCCGACCCGGCCGTACACCGTCAACACCGCCGACGAACACCTCGACATGCTGATGGTCTGCCACCACCTGAACCCGACGGTGCCGGAGGACCTGGCGTTCGCCGAGTCCCGTATCCGGCCTTCAACGATCGGGGCGGAGGACATCCTGCACGATCTGGGCGCCATCTCGATCATCTCGTCCGACGCGCAGGCCATGGGCCGGGTCGGTGAGGTCATCATGCGGACCTGGCAGACCGCCCATGTGATGAAGCGACGGCGGGGCGCTCTGCCGGGCGACGGCAACGCCGACAACCATCGAGTACGTCGCTATGTCGCCAAGTACACGATCAACCCGGCCCTCGCACAGGGCCTCGCGCGGGAGATCGGCTCCGTGGAGACGGGCAAGCTGGCCGACCTGGTCCTCTGGGAACCCGCCTTCTTCGGGGTCAAGCCGCATCTCGTCATCAAGGGCGGCCAGATCGCCTACGCGCAGATGGGCGACGCCAACGCCTCCATCCCGACTCCGCAGCCGATCCTGCCCCGGCCGATGTTCGGGGCGATCGGACGGGCTCCGGCGTCCAACTCGTTCAACTTCGTCGCCCAGTTGGCGATCGAGGACGGGCTGCCCGAGCGGCTTCAGCTCGGTAAGCGGTTCGTCGCCATCGAGTCGACCCGCGCGGTGACCAAGGCCGACATGCGGGAGAACGACGCGCGGCCGGACGTACGGATCAACCCCGACAGCTTCGCCGTGCACATCGACGGGGAACTGGTCGAGGCCACTCCGGCCGCCGAACTGCCCATGGCCCAGCGGTACTTCCTCTTCTGATGGGTGCCATGGGTGTCATCGGCGTCATGGACGCGCTGCTCATGGGCGGGGCGCGATGAGCAGGGCCGCGCTGCTCGTCCTGGCCGACGGTCGCTTCCCCGCCGGGGGGCACGCACACTCCGGCGGGGCCGAGGCCGCAGTCAAGGCCGGGCGGATCACCGGCGCCGCGAGCCTGGAGGAGTTCTGCCGGGGGCGGCTGCACACGGCGGGGCTGGTGTCGGCGGCGCTGGCCGCGGCTGCGGCGATGGGGGTCGATCCGGTGCTCCTCGACGGTGCGGCGGACGCGCGGACGCCGTCACCGGCGTTGCGTGTCGCCGCGCGCAAACTGGGGCGGCAGCTGATGCGGGCGGCGCGGGCGACCTGGCCCTCGGCCGAACTCGACGCGCTGGCACGGGAGTTCCCCAAGGGGGCGCATCAGCCGGTGGTGCTGGGACTGGCGGCGCGGGCGGCGGGGCTGGGGCCTGAGGACGCGGCGTACTGCTCCCTGTACGAGAGCGTCAGCGGGCCTGCGACGGCGACGGTCCGGTTGCTGAGCCTTGATCCGTTCGATGCGACGGGGGTGCTGGCCCGGTTGGCGCCGGAGCTGGATCGCGTCGCGGACCGGGCGGTGGAGGCGGCGGCCGTGGGGGAAGTGGACGCGTTGCCTGCGGCTGCCGCGCCGATGCTGGAGGTGGGGGCGGAGGGGCATGCGGGGTGGGCGGTGCGATTGTTCGCGTCATAGGGGAGTTTCTTCGCCCCCGCCGCCCCTACCCGTCCCATCCCTGGGGGCTGCCGCCCCCAGACCCCCGCTTCGGCCCTGAAGGGGCCTCGTCCTCAAACGCCGGACGGGCTGGTATTTCAGCCTCTCCGGCGTTTGAGGAGCGGGGGTTCGGGGGCAGCGCCCCCGAGGATGGGACGGGTAGGGGCGGCGGGGGCGAAAGAAGCCAAGGCACACAACAGCAGCAGACCGAGACCAGAACCGGAGCCGTATCCCATGCACCTCGACCACTCCCACCCCCAAGCCGGCGCAGCCGTGAGCGCCGACGCGCATCGCCCCGACGGCACTCGTCGAGCGCTGCGTATCGGACTCGGCGGTCCCGTCGGGTCCGGTAAGACCGCCACCGTCGCCGCCCTCTGCCGTGCCCTGCGCGCGGAACTGTCCCTCGCGGTCGTCACTAACGACATCTACACCCGCGAGGACGCCGAGTTCCTGCTGCGCGAGGCCGTGCTGCCGCCCGAGCGGATCACCGCGGTCGAAACCGGCGCCTGCCCGCACACCGCGATCCGAGACGACATCTCCGCCAACCTCGAAGCCGTCGAGGACCTGGAGGACGAGGTCGGGCCGCTCGACATCGTCCTCGTGGAGTCCGGGGGCGACAACCTCACCGCCACCTTCTCCAAGGGTCTCGTCGACGTGCAGATCTTCGTCATCGACGTCGCGGGCGGCGACGACATCCCGCGCAAGGGCGGTCCCGGCGTCACCACCGCCGACCTGCTCGTCGTCAACAAGACCGACCTCGCGCCGTACGTCGGTTCCGACCTCGGCCGGATGGCCACCGACGCGAAAGCGGCACGCGGGGAGAGGCCCGTCGTCTTCCAGTCGCTGCGCGGTGAGGCCGGCATCGAGGACGTCGCCGCCTGGGTGCGGGCCCAGTTCGCGGCATGGACGGCATGACCACCGGCGTACGGGCCACCGCGCGGATCGTCGCCCGGCCGGACGGCCGGGGCGGCACCGCCCTGCCGGTGCTCGACGGCGACGGCCCGCTGGCGCTGCGTCGCATCCGCGCGCACGGCGACGAGGCCCGCGTCATGCTGGTCGGCGCCATGAGCGGCCCCCTCGGCGGCGACCACTTCACCGTCGAGGCGCGCGTGGAGGAGGGTGCCCGACTGCAGCTGGGGTCCGCCGCGGCCACCATCGCACTGCCGGGCCAGGCGAAGGGGGAGGCCCGTTACGACGTACGGATCGAAGTCGCCGACGGCGGTGAACTCCGTTGGCTGCCCGAGCAGTTGATCTGCGCTCAGGGCAGCGAGCTGTACGTCGGCACACGCGTCGACCTGGCACCGGGCGCCCGCCTCGTGTTCCGCGAGGAGCAGGTGCTCGGGCGCTTCGGCGAGGAGCCCGGGCGGCTCTCCAGCCGTCTCACGGTGCGGGTCGGGGAACGGGTCGTCCTCGATCAGGAGCTGGCCTGCGGTCCCGGCGCGCCGGGCGGCTGGGACGGGCCCGCCGTGCTGGCAGGACATCGAGCACTCGGTCAACTGGTCGTCGTACGGCCGGAGTTCACGGACACGCCGGGCGAGGCCCGGTTGCTGGGGGAGAACGCCGCGCTCGTTCCGCTCGCCGGCCCCGCCGTACTGGTGACCGCGGTCGCGTCGGACGCGCTGCGGCTGCGCCGGGTGCTGGACGAGGCGCTGGCGGCCCTGGCGCCCGCCGGTGACGGCTGACCCACCCGGCCGCCCCGCCCGCCCTTCGAACACGGCAAATCCGCACACCACACCGGATATCCGCTCAGCGGAACTCGGGTCACCGTTTATCGGATTGGCAAAGAAGGCTGCCAACCCCCTGTTCACAGGTCCCTCACAGCGGCGAGGATCCCCGACGACGACCAAGCACAACTACGTACGGGGAGGTCCCACTTGCGAGGCACCAGACTGACGAGACGAGCCGCCGCGCTCGGTTCCGCCGGAGCACTCGTCACGACGACCCTGATAGCCGGCGCCGTCGCGGCGCCCTCGGCCACCGCGGACGCCCGCCACGGTCAGGACCGTGAGACGCGCGGCGCGGCCATCACCGCCGCGCGAGCCGCGAAGGCCGGAATCGACTGGCAGGACTGCCCGGGCGACTGGGGCCTGGAGAAGCCGATCCAGTGCGGCTGGGTCACGGTGCCGCTCGACTACGCGAAGCCGTACGGCAAGCAGATCAAGCTCGCCGTCGACCGCATCGGCAACACGGGGACGAAGGGCGAGCGGCAGGGTTCGCTCATCTACAACCCGGGTGGACCGGGCGCCTCCGGGCTGCGCTTCCCGCGCCGGGTCACGACGAAGAACCCGCTGTGGACCAACGTGTCGAAGGCGTACGACTTCGTGGGCTTCGACCCGCGTGGAGTCGGCCACTCGGCGCCCATATCCTGCGTCGACCCGCAGGAGTTCGTGAAGGCGCCCAAGCTGGACCCGGTGCCCGGCACGGAGGCGGACAAGCGCGCCCAGCGCGCGCTGGCCCGTGAGTACGCGGAGGGCTGCTACGAGCGCAGCGGCGAGATGCTCCCGTACATGACCACGCCGAACACCGTCCGCGACCTGGACGTCATCCGTGCCGCGCTGGGGGAGAAGAAGCTCAACTTCCTCGGTGTGTCGTACGGGACGTACATCGCGGCCGTCTACGGCACGATGTACCCGGGGCACGTCCGGCGCATGATCGCCGACAGTGTCGTCAACCCGTCGCGCGAGAAGATCTGGTACGAGGCCAACCTCGACCAGGACGTCGCCTTCGAGACGCGCTGGAAGGACTGGCAGGACTGGGTCGCCAAGAACGACGCGGTCTTCCACCTCGGTACCACGCGAGCCCAAGTGCAGGCGAAGTGGCTGGAGTTGCGGGACACCGCGAAGAGGAGCCCGATCGGCGGGCTGGTCGGACCGGCCGAGCTGATCTCCTTCTTCCAGAGCGCCCCGTACTACGACTCGTCGTGGATTCCGGTCGCCACCGTGTTCAGCAAGTACGTCGCGGGTGACACCCAGGCGCTCGTCGACGCGGCGGCCCCCGACCTCACGGACACCGCGGGCAACGCGGCCTCCGAGAACGGCAACGCCGTCTACACGGCCGTCGAGTGCACCGACGTCAAGTGGCCCACCAGCTGGAAGAAGTGGGACCGCGACAACACCCGGCTGCACAAGAACTACCCGTTCATGACCTGGGCCAACGCCTGGCTGAACCTGCCGTGCGCGACCTGGCCGGTCAAGCAGCAGACCCCGGTGAACGTGAAGTCCGGCAAGGGCCTGCCGCCCGTACTGATCGTGCAGTCAACGCGTGACGCGGCCACCCCGTACGACGGTGGCGTCGAACTGCACAAGCGCTTCAAGGGCTCCCGTCTGATCACCGAGAAGGACGCGGGCTCGCACGGCGTGACCGGGCTCGTCAACCCGTGCATCAACGAGCGGGTGGACACCTACCTGCTCACCGGCAAGGTCGACGCGGCGGACGTGACCTGCGCCCCGCACGCCACCCCGAAGCCGTAACCACGGCCGTAGCGGTCAGCCGTCGTACGAGGTGAGGGGCGGCCGGAGACTTCTCCGGCCGCCCCTCACCGGTCGCGGGTCCCGTCACGCGAGCCAGGCGTCCTCCGCCGCGTAGTCGAAGAGGTCGCCGTACGTCTCGTACATCTTGGGATACGCCTCCCGCCAGTCCCGCCCGGCCAGCCGGCCCTCGATCCAGGCGACGGTCTCCGGCAGGCTCTCCGCGTACGTGACCACGGGCCGGTACCCCAAGTCCCGTTCCGCGGCGGACATGTCGCACACCACGGGGACCGGAACCGACCACGGGGTGTCGCCCACAGTGGGCGCCGGGGGCGGACCGTCCACCAGAACGTTCTCCACCCCGGCCGCCGCCTCGACCCCCATGACGGCGTCGATCGCTCCGGCGATCTCCGCCACCGTCGGCGCCTCGGGATCCACGGCGTTCAGGGCCCGGGAACCCGGACGCGCGGCGGCCAGCCGGATCAGCTCGGCGATGTTGTGGACGCTCGCCGGATGGAAACGGCTCGCACCCCCGTAGGGAAGGACGCGCCGGCGCCGCCCGTCCAGGTTGCGCTTGACGAAGTACAGCTCGCGCGGGCTACGGCAGTACGGCCCGTGGATCGCGCCCGCCCGCAGCAACGTGGCCG
Organism: Streptomyces sp. B21-083; assembly: GCF_036898825.1. Classification (GTDB taxonomy): domain Bacteria; phylum Actinomycetota; class Actinomycetes; order Streptomycetales; family Streptomycetaceae; genus Streptomyces. Next base: position 1,396,124 of record NZ_JARUND010000002.1, on the reverse strand, counting down.
GCAACTGGTCGCCGACGGCGAGCAATTCACGTTCGAGGCCGGCCTTACGGGTGCTGTACGTGCTCTCGCCCGGCCGGACCGTGCGTTGCTCCTCGGGGATGGGCACGGGGTACTCGGGGAAGCCGTCGGGCTCCGCCTGCGTGTCGAAGTTCCGGCCCTTGGCATCCTCGTACACGGACACGCTGGAGATCACCACGGCCGACCCGACCCGGCCCGCGAGACCGGTCAACTGCCGTGCGTGCTCGGGCCCGTAGGCCACCAGGTCCACGAGCACGTCACATCCCTCGCCCACGACAGCAGCGAGCGCCGCGTCATCGGCCCGGTCGGCGGCCGTGACCCGCACCTCGTCCGGCCACTCCGTGTCCCGCCCACCGCCCCGCGATACGGCGGTCACCTCCCACCCGTCCCGGGCGAGCGCCCCCACGGCCACCCGCCCGATCTGCCCGGTCGCCCCGATCACCACAGCTCGTCTCATGGAGCGACGGTAACCGCCTGGACCGACGATTCCGGGAGGACTTAGCTACGAGCAGACCGTGGCTGCGGCCGACAACCCCGGCACGCCACCCCGGCAGTTCAACTGAGCGGCATTCGCGGGAACTTACGCCCCCGCTGCTCCTTCTCCGCCTTCTTCTCCGCGGCCTTCTTCTCGGCCTCCTCCTTCTTGGCGACGGCCGCGTACTGGTCGACGTACTCCTGCTCGGAGAGGGAGAGAATGGCGTACATGATCTCGTCGGTGATGGCCCGCAGCACCGCCTTCTCGCCTTCCATCCCCTCATAGCGGGAGAAGTCGAGGGGCTTGCCGAAGCGGATCCCCACGGGATGGAGGTTCGGAATGACCTTGCCCGGCGGCTGCGCCTCGAAGGTGCCGATCATCGCGCACGGGATGACGGGCACCTGGGCCCTGAGCGCCATGACGGCGACCCCGACCTTGCCCTTGTACAGCCGCCCGTCGTGCGACCGGGTGCCCTCCGGATAGATACCGAGCAGCTCGTCCTTGCTCAGCACCCCGAGCCCCTCACGGATCGCCGCCTGCCCGGCCTCCTTGCCGGACCGGTCCACCGGGATCTGTCCGGCGCTGCGGAAGAAGTACGCGGTCAGCCGCCCCCTGATCCCGGGACCCGTGAAGTACTCGGCCTTGGCGAGGAAGGTGATGCGCCGTTTGAGGATCGCGGGCATGAGGAAGTGGTCCGAGAACGACAGATGATTACCGGCGACGATGGCGGCGCCCGACGAAGGCACGTGCTCGAGCCCCTCGATCCGGGGCCGGAAGACGAGTCTCAGCAGCGGCCCGAGCAGCACGTATTTGAGTACGTAGTAGAACAAGGGGCTCGCTCCTCAGATCAATGCAGGTCAACCCAGGTCAACGGGGTGCGCGTCGGGACGTCAGTGTATGTGCCGAGGCGGTCGCCTGTAACGGGGGTGATCAGCCTCAGATACTGTCCGGAAGGACCTCGTCGAGACGCTTGAAACCCACCTCCACATGCGGTCCAGCTCCGCGAAGCCGCCCTCCGTGAGGGCGCCCCGCCAGGCAGTTGCGCGTCAGCCCGCTGCCTGCCTGCCCGGACGGCACGGCGGCAGGACCGCCCGCCCGGGTGAGGGCTGGGCAGAGCCGCCGCCGTGCCGTCCGCCGTCAGGCTCCCTGCGTCAGCACCCTCTCCAACGTGCCCAGCGCCGTCTCCAGTTCCTCCCCGGTGACCGTCAGCGGCGGCGCCAGCCGGATCGTCGAGCCGTGGGTGTCCTTGACGAGGATGCCCTCCCGCATCAGGCGCTCACTGATCTCCCGCCCGGTCCCGATGGCCGGGTCGATGTCGACGCCCGCCCACAGCCCGCGCGCCCGGAATCCGACGACGCCCTTGCCGACCAGCCCGGTCAGGCCGTCGCGCAGGACGATGCCCAACTCGGCCGCCCTGCGCTGGAATTCGCCGGTCTCCAGCAGCTCGACCACCGCCTGGCCGACCGCCGCGGCGAGGGGATTGCCGCCGAACGTCGAACCGTGTTCGCCCGGGCGCAGCACCCCGAGGACCTCCCGGCGGGCGATCACGGCCGACACGGGCACGATGCCCCCGCCCAGGGCCTTGCCGAGGAGCAGCATGTCCGGGACGACGCCGTCGTGGTCGACCGCGAGCGTGCGGCCGGTGCGCCCCAGGCCCGACTGGATCTCGTCCGCGACGAACAGACAGCCCTTGCGGCGCGTCAGTTCGCGTACGCCGGTCAGATAGCCGTCGTCCGGGATGAGGACGCCCGCCTCGCCCTGGATGGGCTCCAGGAGGACCGCCGCCGTCGTCTCGTCGATCGCCTCCTCCAGGGCCGCCAGGTCGTTGTAGGGGACGATCCGGAAGCCCGGCGTGAACGGGCCGAAGCCCGCCCTCGCCGTCTCGTCCGTCGAGAAGCTGACGATCGTCGTCGTACGGCCGTGGAAGTTGTCCGCCGCCACCACGATCGTCGCCCGGTCGGCGGGCACCCCCTTCACGTCGTACGCCCACTTGCGGGCCACCTTGACGGCACTCTCGACCGCCTCCGCGCCGGTGTTCATCGGCAGGACCATGTCCAGGCCCGTCAACTCGGCCAGGGAGGTGGCGAATTGAGCGAGACGGTCGTTGTGGAAGGCGCGGGACGTGAGGGTGAGACGGTCCAACTGTCGGTGTGCCGCCTCGATCAGCGCCGGGTGGCGGTGGCCGAAGTTGAGGGCCGAGTAGCCGGCCAGCATGTCCAGGTAGCGGCGGCCCTCGACGTCCTCGACCCAGGCGCCCTCGGCGCGGGCCACCACCACGGGCAGCGGGTGGTAGTTGTGCGCGAGGACCGGTTCCTCGGCGCGGATCAGGTCCGCGGAGCTGCGCGTACCGGTTCCGGTGCCCGTGCTTGCGCCCGTGTTCGTGTCCGTGAGTGCGGTCATGAGCGGATCTCCTGAGTGCAGCACTTGATGCCGCCGCCGGCCTTGCGGAACTCCGACAGGTCGACGGGGACGGGAAGGTAGCCGTGGCGGGCCAGTTCGGCGGCGAGGGCCGTGGCGCCCGGGTCGATGAAGACGTGATGGCCGTCCGAGACGGAGTTCAGCCCGAACGTCATCGCGTCCTCGCGGGTCGCCACGACCGCGTCCGGATACAGCCGGGCCAGCACCTCGCGGCTGCCCGGCGAGAACGCGTCCGGGTAGTACGCGATGTTGCTGTCGTCCAGGACGAACAGCGCCGTGTCCAGGTGGTAGAAGTACGGGTCCGTCAGCTTGAGACCGATCACCGGGACCCCGAAGTACTCCTGCACCTCGTGATGAGCCTCACGGGTCGTACGGAAGCCCGTGCCCGCCAGGATCCAGCGGCCGGCGGGGATCAGATCGCCCTCGCCCTCGCACACCGACTCGGGGCGGTACACGTCGAAGCCCGCCGACTTGAACCACGTCTCGTACGCGGTCGACTCGGGGCGGCGCTCGGGGGCGTGGAAGGAGGAGCCGAAGACACGGCCGTCGACGACGACCGCCGAGTTCGCCGCGAACACCATGTCGGGCAGGCCGACGACCGGCTCCACGGTGTCCACGGTGTGGCCATGAGCGCGGTAGGCGCTGATCAGTGAGCGCCACTGCTCCTGGGCCAGATCCACATCCACCCTGGTGTCGGGGTTCATCCAGGGGTTGATCGCGTACTGCACGGCGAAATGTCTGGGTTCACAGACAAGAAAGCGCCGGGGGCGCGGCACACGGCTTTCGGGCACAGAGGGGTTCCTCCGCTTCCTGCAGTGTTCCAGTGGGATGTACACCACGGTAGGAACTGAGCCCGACGCTCGACAAGCGACAACGATTGCGTGTCCGCGCAGGAATCCTGCGTCTTTGGCGGCGTCAACGCAGGTCTGATGCGTTTCCCGAAGGGTTGTTCGGAGCAGGGTGGGTGGCGCCCGCCTCCGGGCTTTCCGGGAGGAGGTGGGACAGCACCATGTAGCTGATCGTCTTCCGGATGAACGGCTCGGTGCGGATGCGCTCCAGCACGTTCTCGAAGTGCTCCACATCCGTCGCCCGCACATGCAGCAGCGCGTCCGCGCCGCCCGTCACCGTCATCGCCGCCGTGATCTCCGGATGGTTGCGCACCACCTCCGCCAGCCGCCGGGGCGGCGCCGCGCCCTCGCAGTACACCTCGACGTACGCCTCCGTGCTCCAGCCGAGCGCCGACGGCTCCACCGTCGCCGTGAACCCGGTGATCACGCCAGTCTCACGCAGCCGGTCCACCCGCCGCTTCACCGCCGTGGCCGACAGTCCGACCGCCGCGCCGATCTCCGCGAAGCTCGTACGGGCGTTCGCCATCAGGGTCGTGATGATCTTCCGGTCCAGCTCGTCGAAAGGCGCCGGCCTGCTGTTCATCCGGGCACTGTATCCAGCGACCGGCGGGCACCGCGCGCGATCGCCGCTCGCACACCCCGCACATGTGCACACGTACGAATTCCACCTACACTCCACCTTCATGCTGCGCGCCCTCGCCGTCGACGACGAACGCCCCTCCCTGGAGGAACTGCTCTACCTGCTGCGCGCGGATCCCCGGATCGGCAGCGCCGAGGGAGCCGGGGACGCGACCGAGGCGCTGCGCCGCATCAACCGGGCACTGGAGTCGGGACCCGGCGGGCCCGAGGCCATCGACGTGGTGTTCCTCGACATCCACATGCCCGGCCTCGACGGCCTCGACCTGGCCCGCCTCCTCACCGGGTTCGCCAAGCCGCCGCTCGTCGTCTTCGTCACCGCCCACGAGGACTTCGCCGTCCAGGCGTTCGACCTCAAGGCCGTGGACTACGTGCTGAAGCCGGTGCGCAAGGAACGCCTCGCCGAGGCCGTCCGCAGAGCCGCCGAACTGCGGACCGGCGCCCCGCCCGTCCCCGCCCCCATACCCGTGCACGAACCCGACCCCGACCACATACCCGTCGAACTCGGCGGCGTGACCCGCTTCGTCGCCGTCGACGACATCACCCACGTCGAGGCCCAGGGCGACTACGCCCGTCTGCACACCGACCGGGGCAGCCACCTCGTACGCATCCCGCTCTCCACCCTGGAGGAGCGCTGGCGCGCCCGCGGGTTCGTCCGTATCCACCGACGCCATCTCGTCGCCCTGCGCCACATCGGCGAACTCCGCCTCGACGCGGGCGCAGTGAGCGTGCTGGTCGGCGCCGAGGAACTCCAGGTCAGCCGACGGCACGCCCGCGAGCTGCGGGACCTGCTGATGCGCCGGCCCGCGGGCTGAGGGGCGGAGTCCTACCCATGCCCCAGGAACCCTCCGAACGCCGGGTCGTCGTCACCGGGCCGCCCCGGCGCACCCGCCGGACCTCCGGCTACTACCGGCCGCGCACCGAGATCGACGAACAGACCACCCTCGGCCACACCTACGTCCGCTCCCTGATGCGCTCCCAACTCCGGGCCGCCTTCACCGTGTTCGCCGTCCTCGCACTGCTCATCGCCCCGCTGCCGCTCCTCTTCGCCGCGATGCCCGACGCCCACCACCTGGAATGGCTGATCCTCGGCTTCGGCCTCTACGCGCCGCTGGTACTGCTCGCCCGCTGGTACGTGCGGCGCGCCGAACGCAACGAGCGGGACTTCGTCCGGCTGGTCGAGGACCAGGACCGCTGACGTCATGAACGGGAACGCCAACAGGAATACGAACGGGAACCGGTCCGGATGAACGAGAACTACGCCGTCCCCGCCGTCGCCCTGGTCGTCGTGGCGACGGTCTTCGTCGGTGCGTTCGGCCTGCGCATCTCCCGCACCACCTCCGACTTCTACGTCGCCTCCCGCACCGTCGGCCCCCGCCTCAACGCCACCGCGATCAGTGGGGAGTACCTCTCCGCCGCCTCCTTCCTCGGTATCGCGGGCCTCGTCCTCGTCCAGGGCCCCGACATGCTCTGGTACCCCGTCGGTTACACCGCCGGCTACCTCCTGCTGCTGCTCTTCGTCGCCGCCCCGCTGCGCCGCTCCGGCGCCTACACCCTCCCCGACTTCGCCGAGGCCCGCCTCGCCTCCCAGGCCGTGCGACGGCTCGCCGGGGCCTTCGTCGTCGGCGTCGGCTGGCTCTATCTGCTGCCCCAACTCCAGGGCGCCGGGCTGACGTTGGCCGTACTGACCGACGCGCCCGACTGGGCCGGCGGGGTCATCGTCGCCGTCGTCGTGGTCGCCACCGTCGCCGCCGGCGGCATGCGCAGCATCACCTTCGTCCAGGCCTTCCAGTACTGGCTGAAACTCACCGCGCTGCTCGTCCCCGCCCTCTTCCTCGTCCCCGCCTGGCAGGGCGACGGCGCCCCGCGCCACGCCTTCGACGAACCCGCCACCTTCCGCGAACAGCGTGTCGTCCGCGTCGACGACGGCCTCGACCTGAAGCTGAAAGCCCCGCTCACCGTCACCGTGACCGGCACGGTCGACGGCCGCCCGCACACGGACCAGGTCCTCCACCTGCCCGCCGGAACCCACCACATCGACCGAGGCACCCGCCTCACCTTCGCCAAGGGCGCCGCCGTCCCCCAGGCCGACCGCGGCACCGGCGGCGGCATGTCGACCTCCCTCGCCGCAGGCCGCGAGGAACGCCCGCTGTACGCCACGTACGGCCTGATCCTCGCCACGTTCCTCGGCACCATGGGCCTGCCGCACGTCGTGGTCCGCTTCTACACCAGCCCGCACGGCGTCGCCGCCCGCCGCACCACCGTCGCCGTCCTCGGCCTCATCGGCGCCTTCTACCTCCTCCCGCCCGTCTACGGGGCTCTGGGCCGTCTCTACGCCCCCGAACTGGCCCTCACCTCCAACGCCGATGCCGCCGTCCTCCTGCTGCCCGACCGGGTGATCGGTGGCCTCGGCGGCGACCTGCTGGGCGCACTGGTCGCCGGCGGCGCCTTCGCCGCGTTCCTGTCCACCGCGTCGGGGCTCACCATGGCCGTCGCCGGCGTCCTCACCCAGGACGTGCTGCCCTCACGCGGGGTACGGCACTTCCGGCTCGGTACGGTCATCGCCATGGCCGTACCGCTCGCCGCCAGCGCCATCGTCGGCGGCCTCCCCGTCGCCGACGCCGTCGGGCTCGCCTTCGCCGTGTCCGCGTCCTCCTTCTGCCCGCTGCTCGTCCTCGGCATCTGGTGGCGCAGGCTGACCCCGCCCGGCGCCGCCGCCGGAATGCTCGTCGGCGGCGGCTCCGCGCTCGTCGCCGTGGCCGCCACCATGGCGGGCTTCCCTGGCACGGGCGCCCTGCACGCGCTACTGGCCTGGCCCGCCCTCTGGTCCGTGCCCCTGGGCTTCCTCACCATGGTCCTGGTGTCCCTGGCCACCCCGGGCCGCGTCCCGGCCGGTACGGCGGCCATCCTGGCCCGCTTCCACCTCCCGGAGGAACTGTCAGGGGCGCACGCCGGTCACGGCGGCCTCGGTCTCGGGGGACCGGCGCGCACGGAGGTGACGCGGCCATGAGCGGATTCCTCGCCGGGCTCTGCGTGGCCATCCTCCCGCTGCTGGCCGCCGGATTCTGGCTCGGCCGACACACCGCCCGCCCCGAACGGCTCGGCGGCCTCGGCACCCCCGTCGAGCACGCCACCTTCGAGACCCTGCACACCGCCTCCCTCGCGGCGCCCCCGCTGCGCGCCGGCCTCACCGAGGAGACCGCGGGCCGCTCGGCCCGCCGGCTGCGCACCCTGCTCGGCACGGACGCCCTCTGCCTCACCGACCAGGAGTCGGTCCTCGTCTGGGACGGCGTCGGCGAACACCATCGCGCCGAGATCATGGAACGCCTCACAGGCCCCCTGGAGACCGGCCGGGGTGAGGCCCTCCGCCTCACCTGCGACGCCCCGGACTGCCCCCTGCGGTGGGCCGTCGTGGCCCCCCTCACCGTCGACGACCGCGTCCACGGCGTACTGGTCGCGTTCGCGCCCCGCGAGTCAGCGGTCCTCGTCCGCGCCGCCGGGGAGGTCGCGAGATGGGTCTCGGTCCAGCTGGAGTTGGCGGACCTCGACCAGTCCCGCACCCGTCTCATCGAGGCTGAGATCAAGGCACTTCGCGCTCAGATATCCCCGCACTTCATCTTCAACTCGCTCGCGGTGATCGCCTCGTTCGTCCGCACCGACCCCGAGCGTGCCCGTGAACTGCTCCTGGAATTCGCCGACTTCACCCGCTACTCGTTCCGCAGGCACGGCGACTTCACCACCCTCGCCGACGAACTCCACGCCATCGACCACTACTTGGCCCTCGTCCGAGCCCGCTTCGGGGACCGTCTCACCGTCACCCTCCAGATCGCCCCCGAGGTCCTCCCGGTCGCCCTGCCCTTCCTCTGCCTCCAGCCCCTCGTCGAGAACGCCGTCAAACACGGCCTGGAGGGCAAGGGAGCGGCAGCGGGCAAGAGCCACATCAGCATCACCGCGCAGGACGCGGGCGCCGAGGCCCTGGTCGTCATCGAGGATGACGGCGCCGGCATGGACCCGGTCCTGCTCCGCCGTATCCTCGCGGGCGAGGCCAGCCCGTCCGGCGGCATCGGGCTCTCGAACGTGGACGACCGGCTCCGCCAGGTCTACGGCGACGACCACGGCCTCGTCATCGAGACAGCGCTCGGCGCCGGTATGAAGATCACCGCCCGGCTGCCGAAGTACCAGCCGGGCGTCCACTCGGCGGGGCGGCTCTTCGAGGACTGACCCGCCCCGACCGACCCATTAGCCCATACGGGTGTACGGCCCCTACGGGTGTGGGGCTGCTACGGCGATACGAGCGTCAGGTGGGCCGGGCGACCACCATCCCGAGAGTGATGAGACCCAGCACCACCCAGCCGAACCACAGCCAGCCGTTGCTGCCGAGCGCCACCGTGTAGGCCGTCACCACGACGAGCCCGCCTACGGTGAGCACCCCCATGGTCTTCGTGGAACTGTTCGTGGAACCGGGCATCGCAACACCCTCCTCATGGCTCTTCTCCCTCCATGGTGCCCCCGTTCTGCCTGCGCACGGTGCACACGACGAAATGCGTTCCGGAGTCCCAGGCTCCGCGGCCCGTCCAGGACCCCGCCTCGTAGACCGAAGGATCGAAGCCGTAGTCGGTCGGCGGCACGTCCTTCGCGCAGGCGGTGTCCGACACGTCGCGCGCCTCCTCGAAGGGGACGGCGGCGTCGAGCCGAGTGAATCCGAGGACCTGCTCGTCGTGCGGCTCGCTACAGGCGACCAGCCGCGCCTCCCGCCCGGACGGCGACCTCAGACAGTCCCGCTTCTGCATGCCGGCCGTGTCGCGAAACGCCTGCCCGGCAGCGCGGAACGGCCCGAGCGGCCCGTACACCGGCCCGTTCGCACCGAGCAGCAGACAGGCCGTACGCCCCTCGGCGGCCCGGAACCCGCCCTCTACCGGCACGACGGCATAGCCGCGTACGTCCGCCAGTTTCTCCCTGAGATCGCGGGTCCGCTCCTCGCACTCGCCTGGCCCCTGCGCCCGCGCCTCGGCGACGGACGGGGCGTCCACGACCGCCACCACCTGCCCGTCCGGCGCCGCGCCCCCGCAGGCCGGGTCCACGGTCAGTCGTGGCGTCCCCTCGAAGCGCGCGCCGCCGGGCCAGTCGGCGAACACACAGTCGCCCACCGCCAGGGGTGCGGCGAGACCGACGGGGCCGCCGTACGGCTTCTGCGCGGTCCCCTCGTCGCCGCCCGGCGGCCCGTCCAGGGTGAACCAGAGGCCGACACCGGCCAGTGCGATCCCGACCAGGGCGCCCAGAGCCGCCGGGAGGGCGCGGCTGCGCGGCGACGGTTCCGGCGGGGGCGCGGACCGGGCGGGGGAGACGCCCATGGGTGGGGACTCGGGGGAGTGGTGAGGCCCGTACAACTGCTCCGGCGCACCCCATGGCGGCAGCGACCCCGGGTCCGTCCTGGCGTGCTCGTACGGGTCGGCCTGGGGCGTGACGATGCGGTCCAGGGCCGCTTCCGCACTGGCCGCCGTGATCCGCCGGTCCGGGTCCTTGTCGAGCATCGCCTCCAGCACGGGCCCCAGCGCGCCCGCCCGCTCCGGTTTCCGGTGCTCCTCCATGACCACGGCGGTGACTTCCGCGAAATGCGTGTCCCTTTCGAACGGCCCGACGCCCTCGACGGCGTGGTAGAGCGTGCAGCCCAGCGAGAACAGGTCGGCGGCGGCGGTCGGCGGTCCGCCGGTGGCCCGCTCGGGCGCCAGATAGCCGGCCGTGCCGACCAGGGCGGACGTCAGCGTGTAGCGCGTCTCGTCCGCGTCCGGCTGCACCGAGATGCCGTAGTCGGTGAGCAGGATCCGGGAGTACGGCGTCCCTGTGCGGTCCGGCGCCAGCAGGATGTTCGCGGGCTTCACGTCCCGGTGCATGATGCCCTGCTCGTGTCCGGCGGTCAGCGCGTCCAGGACGGCGAGGCCGATGCGGGCGCATTCGTCGGGTGCCAGCGGGCCGCGCATGCCGATCAGGTCACGCAGGTCGAGGGCGCCCGCCACGTACTCCATGACGATCCACGGCAGGCCCTCGTGTTCCAGTACGTCGTGCACGGTCACCACGTTCGGGTTGCCGCGCAGCCCGGCCGCGTGCCGGGCCTCGGCGCGGGCCCGGGCGACTCGGGAGGCGCGCTCGTCGGAGGCCTCGACCGGGTCGCGGAACGCGATCTCCTTGAGGGCGACCTCGCAGGCGAGTCTCTGGTCGTGGGCGAGCCAGACGTGGCCCATGCCGCCACTGCCGAGTTGGTTGAGCAGGAGGTAACGGCCGGCGATGACCCGGCCCACTCCTGAGGTGGGTGGTCCTGATGGTCCTGATGGCATCCGTGACTCCCAGGTCTGCCCCGCTGGATGTGCGGTTCGTCGGCTACGGGCCGGTGGGGGCTGGTCGCGCCCCGCGGCGGAGCCGCATCTCGATACGGCCCCGCACCCCTTGAGGGGCGCGGTCACGCACTCGGCGTTTCCGAGGGAGCTGAGGTCGTGGCGGTCGTCGGAGGTGGGCTGCTCGCTTCTGGGGGTGGGCTGGATGTCTCGCTCGGCGGGGCCGGCGGCTCCGGAGAGGGCGGCTCGCCGGTGGGCTTGGTGTCGGGGGTGCTGCTGCCAGGTCCGGACGGTGTGGGATCGGGCGAGGGCGGCTCGGACGCACTCGGCGTGGGCTTGTCGCTGGACGAGGGTGGAGACGTCGGGGGAGCGGTCGACGGAGTCGACGCGTCGGTCCCGCCGGGTGACGGCGGGTCAGATCCCGGAGCCGAGGTAACCCCGGAACCTGGCGGTGACCCCGACCCCGTCCCGGCCCCGGACTCCGACCCTGTGCCCGCCCCGGAGGGAGTGGCGCCGCCGCTCCCTCCTCCGCTGCCGTCGTCGGGTGCCCCGGACTTGATGTGGACGTTGAGCGTGACGTACGAGCCGAAGGGGAGCGCGGCTCCCGGCCCCGGGTCCGACCCGGTGACGGTGGCGTTGGACGGGGGCAGCCCGGCGCTGTCGTACGCTGTCGCCAGGCCCAGGTTCGTGAGGCGACTGCTCGCCGCGCCGAACGTCGTCCCGGCGAGGCGCGGCACCTGATGACGCTCGCGCGTGTCGAACACCTTGTCGGCCTCACCCTTGGTGCCGGTCCGGCGGTAGATACCCCGCTCCGGTTCGTCCACGTCGACGAGCGCGAACCGGTCGACCTTGCTGGGCGCGGGCCGGACGAGCACGACCTCGTCGGCGTCGTAGTCGCGCCACTTCTTGTTGCCGTCCTCGAACTCGACGGAAATACGGTTCGTGGCGCCCTTGAACGGCCTCAGTGGATTTCCGCATGAACACTTCACTGCGGGAACTCCCGCTTCATCGACGAGAACCGCGATTCCCGCCTGCAGCAGCGCGTCGAAGGGGACCGCTTTCTCCTTCTTGTAGTCGTGGTTCTTCACGAGGGTGTCGTGACGCAGGAGAACGGGCGTGAGCCGGTCGAGATAGGCGGAAATCCTACCCTGTGGAATATCGACCACACGTGCCCATTCGTGGGCCTTCCTGTTGTTCCTGGGGTCGGTGAGGAATTGTTCCAGCCGGTGGACGTCGCAGACCGTCGGCTTCTTCGTGCCCCCGTACAGCCCGGGCGTGCTGCCCTGCTGCAGGCTGCTGCCGTGTGCGGGCTGCGAACGGATCTGGGCGTCATGACCCAGGCCGCTGTTCTCGTCGAAGAACGGCGCGAGGGAAGGTACCCCCGAAGCCACCGCCTTCACCATCGTCAGCGGTGCCTCCCTGTCGCAACCACTGGCGAATAGAACGCACAACAGTGCGATGAACAACCGCTGAAGCCCGGATTTCCTGAAAGCATGCAGTGTCATACCGCTCCCCCCGGCGGATACGTCACGTCCATGCTACTGAATACGAAAGTGTTTCAGGCAACGGGAAAGAAAGTTGATTCAGCGCCCACGTGCGTTCAGTGAGGCCAAATAGGCGTTGTACGCCTCAAGTTCCTTGTCGCCGTCGCGGTCGGCGGCCCGGTCCTGACGCTTGGCCTGCCGCTGTTCGGAGCTGTGCCACTGGAAGAGCAGGGCCAGCAGCACCAGTACGGTCGGGATCTCGCTGAACGCCCAGGCGATCCCGCCGGCCGCGTTCTGGTCGGACAGGGCGTCGATGCCGAGCGAGGCGGGCGGATTCCGGTACGAGTCGACCATCGGTGTCGACGCCATCATCAGCGCGATCCCGAAGAACGCGTGGAACGGCATGCCCGCGAACAGTTCCAGCATCCGCATGAGATAGCCGGGCCGGTTCGGGCCGGGGTCGACGCCCATGATCGGCCAGAAGAAGATCAGCCCGACGGCGAGGAAGTGACACATCATCGTGATGTGCCCGGCCTTCGAACTCATCAGGAAGTCGAAGAGCGGTGTGAAGTACAGGACGTAGAGACTGGCGATGAACAGCGGGATGGTGAAGGCCGCGTGCGTGACGATCCGCATGAACCGGCTGTGCAGCAGCGCCAGCAGCAGCTCACGCGGCCCCTTCCGCCCCCGTCCGGCGACCGGCAGCGCCCGCAGGGCGAGCGTGATCGGCGCGCCGAGCAGAATGAGGATCGGCGAGACCATGCTGATGACCATGTGCTGCACCATGTGCACGCTGAACATGACCATGCCGTAGTCGTTGAGCCTGGTGCACATGACGAGCATGACGGTCAGCACGCCGAGCACGAAGGAGACGGTCCGCCCGACGGACCACTTGTCCCCACGCCGGGTGAGCCGCACGACCCCCCACCCGTAGAGGCCGAGCCCCGCCAGACAGGCGATCAGGAAGAACGGGTCGGCGGACCACCCGAGCCCCCGCCCCAGAGTGAAGGGCAGAAGATCCATGGTCGTACCGTGCCCGCTGTGGTCCATCCGCCGGCTCCAGGGTTTCGTACTGATTGCGCGCTGTCTGTCCCGACCAGACTAGAACCGCCCCCGACGGCACTTGTGACCGGGGGCAGGGCTTTCAGCTTTTAGGGGCGCGGGGAACTGCGCGACCAGCTACAGCGGACCCGCACCCGACGAACAACCCCTAAAGCACGCACTCCGCTTCCGCGTACCGAGCCTCAGGAACCGTCTTCAACGTTTCCACAGCCTCAGCCAGCGAAACCATCACAATGTCCGTCCCCCGAAGCGCCGTCATCCGCCCGAACTCCCCCCGATGCACGGCCTCCACCGCATGCCACCCGAACCGGGTGGCCAGCACCCGGTCATAGGCCGTAGGCGTCCCACCCCGCTGCACATGCCCCAGAATCACCGGACGCGCCTCCTTCCCGAGCCGCTCCTCCAGCTCCAGGGAGAGCTGCCGGGCGATCCCGGCGAAGCGCTCGTGGCCGTACACGTCCTTGCCGCCCTCGTCGAACTCCATCGAGCCCGCGCGCGGCTTCGCACCCTCCGCGGCGACGACGATCGCGAACCTCTTGCCCGCCGCGAACCGCTCACCCACGCGCGCGGCCAACTCCTCGATGTCGAAGGGGCGTTCCGGTACGACGATGGCGTGGGCGCCCGCGGCCATGCCGGAGTGCAGGGCGATCCAGCCGGTGTGGCGGCCCATGACCTCGACGATCAGGACGCGCTGGTGGGACTCGGCGGTGGTCTTCAGCCGGTCCAGGGCCTCCGTGGCGACCCCGACGGCCGTGTCGAAGCCGAAGGTGACGTCCGTGACCGCGATGTCGTTGTCGATGGTCTTCGGGACACCGACTATCGGCAGGCCGTTGTCGGACAGCAGCCGGGCCGCCTTGAGCGTGCCCTCGCCGCCGATCGGGATGATCGCGTCGAGCCCGAGCTCCTCGACATGGCCCCTGGCCCGCTCGACGCCGTCCCGCAGCTGCTCGGGACGGACCCGCGAGGAGCCGAGGATGGTGCCGCCGCGAGCGAGGATGCCGCTCACCGCGTCGAGGTCGAGCTTGAGGTAGTCGCACTCCAGGAGGCCCTTCCAGCCGTCCCGGAAGCCGATTACCTCGTCACCGTGGTCCACGACGGCGCGGTGCACGACGGACCGGATGACGGCGTTCAGGCCGGGGCAGTCGCCGCCGGACGTCAGGACACCAATGCGCATCGCCCGAGATCCTTCTCCACGTGGGCCGGGACCGGACCACGCTGTCCGGCTCGATCCCCGTCACCATACCGGCGCCGGGCACCGGAGCCGTAGCACCCGTCCGCGTGCTGGACACCCGCGCTCACCTGTGCGGATGCCCCGTCAGACGGGCCGGTGACGCACACGCGGACGGCAGGTGTACAAGTCGGCGCGGGCGCGGGAGTGCGCGCAGGTCAGGCGGGCTGCTGCGCCGCCGTGATCCGCTCGTTGCGCAGCGCCTCGTACCAGCGGTCGTCGGTCGGCGGCAGCGCGTTGACGTCGAGGGCCAGCTTCAGGAGCAGGTCCGCGATCAGCGGGTTGCGGGCGAGCACGGGCCCGTGCATGTACGTACCGAAGACCGTGTCGTTGTACGCGCCCTCCGTGCCGTCCCCCGTGCCGTTGCCCTTGCCGAGCCGCACCTTCGCGAACGGGCGCGCGGTCGGGCCGAGGTGGGTGACGCCCTGGTGGTTCTCGAAGCCGGTCAGCGGGGGCAGACCGAGTCGCGCGTCGATGTCTCCGAGTACGTCGCCCACGCAGCGCTCGCCCTCGCCGCGCACCGAGACCACGTCGAGGAGCCCGAGGCCGGGCTCGCGCTGACCGAGGTCGTTGATGAACTCGTGGCCCAGGATCTGGTACCCGGCACATACGGAGAACACGATCGCGCCGTTGCCGACGGCCCGGTGCAGACCGCCGTCCCGGCGCAAACGTTCCGCCGCGAGCCGCTGCGGCCGGTCCTCGCCGCCGCCGATCAGATAGATGTCGCCGGAGGTGGGGATCGGCTGGTCACTGCGCACGTCGAGGCGGGCCACGTCGAGGCCGCGCTGCCGGGCCCGGCGCTCCAGGACGAGTGCGTTGCCCTGGTCGCCGTACGTGCTGAGCAGGTCCGGGTAGATCCACACCAGACGCAGCTGGTTGTCGCTCATGAAGTGATCGTCCTCAGTGGTCGGTTGCCGGCAGTGGTCAGTTGCCGACGCGGCGGCGCAGGTCCTGGAAGGCGGTGTAGTTCGCGATGACCTCGATCCGGCCGGGCGGCGCCATCTGCACGGCCTGGTCGGCGCTCTCGCAGACCTGGAAGTGCTGGTTGGCGACCTCCAGCCGCACCGCGAGGTCGAGCTTGCGGTCGCCGATGACGAGGATCGGGTGACCGGTGAGCTGCGTGTAGTCGACGTCCCACAGCCAGGAGGTGTCGGTGCCGTCGGCGCCCCGTGCGTTCACGGAGAGGATGACCGGGGTCGGCGGCGGGTCGATCAGGGAGAACGTCTCCAGCCAGCCGGCCGGGTTCTTGGCGAGCAGCAGCCGCAGATCGCGCTGCATGAACTGCACGACGTCGTACCGTCCGGCCACGGCCTGCACCTGGTACATGCGCTCCAGGCCGACCTGCGGCGGTACGCCGAACACGGCGGCGACAGCGGCGGAGGCGGCTGCGTTGGACTTGTTGGCACGCCCCGGCAGCTGCAGGTGGATCGGCCAGGCGGACCCGTGCGGGTCGAGCACGTGGTCGCCGGACAGCGCCCAACTCGGCGTCGGACGGCGGAAACCGCACTGACCGCAGAACCAGTCGTCGCCGGGGCGCTGCATCACGCCACCGCAGGACGGGCAGGACCAGGCGTCGTCCTTCCACATCTGCCCGGCGGCGACCCAGATCACGTTGGGGGAGGAGGAGGCGGCCCACACGATCAGCGGGTCGTCGGCGTTGGCGACGATCACGGCCTTCGAACCGGCGAGCCCCTCACGCCAGTTCTCGGCGAGCATGCGGGTCTCGGCGGCGCGGTCGAGCTGGTCGCGGGAGAGGTTGAGGAGCGCGATGCACTTGGGGTCCGTGTCCCGGGCGACGCCGGCGAGGTACTTCTCGTCGACCTCGATGACCCCGAACTTGGCGTCCGAGCCGCCCGCGAGCGCCGAGGTGATGCCGGCGGGCATGTTGGCGCCGAGCGCGTTCGACACGACCGGTCCGGCGGCGCGCAGGGCCTCGGCGATGAGCCGCGTGGTCGTGGTCTTGCCGTTGGTGGCCGAGACCAGGATGACGTCCAGGTGCTGGGCGAGCCGGGCGAGGAGGTCTGGGTCGAGTTTGAGGGCTACCTTGCCACCGATCACCGACCCGCTGCCGCGTCCTGCCGCACGCGATGCCGCCGCAACGGCCTTGCCGGCCGTCACTGCCAGCTTGGCCCGCGGAGTGAGCGGGTCCGAGTTGCCTGCCATCAGATCTCGATCCTCCTTGCGTACGCGCCGCGCCTGTGCCTCCGGCCACGTGGTGTGGACCTCAGCCTATCGAGATCCGTTCACGCAATCCGCATCGCGGCACCACCACGGCGCCCGCGCGACATGGGTGACCGTACCCTTGCGGCCATGCGACCAGGCTCCATCCCGGGTACCCGGGGGCGCGTCCGCCCCCTGACACTGCTCGGCGACCCCGTTCTGCACAGCCCCTGCGCCGAAGTCACACACTTCGACGCCGAACTCGCCGCGCTCGTCGAGGACATGTTCGCGACAATGTACGCCGCCCAGGGCGTGGGCCTCGCCGCCAACCAGATCGGCAGGCCTCTGAGGGTCTTCGTATACGACTGCCCCGACGACGATGACGTCCGTCACGTGGGCCATGTGGTCAACCCCCGCCTGGTCGAGACGACCGGGCTGGTCCTCCGCGGTCCCGAAGGCTGCCTGTCCCTCCCGGGCCTGGAGGCAGGCACCGAACGCCACGACGAGACGACGGTCGAGGGCTTCACGACAACGGGCGACCCGGTACGCATCGAGGGCACGGGCTTCTTCGCGAGATGCCTCCAACACGAGCTGGACCACCTGGCAGGCAAGACCTACGCGGACCGCGTAACAGGCTGGCGCCACAAGAAGCTCATGCGCCAGGCAACCCGAGCTTCCTGGCACCGGGGACATTAAGGGGCGCGGGGAACTGCGCGACAAGCCACAACGCACCCGCAGACAACCCACAACCCCCTAGAACCCCGGCCCCCCGACACGGTCCCCGGCGGCAGCCAACCGCCCCCACAGCAAATCAGCCAAACTCCGCACCAACTCGGCCCGGGAACAGGGCCGTTCCCCCAGCCACCAGTCTCCCGCCGCGTGCATCATGCCGACTATCCCGTGCCCCCAGACCCGAGCCAGCTGCTGACTGCTGGGCCCGAGATCCAGCCGATCCTCGATCACCTGGGCCAACTCCTCGCCCATCAGTCGCAGCAACGGCAGCGAGTGCTTCCTCACATCGAACCCGGGATCGCCGGGTGACACGCTGTCCCCGGGGTGCATCAGGAACCGGTACACCTGGGGCCGCGCCTCGATGGCCGCGAGGTAGGTGTCCAGCGTGGCCTCGACCCGTTCCCGCCGTTCCGCCGGAGCGTCCAGCGCGGCCCGCAGGGAGTAGAGCAGGGCGTCGGTGTGCCGCTTGGCCAGGGCGGCGTAGAGTCCGCCCTTGTCACCGAAGTGCCGGTACAGAATGGGTTTGGTGATGCCCGCCTCGGCGGCGATGGCGTTCATCGAGGCGCCGGGGCCGTCGCGCAGCACCACCCGGTCCGCGGCCTCCAGCAGCTCGCGCCGGCGGCGGTCGGCGGACCGCTGCTGATCGTTCTGCTGCGTGGTGTCCATGGTCTCTCCCCACCCGTGCTGATATCGGTGACGCTTGCGCAAACTAGCACTGATCGGCCCATGCCCATCGAACGGGCTGCCGACCGCGGTCCGGGAGTTGACTTTTCCTACCGACGGGTAACAGACTCCTGTTACCGTAGGTAACAGACTAGCGCAGCGATGGAGGGGTCATGGCCGAATTCACCATGGAGCTCAACGACGAACAGAAAGAGGTCCGCGACTGGCTCCACGGTTTCGCCGCCGACGTGATCCGCCCCGCCGCCGCCGAGTGGGACGAGCGCGAGGAGACCCCCTGGCCGGTCATCCAGGAGGCGGCGAAGGTCGGCATCTACTCCCTGGACTTCTACGCCCAGCAGTACTTCGACCCCACCGGCCTCGGCATCCCGATGGCCATGGAGGAACTCTTCTGGGGTGACGCGGGCATCGCCCTCTCCATCGTCGGCACCGGCCTCGCCGCCGTGGGCGTCCTCGCCAACGGCACCGAGGAGCAGATCGGCACCTGGATCCCCCAGATGTACGGTGACGCGAACGATGTCAAGGTCGCCGCCTTCTGCTCCTCCGAGCCCGACGCCGGCTCCGACGTCGCCTCCATGCGCACGCGTGCCGTGTACGACGAGGCCAAGAACGAGTGGGTCCTCAACGGCACGAAGACCTGGGCGACCAACGGCGGCATAGCCAACGTCCACGTCGTCGTCGCCGTGGTCGACTCCGAGCTGGGCTCCAAGGGCCACGCCTCCTTCATCGTCCCGCCGAACACGCCCGGTCTGTCCCAGGGCCAGAAGTTCAAGAAGCACGGCATCCGCGCCTCGCACACCGCCGAGGTCGTCCTGGAGAACGTCCGCATTCCCGGCTCCTGCCTCCTCGGCGGCAAGCAGAAGCTCGACGAGCGCCTCGCCCGGGCCCGTGAGCGCGCGAAGTCCGGCGGCGAGAGGGTGAAGAACGCGGCGATGGCCACGTTCGAGGCGAGCCGCCCCGCGGTGGCCGCGATGGCGGTGGGTACCGCCCGGGCCGCGTACGAGGTCGCCCTCGACTACGCGAAGACCCGTGAGCAGTTCGGGCGCCCGATCATCGACAACCAGGGGGTCGCCTTCCAGCTCGCCGACATGCGTACGTCCATCGACGCGGCGCGGCTGCTGACGTGGCGGGCGTCGTGGATGGCGATCAGCGGGAAGCCGTTCACCGCGGCCGAGGGGTCGATGTCGAAGCTGTTCGCGAGCGAGACGGCGAAGAAGGTCACCGGGCAGGCGATTCAGATACTCGGGGGGAACGGGTACACGCGGGAGTATCCGGTGGAGCGGATGCATCGCGATGCGGCGATCTACACGATCTTCGAGGGTACGAGTGAGATCCAGCGACTGGTGATCGCGCGAACCTTGTCGGGGATGCCGATTCGGTAGCGCCATCGGGGGTGCGGTGCGTATCGGGCTGCGGGTGCGTCGTGGCTGGTCGCGCAGTTCCCCGCGCCCCTGGGTAGCTCATCGGCGTTTCAGGTGCGGGGCGATTTGAGGGGCGCGGGGAGCTGCGCGACCAGCCACAGCCGGCCGGTGGACGGAACGAAACCCGCGCCCCCACGGCGCATCCCCCACCTCAGCCGGAGGCGCCACCGCTGCTGTGGGCGATGCAGGCCACGTCGATTCGGTCGGCCAGTTTGGCGAGTTCGATGGTGAGGGCGGCCACGGTGTCCTCGTCGAGGTTGTCCTGGCCGGCCTCCACCAGATGCAGCCAGCGGCCGCCGACCGTGCGCAGCAGTTTGCTGACGTCGGAGGCGGCAACCTGCAACGTGCCGCGGGCGTCGACGATCAGAGGGAGAGTCACTTCGCGGTTCACAGGGGCGATCGTAGCCGCGGAACGCTCACGCTCCGTGCCATACCGTGGTGATGTTGCAGAACTCGCGGATTCCGTGCCCCGACAGCTCACGCCCGTACCCGGACCGCTTGACCCCGCCGAACGGAAACGCCGGATGGGACGCGGTCATGCCGTTGACGAACACGCCGCCCGCCTCCAGATCCCGTACGACACGGTCCACCTCGGCCTCGTCGCGGGTCCACACGTTCGAACTGAGCCCGAAGGGCGTGTCGTTGGCGATCGCCAACGCCTCCTCCAGATCGGCCGCGCGGTACAGGGTCGCGACCGGGCCGAACGTCTCCTCCTGGTGGATGCGCATCTCGCTGGTGACGTCGGCGAGGACGGTCGGCGCGTAGTACCAGCCGTCGTCCGTCAGATCCTTCGGACGTTCGCCACCGCACAGAACCGTCGCGCCGCTCTCCACGGCCTCGTCGACCAGTGCCTCCAGCTCCTCGCGCCCCCGCTCACTCGCGAGCGGCCCGACCTCCGTGTCCTCGGCCAGCGGATCGCCGACCTTCAGCGCCGCCATGGCCGTCGAGAAGCGCTCCGCGAACGCGTCGAAGACATCCGTGTGCACGATGAACCGCTTGGCGGCGATGCACGACTGCCCGTTGTTCTGCACACGCGCAGTCACCGCGACCTCGGCGGCCCGTTCGACATCGGCGGACGCCAGGACGATGTACGGGTCGCTGCCGCCGAGCTCCAGCACCGTCTTCTTGACCTCGTCCCCGGCGACGGCCGCCACCGCGCGTCCCGCCGGCTCGCTGCCGGTGAGCGTGGCCGCCCGCACCCGGGGATCGCGCAGGATGTCTTCGACGGCGCCCGACCCGATCAGCAGCGTCTGGAAGCAGCCCTCGGGGTAACCGGCCCGACGGAACAGGTCCTCCAGGTAGAGGGCGGTCTGCGGCACGTTCGACGCGTGCTTGAGCAGGCCCACGTTGCCCGCCATCAGCGCCGGCGCGGCGAAGCGGATCACCTGCCAGAGCGGGAAGTTCCACGGCATCACCGCGAGCACCGGGCCGAGCGGACGGTAACGGACCACCGCGCGGGAACCGCCGGAGTCCTTGACGTCGGCGTCGGAGGGCTGCTCGTCGGCGAGGAGATCCTCGGCGTGGTCGGCGTACCAGCGCATCGCCTTCGCGCACTTCGCGGCCTCCGCGCGGGCCTGCTTGACCGGCTTGCCCATCTCGACCGTCATGGTGCGGGCGATGTCGTCCCGGTCCTCGTCCAGCAGACCGGCGGCCCGGCCCAGCAGCCGGGCGCGCTCGGCGAAGCCGGTCGTGCGGTACGTGCGGAAGGCGGCCTCCGCGGCCGAGAGCCTGCGCTCGATCTCCTCGCCGTCCATGGCGTCGTACGTCCGAAGCGTCTCGCCGTTCGCCGGGTTCACCGTCGCGATGGGCATGCCTTGCCTCCTGCTCGAGGGCCGTTCTTCGACCTTCCCGCGCGCCGGTGGGCCCCGCAACGCGTACGGCACCCACCGGCACTTCTCTCAATGCCCCGAGTGCTCCGTCAGCCGGTCCAGAAACCCCGCCTGTGCCGTCACGATCACCGCCCGCGCCGCGTCGAGGCCGAACCACCGCACCCGGTCCAGCTCGGGAAACTCCCGCTCCTGCCCCGACCCCCTCGGCCACTCCATGCGGAACGTGCCCGGCACCACGGTCGCCGGATCGAGGTCCGCCTCGACCGCCCACGCCGTGACGACCTTCCCGCCGGCCTGCCGGACCTCGCCCAGCGCCACGGCCTCGCCCTCGGGCGGCGCCAGCCCCAGCTCCTCCCGGAACTCCCGGCGCGCCGCGTCCCAGGCCGTCTCCCCGTCCCCGTACTCACCCTTGGGAATCGTCCAGGCCCCGGCATCGCGCCGTGCGAAGAAGGGCCCGCCCATGTGCCCGAGCAGCACCTCCAGGCCGTCGGTCTCCTGACCGGGTGCGGCCCGCCGGAACAGCAGCAGCCCGGCGCTGCGCTTCCCCTTCGCCGTTTCCGTCACCGGGTCGCCTCCGGGTGCGCGGCCAGCAGGGTCTGTACGGTGTCCGCGTCTTCCGGCGTCTTGTCCTCGCGGTAGCGGACGACGCGGGCGAAGCGGAGGGTGACACCGGCCGGGTACCGGGTGGACCGCTGGAGACCGTCGTAGGCGATCTCGACGACCAGTTCGGGGCGTACGGTCACCACCCAGCCGTCGTCCGACACGGCCAGCGCCTGGAGCCGCTCGGTCTGCCAGGTCAGCATCGCGTCGGTCATGCCCTTGAAGGTCTTGCCGAGCATGGCGAAGGAGCCGTCGGGGTTGCGGGCCGCGAGGTGCAGGTTCGACAGCTTGCCGGTACGGCGTCCATGGCCCCACTCGGCCGCCAGCACCACCAGGTCGAGCGTGTGTACGGGCTTGACCTTCAGCCAGGACGCACCGCGCCGGCCCGCGCTGTAGGGGGCGTCGAGGGCCTTGATCACGACGCCCTCGTGGCCGCGTGCCAGGGTGTCGGCGAGGAACGTCTCGGCGGCGGGGAGGTCGGCGGGGCCGCCGGCCAGCAGCCGCCGCACTCGCATCGGCTCGGGGACCAGCCGGGCCAGTTCCGTGTGCCGCTCGGCGAACGGGAGGTCGAGGAGATCGTGGCCGTCGACCGAGAGCACGTCGAAGAAGACGGGCGACACGGGGACGTCCCGGGCAGCCGTCTCCACGTCCACGCGCGAGCCGACGCGGCCGGCGGTCTCCTGGAAGGAACGTGGCCGGCCGGCCGCGTCGAAGGCGATCACCTCGCCGTCCAGGATGAACCGATCACCTCTCAACGCCCTTGCGACAGTGATCAGTTCGGGCAGCCGGTCGGTGATGTCGTCGAGGGTGCGGGTGTAGAGCCGTACGTCGTCGCCGTCGCGGTGGACCTGGACCCGGATGCCGTCCAGTTTCTCCTCGACGGCGCAGGCGCCGAGCTTCTCGACGGCCTCCGCCACCGAGGAGGCGCTGTGCGCGAGCATCGGCAGGACGGGGCGGCCGACGGTGAGCCGGAAGCGGGCGAGGGCCGCCGGTCCGTCGGCCAGCAGGGCCTGTGCGACGGGCTGGATCGCCCCTGCCAGCATCACCGCCCGCCGTACGTCCGCGGGCGGCGCGTCGGTGGCCGTCGCCAGCCCTTCCACGGCCACCGCGTCCAGGGCGCCCTGCCGAACCTCACCAGTGATCAGCGCGAACAGGAACCGCTGCTCGTCCGTCGTGGCCGCCGCGAGCAACTCGCCCACCAGTCGCCTGCGTTCGGCCTGCGAACCGGCGCCGCCGACCGCGCCGATCGCCGTGAGCCGGGCGTCGACGTCCCGCACGGTGAGCGAGGGCTCGACGGCGCCGGGAACCTGCTGGTCCAGTACCTTCCAGCCGATCCCGAGCCGCCCCTGTGGCAGGCGTCCGGCGAGATACGGGATGACGATGGGTACGTCGTCGGCGTCGGCGTCCCGGAACAGTTCGGCGAGCAGGGCGATCTTCCGGGACCGGGCGGAGGTGGCGGCGACCTCCTGGGACACGTGGGCGAGCCGGGTCAGCAGCATGCAGCCATGGTGCAACGGGGGTGGCGGATGCACATCCGGGCGGAGGGCCGGTTTGCTCGCGGCAGCCGCGCCTACCCATGGGGAGAGGGCGGCGGCTCGTGGTGACTTTCTAGTGATTGAGCAGGTTGCCGTTGGTTGGTGCAGTGTTCAGGGCGTTACCTTCCCAGTCGTCGGCAGCGTCGACGCCGGAGCCGAAGTCGGGCCGGGGACACGGACGGTTGAGCCGCGCCTGAGTTTCACCGCCGCGCCCTCACGCACCGGGCGGTACCGCCGAGAACACCAGGTCGGCCACGATCGCCGTGGCCGCGCGGTAGCCGCCGCTCGCCGCGTGGATGACCTGCTCGCCGAAGCCGATGGCGTTTCCCGCCGCCCAGACACCCGGCACCGTCGTCAGGCCCGTCGCGTCCACCGTCGGGTACGTGCCGAACGGGGTTTCCGTCAGTTCGGCGCCCAGGGTCTCGAACAGGGTGTTGCGCGGGACGGCCCGGGGAGCGACGAACACCGTCTCGCGCGCGTGCGTCGTGCCGTTCCTGAGGCGCACACCGGTGACACGGCCGGAGTCCGTCGTCAGGCTCTCGACCTCGCCGGGGACCACCGCCACCCCTGCCCCCGCCAGCCTGCGCAGATCCTCGTCGGTGAGCTCGTCCTCCGCGACCGTGTGCAGGAACAGCGTCACGTCCTTCGACCACCGGGCGACCAGCACCGCCTGGTGCACGCTCGCCGGGGTCGAGGCCAGCACACCGAACGCCCGGTCCCGTACCTCCCAGCCGTGGCAGAACGGACAGTGCAGTACGTCCCGCCCGAAGTGCTCGGCGACGCCCGGCACGGCGGGGAGTTCGTCCCGCAGCCCCGTCGCGACGACGAGCCGTCGGGCACGTACCGTACGGTTCCCGCTCGCCAGCGTCAGCGTGAAGTCCTCGCCCTTGGCGACGTCCACCACCCTGTCCACGACCAGCTCCACCCCGTACCGCGTGATCTCCTCGCGCCCCGCCGCCAGGAACTCGGCCGGCGGCATCCCGTCGCGGGACAGATAGCCCTGCATGTGTGCCGCCGGCGCGTTGCGCGGCTCGCCCGCGTCGACGACCAGCGTGCGGCAACGGGCCCGGCCGAGGACCAGCGCGGCCGACAGCCCGGCCGCGCCGCCTCCGATGACGGCAACCTCGTACTGCTCGGTCATGGTGACCACCTCCACCGCGAGCGTCACTCCCGCGCTGCCATATTGACAAACCTCTTTGCCGAAACTGCAATGACGGCATGGATGCCACAAACGTCGACCTTCCCACCGACCAGGTTCTCGCCGAGGTGGGGCCCCGGCTGCGGCGGATCCGCAAGGAGCGGGGTGCGACGCTCGCCGGACTGTCGGCCACGACCGGGATCTCCGTCAGTACGCTGTCACGGCTGGAATCGGGGCTTCGGCGCCCCAGCCTGGAGCTGCTGCTGCCCATCGCGCGGGCGCATCGCGTCGCGCTTGACGAGCTGGTCGGGGCCCCGCCCGTCGGCGACCCCCGGGTGCGGGCCAAGCCGATCGTGCGGCACGGGCGGACGTACCTCCCGCTCACCCGGCAGCCGGGCGGCCTCCAGGCGTTCAAGGTGATCCTGCCGGTGAGCGACCAGGAGCCCGACCCGCGTACGCACGAGGGGTACGAGTGGGTGTACGTCCTGTCGGGGCGGCTGCGGCTCGTGCTCGGCGAGCACGACGTGGTGCTCGGGCCGGGGGAGGCCGCCGAGTTCGACACCCGCGTGCCGCACTGGTTCGGGGCGACGGGGGAGGGGCCCGCGGAGTTCCTCAGCCTGTTCGGGCCGCAGGGGGAGCGGATGCACGTACGGGCGCGCCCCACCCGTACGAAGGGCGCGCGGCCGTGACGAACGCGACTGCCGCGGACCGGCCCTCGACGGTTCCCTGATCTGCAAGCGACCGCTTAGTATGCGGTCGAGCCCGGTCAGTCGAACAAGACGAGCGCAGTCCCGTGGAGGCCCCCCATGCAGGCATGGCAAGTGCACCAGAACGGCGAGCCGAGCGAGGCGATGGTCCTCGGCGAGGTGGAGCGGCCGGTGCCCGCCGAGGGCCAGGTGCTGCTGAAGGTGCGGGCCGCGACCATCAACTTCCCGGACGTCCTGCTGTGCCGCGGGGAGTACCAGGTCAGGCCGCCGCTGCCGTTCACTCCTGGGGTGGAGATCTGCGGGGAGACCGAGGACGGCCGCCGGGTGATCGGGAACCCCGTGCTGCCGTACGGCGGTTTCGCCGAGTACGTCGTGGCGGACTCCCGAGGACTGTTCACGGCTCCCGAGTCGCTGGACGACGCCGAGGCCGCCGCCCTTCTCATCGGCTACCAGACGGGCTGGTTCGGACTGCACCGGCGGGCCGCTCTGGAGGCCGGCGAGACACTGCTCGTGCACGCCGCCGCCGGCGGGGTCGGCAGCGCCGCCGTACAGCTCGGGAAGGCCGCCGGAGCCACCGTCATCGGCGTCGTCGGCGGGGCCGAGAAGGTGTCCGTGGCACGGGAGCTGGGCTGCGACGTCGTCATCGACCGGCGCACGGAGAACGTCGTCGGGGCGGTGAAGGAAGCCACCGGTGGGCGCGGTGTCGACGTGGTCTACGACCCCGTCGGCGGGGAGGCCTACACCCAGTCCACGAAGGTCGTCGCCTTCGAGGGGCGGATCGTGGTCGTCGGCTTCGCCGGCGGAACCATTCCCAGCCCCGCGCTCAACCACGCCCTCGTGAAGAACTACTCGATCCTGGGCCTGCACTGGGGTCTGTACAACACCAAGAACCCGAAGCTGGTCCAGCACTGCCACGAACAGCTCACCGAGCTGGCCGCCCGGGGCGCGATCAAACCGCTGGTGAGCGAGCGTGTACCGCTGGCCGGGGCCGCCGCCGCGGTGCAGCGCGTCGCCGAGGGTGTCACCACCGGCCGGGTCGCTGTGCTGCCCTCGCTGGAGAACGGAGCCGCCGTATGACCGACGCAGCTGAACTCACCCGACTGACACGGGAGTTGCTGGCCGCACATCCGCCGGCCGACACCGACCGGCTCGACTTCCTCAAGGCCCGCTTCGACGCCGGGCTCGCCTGGGTGCACTACCCGGAAGGGCTGGGCGGTCTCGGCGCGCCGCGTGCCCTCCAGGTCGTCGTGGACGCCGAGTTGCAGGCCGCGGGGGCTCCCGACAACGACCCCCGGCGCATCGGTATCGGTCTGGGAATGGCCGCACCGACCATCCTCGGCTTCGGTACGGAGGAGCAGAAGCGCAAGTTCCTCCGGCCGCTGTGGGTGGGGGAGGAGGTCTGGTGCCAGCTGTTCTCCGAGCCGGGGGCCGGGTCCGACCTCGCCGCGCTGGGTACGCGGGCCGTGCGGTCCGAGGGGGGAGACTGGATCGTCAACGGGCAGAAGGTGTGGACGTCCAGCGCTCATCTCGCCCGCTGGGCCATCCTCATCGCACGCACCGACCCTGACCTGCCCAAGCACAAGGGCATCACCTACTTCCTCTGCGACATGACCGACCCCGGTGTCGAGGTCCGGCCGCTGCGGCAGGTCACCGGCGAGGCCGAGTTCAACGAGGTGTTCCTGACCGACGTCCGGATCCCGGACGCCCATCGCCTCGGCGAGGTCGGCGACGGCTGGCGGGTCGCGCAGACCACGCTGAACAACGAGCGCGTGGCCATCGGCGGTATGCGCATCCCGCGCGAGGGCGGCATGATCGGGCCCGTCGCCGAGACCTGGCGCGAACGCCCCGAGCTGCGCACCCACGATCTGCACCAGCGGCTGCTGAAGCTGTGGGTGGAGGCCGAGGTGGCCCGGCTCACGGGCGAGCGGACACGCCAGCAGCTCGTCGCCGGCCAGCCGGGCCCGGAGGGCTCCGGCCTGAAGCTCTCCTTCGCCCGCCTCAACCAGGAGATCAGCGGCCTGGAGGTGGAACTCCTCGGCGAGGAAGGCCTGTTGTACGAGGACTGGACCATGCGCCGGCCCGAGCTGGTGGACTTCGTCGGCCGTGACGCCGGCTACCGCTACCTCCGCTCCAAGGGCAACAGCATCGAGGGCGGGACCAGCGAGGTCCTGCTGAACATCGTCGCCGAACGGGTCCTGGGCCTGCCCAGCGAACCGCGCACCGACAAGGACGTCGCCTGGAAGGACCTCGCCCGATGAGCACACAGCCCGACCTGTTGTACTCCGAGGAGGAGGACGCCCTCCGCGCGGCCGTCCGCGACCTGCTGGCCGACCGCTGCGACCCGGCGGGCGTGATCGCGCGCGTCGAGTCGGACACCCCGCACGACATTCCGCTCTGGAAGGCCCTCACCGAGGGAATGGGCCTCGCGGGCCTGCTCGTCCCCGAGGAACTGGACGGGCAGGGCGCCACACACCGCGAAGTCGCCGTCGTCCTGGAGGAGTTGGGGCGTGCGGTCGCGCCCGTCCCCTATCTGACCAGTGCCGTCGTCGCCACCGAGGCGCTGCTGGAGTGCGGGGCCGACGACCTGCTGTCCCGGTTGGCGTCCGGGACGACGATCGGCGCCCTCGCGGTCTCGCTGAGCGTCCCCGCCGGGAGCGCCTACAGCGTCGTACGGTTCGAGGACGGCGGCCTGCACGGGGAGCTGACCGGCATCGCGGACGCGTCCGTCGCCGACGTGCTGCTGGTTCCCGCCGACGACGGCGGTCTGTACGCGGTGGAGGCCGCCGCGGCCACCGTCACGCCGCAGGTGTCCCTCGACCTGACCCGGCCGGTGGCGAAGGTCGTCCTGGACGGGGCGCCGGGCCACCTTCTCGGCGACGCCGAACCCGCCGTACGCCGGGCGCTGCGGGCGGGCGCCGGGCTGCTCGCCTCCGAGCAACTCGGCCTCGCCGAATGGACGTTGACCGAGACGGTCCGCTATCTCAAGGAGCGCAAGCAGTTCAACCGGCCCGTCGGCGGCTTCCAGGCGCTCAAGCACCGGCTCGCCCAGCTGTGGCTGGAGGTCGTCAACCTGCGAGCCGCCGCCCGGAACGCGGCCGACGCCCTGGCGAACGGGGCCGACGCCGAGGTGGCGGTCGCCGTCGCCCAGGCCTACGCGGCCCCCGTCGCCGTCCACGCGGCCGAGGAGGCGCTGCAGCTGCACGGCGGGATCGGGATGACCTGGGAACACCCGGTCCACCTGTACCTGAAACGGGCGAAAGCCGACTCCATCGCGTACGGCACGGCGGGCGCCCACCGGGAGGCGCTGGCCGAACTGGTCGACCTGCGCGCCCCCTGACGTACACCTGGAGACAGTGAGAGACCACACGTTCGGCGGGCATGTCAGCCGCACGGACGAACCCTCCGCTACGCCACACTTACGGCCGAAAGCCGCGAAGTGGACGTGGCGGAGGAGGTTCGACGATGGCCATTTCCATCTCTGTGGTGGTGCTGCTCCTGACCCTGGCGGTGGTCTTCCTGCGTAACGGCGCGCTGAAGCCCACCCACGCCGTGGTCTGCGTCCTGCTCGGCTTCTATCTGGCGAGCACGAGCGTGGCGCCGACCATCCACAGTGGGCTCACGGCGACGGCGGACATCGTGAGCAGCCTCAAGCCCTGAGGGCGGGAGTTCAGGGTCTCAGGACGTCATGAAGACTCCGATGGCGTTCGGGACGGGCCGCTCGGCGCCGCCGGTCGGATGGTTGCGTACGGTGACCCTGCCGGCTCCCGGCGCTCTGGTGACGAAGGTCGTGGAGCCGCCGCCGTCCAGGCTGAAGGCGTCGATGGAGCCCAACCTCCGCATGGTTGCGGCGACTTCGGCGACGGTCAGCCCGCTGCGGTACTGCGGCGCACCGTCCACCGCGAGCAGCAGGAGCTTGCGCCCGCCGTTCGCGATGCCCGCCGCGGTGCGCACGGCGGCGGTGTTGTTGTCGAGGCCGGCCAGCGCCCGGCCGTCCTTCAGCACCGGGTAGCCGCCGAGAGCGAAGCGGTACGGGATACGGCTCGTGGCCGCCACGAGACGGCTCTTCACCGTGACCGGCGCGCCGACGGACAGCTTCCGCAGCTGCCGCGCGCCCGCCTCCCGGCCCACCAGGACCGTGGTGTTGGCGGCGATGGCACCGCCGCCGGGCGAGTTCGCCGTCCGTACGACTCTGCCGCGCCGCACCGTCACCTCGTAGGTGTCCGTACTGCACGGCGCGGCCCGGTCGATGTCCGTGCCGCACACCGCCCGCGCCCGGGAGACACCGCCCCAGGCCGGGGTGAACGCGCCGATGGAGCCCACCGGCAGCGCGTACTGGTTGAGCCCGCCGAGCGTGAACCGTCCCACAGGCGTGCCGACGCTGCCCGACAGGGCGAGGTTGTCCAGGCGGGCCCTTCTGTCGGTGCCCACGCCGAGGACGGCCCTGGTGGTGACGCCGGGCGGCATCGAGGGACCGAAGCGCTGACCGTTCGGCACCGACGCCTTCAGCACCGCGCCGCTCGCGATCGCCGGGCCCACGGACGCGCCTGTGGCCGCGACCCCGGGATGCTGGACCTCGCTGATGTTGAAGAAGTCGCCGTTGACGCCGGCGACGGCACCCTTGGCGTCAGCCATTCTGGACACGGTGGCCCGTGCCGCCACCGCTCCCGCGTAGAGCAGGTTGACCCGCACCCGCGCGTTGCCGAGGTCGACGCTCAGCAGATGGGCGTGTGTCACCCCCCTGGCCGCCACGATGTCGAACTGGGCGTAGGTCACGCCCGGCGCGACCTTGGCGGCTCTCGGCGCGCCGCTGGCCGGTGCCGCCCCTGTCAGGGCCGCGCCGGCCAGCATTGCGATCACCGCGACTGTCGAGACTGGTGTTCTGCCCGTTCTGAACCGTCCGCTGCCACGCATTCAGACCCCCTGAAGTCCCGTCAACTGTCGCAGGACGCAAGGGGAGTGCGACAGGTGACGATGAGCCGAGAGGGGGCGCGCGAGAGGCTAGGTGTTGACGACTCTGGAGCGGATCAGGAAGCGAACGCCTTCGGGCGCTTCGAGGGAGAAACCGCTGCCCCGGCCAGGTACGACGTCCACGATCAACCGGGTGTGGGACCACACCTCGTACTGGCTGCGCGACATCCAGAACGTCACCGGTTCGGGGACACCCTCGACCACCAGTTCGGCGAGCAGTACGTCGGAGCCACCGGTCCTGAACTCGCCCGCCGGGAAGCACATGGGCGCGCTGCCGTCGCAGCAGCCGCCGGACTGGTGGAACATCAGCGGGCCGTGCGTCGCGTGCAGCCGCCGCAGCAGTTCGGCGGCGGCCGGGGTCAGTTCGACGCGCGGGCTCTCCTCGGGCATCTTCACCGCCCCAGTGGACCGCACGGGACGTTGCGAGAGGGTTGCGGGCGGTCTGGGCGGGCACGGCGAAGGCCGCCTCCGCGTGCGCCGGGATCGGTTCACGCGGAGGCGGCCTTCGGGGACGAACTACCGGGTCAGCTCCGGTCGGTCACGTCCGTGACCCGCCAGCGCTGGTTCGAGCCGGAGTTGGCCATCCAGGTGGTGACGGCGGCACCCTCGTTGGTCGCCTGGCCGCCGACCTCAAGGAGGCGGCCGGTGGCCACGTTGATCAGGGTCCATGTCTGGTCACCGGTGGTCGACATGATCCACTCGGTGGCCGGATCCCGCTTGCCCGTGTCGGGCTCGACCACAGGGACGTTGTCGCGGACGGCCAGTCGCTTGCCCTCGGCCGGGTTGGCGAAGACGTACCGCTGACGGGCGCCCTTGTCGCCGTGGCGGGCGTCGAGCTGCCAGTTCTGCGCGACCGTGCCGTTGGCGGAGCCGAGGACCAGGCTCTTGCCGCCCGCGGCAACGGTCACGGCCTTGCCGCTCTGCACGCCGGTCAGCGTGTAGGAGTGGCCCTTGCTGAACAGACCGGCGTTCTTCGCGACGCCCGAGACACCCTTGATGGCGAAGGAGGTCACCGACTGGGCGGGAACGGTGTACGTGGCCTTGCCGCCGACGACCTTGACCGGGGCCTGCTGCTTGAGCTTGCCGTCGGCGCTGGTCACGGTCGGCGTGACGGTCGCGTTGCCCTTGATGGTGCGGAACTTGGAGAGGTCGATGGTGACGTCTCGGGCCGCGGTGGTGGAGTTGACGTGGACGAGCGAGGCGCCCTTGCCGTCCTTGGTCACGGCGGCGGCGCTGGAGGTGTCGTCCACCTTGATCAGCTTGTCGCCCGGCTTGATGAAGTGCGTGAAGTTACGGGCGGTGTCGAACTTGGTGTTCGTGTAGATCGGGCAGGTCGCCAGCGTGTCCGCCGACTTGCAGCTGAACGAGAGCTGGATGCTGCCCCAGTTGCCGCCCTTGGCGGACTCGCCGCCGGGCTTCATGTTGTCGTAGTCCTCGACCGGCTGCCAGAACACCCAGGCCTGGGGCTCCAGTTCACGCAGGTCGTTGACGATCTGCTGGGCGAGGCCGAGCCCCGGACGCATGTCCGTGAAACTCTGCCCGTCGCCCCAGTCGCCCTCGACCTCGCTCATCCACAGCGGCTTGTCGGCCGCCTTGGCGAGGTCACGCACGGTGGTGCGCTGCCCGGTGCCGTAGGTGTGGACGTTCATCTGGTCGACGAGGTCCTTGGAAGCCTGTGAGTAGGAGTTCCAGTTGTTCGCGAAGATGGACGGGTTGGTCTCGTCCATCGCCGAGATCTCGGACTTGACCTTGGCCTTCTTCAGCGCGGGGGCAAGCGCGGCGAGCACCTTCTCCTGGAGCGCCGGGCCGATGTGGGCGCCCTCCTGACGGCCGCCGACGGGCTGGCCGTCCGCGCCCAGCTTGGTGCCCCAGTAGCCGGTGTTGGGCTCGTTGAACGGGTCGACGGTGTCGACCTTGATGCCCTCGGCCTTCTCCAGCCGCTTCGTCGCGCCCGCCAGGTACGCCGCGAAGTCGTCGACCGAATCGGCCTTCAGCTGGTCGGCGTTGGCGTTGAAGTTGCCGGAGACGTAGCCGCTCTCGGTCATGAACCAGGGCGGCGAGTTGCTGAACGTCTCCCAGTGGGTGATGTCCTTCTTGATGCGGTCCACCCACCAGCGCTGGGTCTTGTCCGCCTTCGGGTTCCAGTCGGCCGCGTCGTCGGCGCTCCACCAGTCGGTGTCCGTGCGGGTGGTGCCGGCGGGCGCCTTCCACCAGCCCTCGACGGCCCCGCCGGCCCGCAGGTAGTCCTTCACGTCGGGGGCGTTGCCGCCGCCGATGTTGTAGCGGGCGATGTTCAGCGCCAGCCCGTCGTCACCGAACAGCAGTTTCGCGAGCTTCTCGCGGATCGCCGGAGGGTAGTTGCCGGTCGCGTTGGCGAACCAGACCAGACTGGTGCCCCAGCCCTCGAACTTCTCCTGCTTGTAGGAGGGATCGGGGGTGACGGTGACGGCCGAGGCGGCTGCCTCGGCCGCCGCCTGCGCGTCCGGCGACGGCGCGCTGACCAGAGCGGCCGAAGTGGCCAGGGCGGTGATGCCGACGACTCCCAGAAGGTGTCGCGTGCGGGTACGGCGTGCCAACGTGTGCTCCCAACTCAGATGTGGTCGCTGCGGTGGACCGCCGTGCCCGTCCCGTACGCGGGTGCGTACGGACGGGGCACGACGGTGTGCCCCTTGGATCAGGGGAGTTCAGGGTGGTGCGGGGGCGCTGCTCAGGAGGCGGGCTGTCGCAGTACGGCGACTTCCCTCGGGGCGAGGACGAGAACGCCGTCGGCATCCGTGCCGCCGGACAGCCGCTCTCCGTCGAGGCCCGGCAGCGGGATCTCCTCCTCGCTCCGGTTGACCAGGAACAGGAACCGGCTCCCGCCGCCCCGTCGTACGGTCAACTCGACCCGCCCACGGGCCTGTTCGGGCAGCTCGCTGTCGACACCGGCCGGAGCGAGCAGCCCCGGCAGCAGCGCCGCGAGGCCGTCGACGCCCAGACGCGTGGAGACGTACGACGCCGAACCCTCGCCCGTCGTACGGCGGGTGACGGCCGGGCGGCCCGCGTAGGCGCCCGTGCGGTAGTGGGCGAGGACCTCGACCTCGGGCTCGGTCACGTCGATCCGGTCGGTCCACACCGTGCCCGTACCGCCGCCGTCCACCTCGACCGACTCACCTTCGAGCAGTGGGCCGAACTCCTCGACACGGATGCCGAGTACGTCGCGCAGGGCGCCCGGGTAGCCGCCGAGCCAGATGTGGTCGTTCTCGTCGACGACACCGGAGAAGTACGTGGTGACCAGATGGCCGCCGGTCTCCGCGTACCGCGTCAGCTCCTTGGCGAGCGTCGCCGGGACCATGTGCAGGACCGGGGTGATCAGCACGTCGTAGCGGCTGAAGTCGGTGCGCGTGGTGACGACGTCGGCGCGGATGCCGAGGGACAGCAGCGCCGAGTACCAGTTCAGGCCCTCCTGGCGGTAGTCGAGGAGGGCGGTGGGGTGCGAGTCCTGCTCGCTCGCCCACCAGGAGTCCCAGTCGAACACGATTCCGACGCGGGCCGGTTCGCGCTCGGAGCCCGTGATGGGCGCCAGGTCCTTCAGGGTCTGGCCGAGGGCGGCCACCGCACGGAAGACCTCGCTGTCGGCGCCGGCGTGCGGCACCATCGCGGAGTGGTACTTCTCGGCGCCGGCCGCCGACTGTCGCCACTGGAAGAAGCACACGGCGTCGGCGCCGTGCGCGACGTGCAGCAGCGAGTCGCGGGCCAGCTCACCGGGCCGCTTGGCCACGTTGACGTGCTGCCAGTTGACCGCGCTGGTGGAGTGCTCCATCAGGAACCACGGACGGCCGCTCGCGATACCGCTGGTCAGATTGGCGGAGAAGGACAGCTCGTCGCGGTCCTGCGGGCCCGGGTGGACGTAGTGGTCGTTGGAGACGAAGTCGATCTCGCCCGCCCAGTCGGGGTAGTTCATGCCCTTCGTGCCGCCCATCACCATGAAGTTGGTGGTGATGGGCACCTCGGGCGTGTATTCACGCAGGATGTCGCGCTCCGCGACCAGATAGTCCTTCAGCGCGTCCGAGGAGAACCGCTTGAAGTCCAGCTGCTGGGTCGGGTTCGGGTGCGAGCCGGCCAGCCGGGGCGGCAGGATCTGCGCCCAGTCGCTGTAGCGCTGCGACCAGAACGCCGTGCCCCAGGCGTGGTTGAGGGCGTCGAGGGTGGTGTAGCGGGCGCGCAGCCACTCGCGGAAGGCGTGAGCCGCGTCGTCCGAGAAGTCGTAGATGTTGTGGCAGCCCAGCTCGTTCGAGATGTGCCAGGCCACGAGGGCCGGGTGGTTGGCGTAACGTTCCGCCATCTTCCGGACCAGCCCGAGCGCATGACTGCGGAACACGGGGGAGGTGGGGCGCCAGTGCTGGCGCGCGCCGGGCCAGACCGTCTCGCCGGTGGAGGTCACCGGGAGGATCTCCGGGTGCGCGGTGGTCAGCCAGGGCGGCGGGGACGCGGTCGCGGTGGCCAGATCGACGCCGATCCCGCCCTCGTGCAGCAGGTCCATGACCTCGTCGAGCCAGCCGAAGTCCCAGGAGTCCGCGTCGGGCTGGATACGGGCCCAGGAGAAGATCCCCACCGAGACGATGTTGACGCCGGCCTCGCGCATCAGCCGTACGTCCTCCTCCCACACCTCCCGAGGCCACTGCTCGGGGTTGTAGTCGGCGCCGTAGGCGAGACGGGGCGCGGAGTCACCGTCCGGCCCGTACGGCAGACGGGACGGGGAGGCGGAGGTCATGGTGATCCTTCCGGGGCGCTGCGAAGCGGCTCGACGCGGGGGAGGGGGAGAGGACAGGAGGGGGTACGAGGAGCGGCCGGCGGTGATGCTTTCCGGCCGCTCCTCGACTGTTACCGCTCGGCGGACACTGCGCCGCCGATACTGCTCAACTCGTACTGCTGGACTGCTACTTCTCGACGGTGAAGCCCTGCTCCGTGCCGTACTTGACGGAGGCGTCCTGCCAGGTCTTCAGACCGGCGGCGAGCTTCTCGCTGGAGACGTAGGCCTTGCCGACGGTGTCGTTGAAGATCGAGTTGGCGTACTGCTGGAAGGGCAGGTACGACCAGTCGCTGGCGACGTTGGCGGCCGAGTCGGCGAAGATCTTGTTGGCTTCCTGGCCGTCGAAGTAGTCGAACTTCTTGCTCAGGAACGCCGGGTCCTGGAGCTGAGCGGTGGTCGCCGGGAAGGCGCCCTCGTCCACACGGGTCTGCACGCCGTCACCGGCGTTCGCGTACTCGACGAACGCGTAGGCGAGCTCCTTGTTCTTGCCCAGCTCGGGCAGGGTGAGGGAGCTGCCGCCGTTCTCGGCGCTGGCCTTGTCGCCCTTGGTCCAGGCCGGCATCGGGGCCGCGCGCCAGTCACCGGCGGCCTTCGGGACACCGCTGACGAAGTTGGCGGGCATCCAGGCGCCGGTGGTCAGGGTGGCGATGGTGCCGTCGCCCAGGCCCTTGTACCAGTCGTCGGTCCAGCCGTTGATCGGCGAGACGAGCTTCTGGTCGATCAGCTTCTGCCAGGTGTCGGTGTACTTCTTGGCGCCCGCGTCCTCGAAGTTGATCGACACCTTGGTGCCGTCGACCTTGTAGGGGCGCGAACCGGCCTGCCACAGCATGCTGGTGGTGAAGCCCGCGTCGCCGGCGTCGTTGGCGATGTAGACCTTGGGGTCGGCCTTGTGCAGCTTGGCGGCCGCGTCGACGTACTCGTCCCACGTGGTCGGGACCGCGATCTTGTACTTGTCGAAGACCTTCTTGTTGTAGAACATCGCCATCGGGCCCGAGTCCATCGGCAGGCCGTAGACCTTGTCGCCGTCGTTCACGGCGTTCCACGGGCCGGGCGTGTACTTGGCCTTGAGCTTGTCGGCACCGTAGGGGGCCAGGTCGGTCAGGCCCTTGGTGAGCGAGTACTGGCTCAGCGCGAAGTACTCGACCTGCGCGACGTCCGGGACACCCTTCTTGGCCGCGATGGCGTTCGACAGGGCGGTGTAGTGCTTGTCGCCGGACCGGTCGGCCACCAGGTTGATCTTGACCTTGGGGTACTTCTTCTCGAAGTTGGCGGCGACCGACTTCAGTGTGGGCTCCCAGGCCCAGACATTGACCGTGCCGCCCTTCTTGAGGGCCGCCTGGATGTCCGCGGCGGAGACGCCCTTCTGGTCCGAGCTGCTGTCGTCGGAGCCGCCGCAGGCGGTCGCGCCGAGGGCGAGGACGGAGAGCAGGGTTATGCCGCGCATCAGGCGGCCGGTGGTTCTACGCATCGAGGTGCTTCCACTTCTTCGTGGGTGGGACGGGGTGAGGGTGAATGCTGTGTGAGGGTGAAACGCGGTGAAGCCGAGGGGGGTGTGGGGCCTGAAGGTGGCTCACTCCTTGACACTTCCGGCGGCGAGGCCGGACTGCCAGTACTTCTGGAGCAGCAGGAACGCGGCGATCAGCGGAATGATGGTGAGCAGGGAACCGGTGATCACCAGGTTGAAGACGACGTCGCCGCCGATCGTCTGGGCCTGGGAGTTCCAGGCGTCCAGACCCAGGGTCAGCGGGTACCAGTTGGGGTCCTTGAGCATGATCAGCGGCAGGAAGTAGTTGTTCCAGGTCGCCACCGTGGTGAACAGCAGCACGGTCACGGTGCCGGGGGCGAGCAGGGGCAGGGCGACCTGGAAGAAGGTGCGCACCTCGCCCGCTCCGTCGATGCGGGCCGCCTCCATCAGTTCGGTGGGGATGGCCTCGGTCGCGAAGACCCACATCAGATACAGACCGAAGGGCGACACGAGGGACGGGATGATCACTGCCCACGGGGTGTCGGTCAGGCCCATCTTGCTGAACAT
Organism: Streptomyces sp. B21-083; assembly: GCF_036898825.1. Taxonomy (GTDB): domain Bacteria; phylum Actinomycetota; class Actinomycetes; order Streptomycetales; family Streptomycetaceae; genus Streptomyces. Next base: position 1,359,031 of record NZ_JARUND010000002.1, on the reverse strand, counting down.
CAGGAAGGTGGGCACCGCAAGGGCCGTACCCGGGACCGCGACGGCTCCGATGACCACGGCGAACACGGCGCGCTTGCCCGGGAAGGTGAACTTCGCCAGCGCGTAGCCGCCGAGGATCGCCAGCAGGGTGGCGCCGCCGGCGCCGAGGACGACGTAGAGCAGGGTGTTCAGCAGCCAGCGGACGAAGATGCCGTCGTGGTAGGTGAACGTGTCGTGGATGTTGCTCCAGAGAGCGAAGTGGTCGCTGAACCAGAGTCCCGAGGAATTGGCCAGCCCGTCCTGGGTCTTGGTGGCGCTGATGACCAGCCAGATCAGGGGCACGACCGTGTAGACCAGGATCAGGCCGGTGAGCACGGTCAGCAGGATGCTGCGCTTGGGGCGGCTGGGAGAGTGCTTCTGCCGGCGGGTGCGCAGTCGGGGCGCGGCGGTGGTGGAACCGTCGCCGGCCGGTGCGGATGCGGACGGGGAGCTGGTGGTGACGGAGCTGCTCATGGTTCACGCTCCCTTGCGCATGCCGCGGAGCTGCACGACATAGGCGATGACCATGGTGATCAGCCCCATGATGATGGCGACCGCCGCGGAGTAGTTGTGCTGCTGGCCGTTGAAGGACAGCGAGTACGTGTAGAAGTTCGGGGTGAAGTCGGTAGTGATGGCGTTGCGTGCGACCGGCCGCAGAATGGCCGGCTCGTTGAAGAGCTGGAAGCTGCCGATGATCGAGAAGATCGTCGCGATCACGAGGGCACCGCGGATCGCGGGGAGCTTGATGGCCGTGATGACGCGGAACTGGCCGGCGCCGTCGATCTCCGCGGCCTCGTAGAGCGAGAGCGGGATGACCCGTAGCGCGGAGTAGAAGATCAGCATGTTGTAGCCGATGAACTCCCACGTCACGATGTTGCCGATCGACGCCAGCACCAGGCCGCTGGAGAGCGGGTCCGGCAGGGTGACGTCGAACGCGCTGTTGATGTCACCCACCAGCCCGTACTTGGTGCCGTACATGAAGCCCCACATCAGGGTGGCGACCACGGCGGGCACCGCGTACGGCAGGAAGATCGCGATACGGAAGAAGTCCTTGCCGTAGAGGCGTCCGCTGTCCAGGGCCAGGGCGATCAGCAGGGCGATGCCGAGCATGATCGGCACCTGGACGACCAGGAACAGCGAGACCCGTATGAGGGAGTTCCAGAACTGGTCGTCCTGCAGGGCCTGCTGGTAGTTGTCCAGGCCTACGAAACTCGTGCCGCCGATCAGCTGATCCCTGAAGAGGCTGAGGTAGATCGAGTACCCGATGGGTGCCAGGAAGACGAGGGCGAACACCGCCACGAACGGGCCTATGAACCCCCATCCCGTCCATGAGCGGCGGTCCCTCTTCGCCGCAGGCCGGGCCGGGGCGCGTTTCACGGCCACCGGCGGTTCTAGGGTTGTCATTTTGTCGTGCCTCGCTCGTCCGTCTCGGAACCGGCGCTGGTCCGCCGCCGCCCCGATGTTTACGTAAACATCCCTCTGCGTGGACCTCCACGAGAGGTCCACCGGCTGTTATGTTTACGTAAACATCTGATGGCGGCATGTCTACACCGCTCCCCCGACGCTGGTCAAGGTCGTAGGGCGCAACTGTGGACCGAACGGCGAGGATTGACGGGTGGACACAGCTGACGGCACCTCGGCGGAGCCGGGGCGGGCGCGCCCACGCACCAGGAAACGGGCGGCCCGCCGTACACAGAGCGCGTCCATGGCGGACGTCGCCCGGGTCGCCGGAGTGTCCTCGCAGACCGTCTCCAGGGTGTCGAACGGCTTCCCGGGTGTGAACGAGGAGACACGGCGGCAGGTCCTGGAGGCCATGAAGGAGCTGGGCTATCGGCCCAACAGCGCCGCCCGTGCCCTCAAGCGCGGTGAGTTCCGCACGATCGGCGTCATCACCTTCGGTCTGTCCACCACGGGCAACGTCCGAACGCTGGAGGCGATCGCCACCTCGGCGGCCCAGGAGGGGTACTCGGTGACCCTGCTGCCGGTCGCCGTGCCGACGCAGGACGAGGTGCGCGGAGCCTTCTCGCGCCTCGGTGAGCTCGCCGTCGACGCCGTCATCGTCATCCTCGAAGTGCACCTCCTCGACGCGTCGACCCTCTCCATGCCGCCGCACGTCCAGGTGGTCGTGGCCGACTCCGACGCGGGCGACCGCTACACGGTGGTCGACACCGACCAGGCCGGCGGCACCCGGACCGCCGTACGGCATCTCCTGGACCTCGGGCACCGCACGGTCTGGCATCTGGCGGGCCCCGAGGGCTCGTACGCGGCGCAGCGCCGCACCGACGCCTGGCGCGCCGAACTCCTCGCGGCCGACCGGGTCGCACCGCCCCTCGTGCGCGGTGACTGGTCGGCGGAGTCCGGCTACCACGCGGGTCTGCGGATCGCCGGGCTGCCGGACTGCACGGCGGTGTTCGTGGCCAACGACCAGATGGCGCTGGGGCTGCTGCGGGCGCTGCACGAGAGCGGGCGCAGGGTGCCCGAGGACGTCAGTGTCATCGGCTTCGACGACATCCCGGAGGCGGGCTCCTTCCTGCCACCGCTGACCACCGTGCACCAGGACTTCGCCGAGGTGGGGCGGCTGTGCGTGGAGGGCGTGCTGCGCCAGATGCGGCAGGACGCCACGGAACACGGGACGACACTGGTGCCGACCCGCCTGGTCGTGCGGAGCAGTACGGCGCCGCCGGGACACTCGGGATAGGGAACGGGCGTCGGGCCGACGCGGGAGGGGACCGGTCACTCGACGGGGGCGAGGGACGGGGGCGAGGGCGAAGGTCGGGCACGCTCGACGGGTAGCGGGTAGCGGGTAGCGGGGACGAGGGCGAGGGGCGGGCGCGGGTCACTCGACGGCGACTGGGACGGGGACGAGCACGAGGGCGAAGGACGGGCGCTGGTCACTCGACGGGGGTGAGGACGGGGGCGAGGGTGAAGGCCGGGCACGCTCGACGGGTAGCGGGTAGCGGGTAGCGGGTAGCGGGTAGCGGGGGCGAGGGCGAGGGGCGGGCGCTGGTCACTCGACGGGGACTGGGACGGGGACGAGCACGAGGGCGAAGGACGGGCACGCTCGCCGGGGACGGGGACGGGGACGGGGACGGGGACGGGGACGGGGACGGGGACGGGGACGGGGACGGGGACGGGGACGGGGACGGGGACGGGGACGGGGACGGGGACGAAGGTCGGGGACGAAGGTCGGGGACCGGGGGTGAGGGCGTGCGTGGCCTGCCGGTGCCCTCGCGGTGTTCTGTCGGCTTCCGTGAGGCCCGTACGCCTTGCCCGTGCTGCGTGCCGGGCGCACGCTGGTCCCATGGCTGCGCAAGACGGCCCCACGCTCATCACCTCCGTCCAGCGGGCCTTCCGTCTGCTGGAGGCGGTGGGTGCCCATGAGAACGGGGCGCCGGCGAAGCAGCTGGCACGCGAGACGGAGCTGCCCCTGGCCACCGCCTACCACCTGCTGCGGACGCTGGTGCACGACGGCTACCTGCGGAAACTGTCCGACGGCGGGTTCATTCTCGGGGACAAGGTGCGGTCCCTGCAGGTCACGGGAGGCGGGCAGGCGCTGCTCAGCCGGGTCCGTCCCACGCTCGCCGCGCTGCGGGACGAACTGGCGACCGCCGCCTACCTCACCTTCTACGAGGAGGGTGAGATCCGGGTCGCCGAGATCGTCGACGGTCCGCGGACACCCCGTGTCGACCTCTGGGTGGGGTTCGAGGACGCGGGACACGCCACCGCGCTGGGCAAGTCCGTGCTGCGGGAACTGGACGAGGGCGCCCGCAAGGACTACCTCTCCCGCCACCACCTCAACGACCTCACCCCCAGGACGATCACCAGCCGACTGGAACTGCTCCGGCGTATCGATTCCTCACCGGTGGCCCCGGCCGTCACGGACCTGGAGGAGTACGCCCTCGGCACGGTCTGTGTCGCCGTCCCCGTCTACCGGGGCGACACGCTCGGCTCGCTCGGCGTCTCCATGCCGGCGGACCGGCTCGCCCGGCTGCCGGAGATCCGGGCGCGGCTGATCCCGGTCGCCGACCGTGTGACCAGGAGTCTCTCGCTCACTATCTGAAAATCCTCTTCTTGTAGCGGCCCCGGCCGATCGCGTTTCCTGGAGTCCGGACGAAACCGGCATTTCGGGGGCTCATCCCCGTACACAGGTGAGGACTGCGGACCGAACATGAGTCAGGCCCGACACCAAGGTGGAGCCCATCGGCGGACACGAGCGTTCAGGAGCCGGGTGCCCCTGCTGCCCGCCCTGCCCGTGCTGGTCGTCGCCGCAGTGGTCCTCGGCGACCTCGTCGGCGGAGCCGGCACAAGCTGGCTGCCACTGCTCGCCGCCGGCCCCGCTCTGGCCGCCACCACCAACGGACCACGCGGAGTCCTCTGCGTCGGCCTTCTCGCCGGCGCGGTCGCCGCGACGCTCGGCGACCTGAAGGGCGTACCGTCCCGGGAACTGGCCGCCGTACTGTCCGCCCTGGCCGCCGTCACCCTGGCGAGCGGCCTGGCCAGCGCGCTGCGCGAACGCCGGGAACGGGTCCTCGACGCCGTCCGCTCGGTCGCCGAGACCGCCCAGCACGCGCTGCTCAGCCCCGTACCGGCGACGGTCGGCCCCTTCCAGGTGGCCGTCCGCTACAGCGCGGCGGCGGCCGAGGCCCGGATCGGCGGTGATCTGTACGCGCTGATACCCACGCCGTACGGGGTGAGACTGATCGTCGGCGATGTGCGCGGCAAGGGGCTGCCGGCCGTGGGGACCGCCGCTCTGGTGCTCGGCGTCTTCCGGGAGGCCGCCTACGACGAGCCCGATCTCCTCGCGGTCGTCGACCGGATCGAACGGAGCCTCGCCCGCAACCTCGGCGCGGACGACTTCGTCACCGCCGTGGTCGCCGGATACCCGAGGACCGGGCAACTGGAGGTGGTGAACTGCGGACACGCGCCCCCGATTCTGGTCACCGCCTCGGGCGCCCTCGTGACCGTGGAGCCCACGCACCCGGCCCCGCCCCTCGGACTGCGCGCCCTCACCGGGCACACCCCCGACCTCCAGGTGCTGCCCTTCACGGACGGCGACCAGCTGCTGCTGTACACCGACGGAGTCACCGAGGCCCGTGACCGGGGCCGCGACTTCTACCCGCTCCATGAGGGGCTGGCCCGCCACGCCGGCGACGAACCGTCCCACACCCTCGACGCGCTCCACGACGAACTGCTGGCCCACGTGGGCGGCCGGCTGCACGACGACGCGGCGCTGCTCCTCATCCGCAAACCGACGGTCCGGGAAGTGGTGGTTCCCGAACCGTCGGCGGGCGGAACAACGGACAACGCCGTGACCACGGCGTCCGAAGCGGCGGTTACTCGCCCGAAGGCGCGGTCAGGGTGACGCCGAGAGCCACCGGCGTACCGAAGTTCGGTGTGCCGTCGGCGTTCCAGGTGAACTTCTGTGCCCTGGTCGTGCGGTTCATGTCGCAGCCGCCGGAGGCGGAGTTGTTGGCATGGTAGACGATCCAGTCCTCGGTCCCGTCGGGCGACTTGAAGAACCCGTTGTGGCCGGGACCGTACACACCGTTCGCGTTGGACCGCTGGAAGACCGGGTTGGCCGACTTGACCCAGGAGGCGGAGTCGAGCGGGTCACCGGTTCCGTTGTACGTCAGCATCCCCAGCTTGTAGTCGGGCGTGGAGCAGTGGCTCGCCGAGTAGACGATGAACGTCTTCCCGCCCCGCTGAAGTACCTCGGCGCCCTCGTTGACCGCGCCGCCGACCGTCTCCCAGCTGAGAGTCGGGGTGGACAGTACCCGGCGGGTGCCGCTCGCGGTCCACGGGTTGGACAGCGGGCGGATGAACATGGGCTGCGAGCCGTTGTAGAAGGTGCCGAGCAGATACAGCCTGCCGTTCAACTGGAGGATGCCCGGGTCGAGTTCCCAGGTGTTGTCCTGCGTCGGGTCGAGCAGGTCGGCCTTGAAGCTGTAGGGCCCCATCGGGTCCAGGCCGGCGCTCTCCAGCACATGGATGCGCTGGGTGCCCAGGTCGTACGGCTCCCGTCCGGCCGTGTAGTAGAAGTACCACCGCTTGCCGTTCGGGCCGTCGAGCAGATGGAACTCCGGGGCCCACATGGTGCCGGCTCCGTTGGGCCGGGTCAGGTTGAAGATCACCTGGTCGGTGGCGGTGGCGAGCCCGGCGAGTGTGCTCGCCTTGCGCATGGTGACCGTCGAGTTCCAGGTGGTCGTGGCGAGGTAGTAGTAGCCGTCGTAGTACGTCAGCCAGGGATCGGGCCCGTGCTGGGACAGCGGGTTGGTGAACGTGTGCGTCCCCGTGCCGCCCCCGCCGGTGAAGCCGGGCAGCCGCCACACCCTGCCGTTCGCGGTGGCACACGGGAGTTGGACGAGGTTGGTGTTCGACGCGGACGAACCACCGCTGGGCGTCACGCACTTGCCCGAGCTGACGGACACCAGGTTGAACGTCCTGTCGGTTCCGGAGACCGTCACCGGGACGAGCCGCCACTGCTGGTTCGTTCCGCTGTGGCAGGGCCACTGGATGATCGTGGCGTTGTCCGCCGTCGACGCCCCGAACACGTCGACGCACTGCCCGGACTGCGTGGTGATCGTGTACGTGTCCGACGTCCCGGCGACCGGCGTGTAGCCGAAGTTCTGGTTGGCCCCGGAGCCGCAGGTGAACGCCCGCAGCTGGGTCGCGTTGGTCGTCGAACCGCCGGGCAGGTCAAGGCAGTTGCCGCCGTTCTGGTTCACCCCGGTCGAGCTGAAGGTGACGGCGGCTGACGCGGGCGGCACCACCAGGAGGGCGACCACCATGGCGAGCACGGCGACCAGTACGGCCGTACATCTGGAGCGGGTCACTTGAGGCACATCCCTTCAGGGTCCGTACGCCTTGACTTCGAGGAGACCGACGGAACTGCTGCCCGTGCTGGTGAGCAGCACCCGTAGCCGGGTGGTGCTGACGGCGGTGAAGGAGACGGAGTTGTACTGGTTCTTCGCCAGTGCGTAGGCCCCGGCGCCCGGCACGTCCACATACGCGCTGCCGTTCCAGTACTGGAGCTTCCACGCGGAGGGCATGTCGATGCCCTGGTCGTCGTCGAAGAAGTACACGTCCGCCTTGTCGAGGGTCTTCGCGGTCGGCCAGGTCAGCTCGGCCCACTGCTGGCCCGTCTCCGGCCAGGTTCCCCAGCGCGGGTTCGCCGTGTCGTTGGACGAGGGCGGGTCGACACCGTCGTTCACCGCGGCGACGCTCTCCCAGGCGGAGGTGTACGACGCGGACGCTGTCGCGGAGGACGCCTGGTTGGCCGGTGGCTGCGGTGGCTGGACACCGCCACGGTTGAACACCTTCACCTCGGTCAGGCCCGTCTTGGCGCCGGAGGCGTTGGTTGCCAGGACGCGGATGCGCTGGGCGGTGATCGCCGGGAACCGCACCAGGTTGTAGTTGGCGCGCGGCGCGGTCGGGGTCTTGGTCTGGCTGGGCGCGTTCACCCATGAACTGCCGTCGTAGTACTGGATGTTGTACGCGGACGGCGCCCGGTAGGTCGTACTGGCCGGCCGGCTGTCCTTGAAGTACAGGCGCACCTCGTTCAGCGTGCGCGCGGCACCGAAGTTCAGCTCGTACCAGTCCTGGCTGTTGGGGGAGCCGCCGGCGCCCCAGAACGGTTCGTTGGTGGGGTAGCCGTCGACCGCGCCCGAGACCGAGCTGCCCGACCCGGTGTAGGAGGCCGAAGTCGTCGCCCCGGAGGCCAGGTTGGTCAGGTCGGCGGTGAGGTCGACGCCGGCCTTGGCGAGCATGTCGACCATCCGGGGACTGCTCTGGACGACCTGGTTGGGGGCCTGGAGTCCGGCGACCGCCGTGTGGAAGCCGACCGTGCCGCTCGTGGTGACGTCACCGGTGGCCGGGTCCCAGGTGAAGGGCACCAGGGAGTTGACGGTGGCGGCCCGGTTGCCGTTGACGTAGATCGAGTAGCCCTCCGGGATGCCCGGGTAGCGCACCACACCGTCGGCCGGGTCGTCCCAGACGATGGACAGGTCGGCGTTGCGGTAGCGGAGGTTGTTGACGGTGAAGTGGTCCCAGCCGATGTCGATCGGCGAGAGCTCCACCTTGGCGTCGTTGCGCGACCGAAGCCCCGCGACGTCCTCGATCACCGTCCAGTTGCTGCTGCCCAGGATGTTGTGGTGGATCCAGGACCGGTAGTCGATGGAGCTGCCGTTCCAGTCGGCCCAGAACTCGTTGGCGTCGGGCCACTGGGTGTTGCCGCCGACGTACTGCGCCCAGGCGTTCCAGTACAGGAGCTTCTTGTAGTCGGTCGCGTTCATCCACGAGTTGGGGTAGTTGCGCAGCACCGAGGAGTACAGCCGGAACTGCACCGTGGAGTTGATGGTGGAGAAGTTGTTCGAACCGGGCTCGCCGGCGTCGGCCGCCGCCTTCTTGTCGACCTGGTTGGCCGTGTAGAAGGGGAAGATCGGGTACTGCGCCGGGTCGTCGAACAGCCGCAGGGCCTGCTTGTACGTCGCCGTGTTGGGGACGGCGCCGACCGAGAACGGGTAGTAGTTGTTGATCTCCTTCCAGGGCACCCACTCGTTCGTCGACTTGAGCCGGTGCTCGAACAACTGCCGGTTCGGATTCCACAGCACGTTGACGATGGCGTCCTTGATCTGCGTCGCGAGCGTCCGCATCTCGTTCGCCTTGGCCGTGTTGCCGATCGCGTCGTAGGCCTGCGCGGCGGCCAGCGCGCCGCTGTACTGGTAGGCGGACTCGGCGCGGTCCATGTTGCCGGGCTTCCAGTGGAACGAGACCGCGTCGGCGTCGTTGCCGGTCAGCGCACCCCAGTCGTACTCGATCAGCTTGTTGTTGTCGTGGTCGTAGGTGGCGAGTTGCCCCTTGACGTCGCCCTCCGCGTAGCGCGCGAGGTTGGCGGCGATGGCCGGCTGGCCGCCGTGGAGCTGGTAGCTCTTCCAGGCCGCCTCGGCGATGTACTGGGTGTAGCTGTTGGACCAGTTCTCCGGGTCACCCGGATTGTCCAGGAAGCGGCCGCCCTTGGAGGTCTGACCGACGCTCAGCCAGTCCCCGTACGCGTAGGCCGGGTCGCGCAGATACTTCAGGTCGTCGATGTGCATCGGCTGCGTCAGCGCGATCGCGTTGTTGTAGCCGAGGACGCCCTCGGTCGACGTCGGGAACTGGAAGGTCTGGCCTGGGATGTCGGCGTCCAGGTTGTTGAAGCGCATCAGCCACCAGCGGTAGTAGATGCTCTTCTTGATCGCCGGTTCGGGTACGTCGATGTAGGGCACGTTCTGCGCCCACCACAGGTTGTAGGCCCTGACGTGTGTCGCGAAGGCGGTCGCGTTCGAGTAGCCCGCGTAGGCGTTGTACTCGGTGAGCGACTGGGGGATCTCGTCGGTGACGAAGCCCATCACCACCTTGGCGGTCACTGTCGCTCCGGCCGCGATCGTCACGGAGCGGTTGAGGCCGCCGTTGGTGACCGTGAATCCGTCGCCGGTGATGCGGGGGCGGAGGGTGGTCAGGTTGTTGTAGGCGCCGGCCTGGCCGGTCAGCTCGCTGCCGGTGCCCGTGGTGGCGTACGGCGAGGTCGCCCGCAGTTGCAGGGTGGTCGAGCCGCTGCCGTTGTTCTTGATCGACAGGTTGGTCACGGCGACGTTGTTCTCGGTGATGAACTTGGTCTGGTTGACCGTGACCGAGCCGCTGGTGTGCACACTGTTCCAGTGGCTGGGCATCTGCCGGCGTTGGGAGACCTGCTCGGTGAAGGTACCCGGGCTGATGGCGATGCTGTACGCGTTCTGGTCGTTGACGCTCTCCCAGTAGGCGACGTGGCCACCGAAACCGAGTATCGCCGGGTCGTGGGTCTTCATGAACAGTGCGCGGCCCCGGCTCATCAGCCAGGGGCCGGCCGGGTCGTCGCCGCTGCGGGCCAGCAGCCGGTCCATCCAGAAGTCGGTGCCGGAACTCTCCGCGTCGTAGATGGCCTTCATCATGTCGCCGGTGGTCTGGGCGACGGGCGGGGCCGGGACCGCGGGGCCGCTGAACGTGGGGAACCCGATGGTCTGCGCGGCGGCGGCCGGGGGCGCGGTGAGGACGGAGGCGAAGGTGAGCAGCAGGGCGACGAGGAGGTACCTCGTGCGCCGGCGTCGTGACAGTAAGGCGTGCGGTCTTCTCATCGGAGGCTCCCTGTCCCGTTGCCTGACAGACGTGTGGTCGCGATGGCGCCGACGTTCATGAACCCGAAGAGCACGGAAAACGGACCTGAAAGGTTTTCGCAACGTAGGAGCGAGCTGATGATGTGTCAAGAGGGCTCGGTGAGACCCGAGTTCGCCGGGGCGGCGGCTTGTCCGGTTCAGCACACGGGCGCGGCTCAAGGCGGTGACACGGACGCGGTTCAGGACAGAGGCGCTGTCGAGCCCCTGATGACGACCCGGCAGGGCAGGGCCTCCGTCCCCGAGCGCCGCACCCCGCCGATCGCGCTGAACAGGGCGTGCGCGGCGGCCCGCCCGACCTCTTCGAGGTTCAGGTCGACGCTGGTCAGCGGCGGTCGGGAGCCGGAGGTCAGGACGTGCCAGTCGTCGAAGCCCATGACCGACACGTCCTCCGGCACCCGCCGGCCACGCTCGCGCAGGACCTCCATGACCCCGCGCGCTATCTGGTCGTTGCCGCACAGCACGGCGTCGACCTCGGGGTGCCGGTCCAGGAGCAGCGCGGTGGCCGCCCGCCCCCAGCCCTCCGACCAGGCCCCGAACCGCGGTTCCTCGACCGGGACCAGACCGGCGTCGGCGAGCGCGGCCAGGGCGCCCTCGGCCCGCTCGCGCGCCGCGAGATAGCCGGGGTCGCCGGTGATGTGCGCGATCCGGGTACGGCCGCACGCCAGCAGGTGTGCCACGGCGATCCGGCCCGCGTCGACGCTGTCGGGGACGATGGACAGATCGGCCGGATCGTCCGAGGGGGCGTACGCGTAGACGACCGGGACCGGCAGTTCAGGGCCCAGGGAGGGACGCGGATCGGTCCGGCTGCCCACCACGATCAGGCCGTCCACGCGGCGCCCAAGCAGCGCCCTGACATGGTGCTGTTCGCGGATCGCGTCCCCGCGGGCGTCGCAGAGGAACACGGCGACCTCGCCCGCCCCGAAGGCGTCCTCGGCGCCCATCAGGATCGGGATGCTGAACCGGCCCTCCAGGTCGCTGGTGAGCAGCCCGACCGTGCCGGTTCGCCCGGCGAGCAGGCCGCGGGCCAGCTGGTTGGGGCGGAACGACAGCCGCTCGGCCGCGTCGACGACCCGCTGCCGGGTCTCGGCGCGCACTTGACTCCGGCCGTTGAGGGCCTTGGACGCGGTGGCGATGGACACGCCCGCCAGCCGGGCCACGTCGCTGAGTGTGGTGGGCTGCGAACGAGAGGGGCCGGTGGCCTGTGCCATGGGGTGAACTCCTTCTCTCGCCCTGCGTGCGTAAACCGTACGCGAGTTGTTTCGGTCCAGGCGCGTTCCGCGTACTTCCGCAGTTTTCGGCGGACGTCCATGCCGAGCTCCGGCTTCCCTTCTGTGCAAGGGGATTGACGGGCAGTGAGCCGAGTCCCTACTTTCAGAAAGCCTTTTCGGCTTCTTTTCGGCGCAGCACCCAGCAGAACCCACACGAGGGGGATCGTTATGGGGAGCACGACCGGCCCACGTGGACACGGACGTGGACGCCTTCGCAGACTCGCCACCGGTGCCGTCGCGGTTCTCGCCGCCGCGAGCCTGGTCACGGCCTGCGCCGCCGGGAACGACGGCTCGGACGGCGGGGGAGGAGGCGGCGGGGGAGCGGCCGGTGCCACGGGCACCGACGACGGCGCCACGCTGACGATGTGGACCCGGGCGGCGACCCGGCCGCAGAGCGAGGCCCTGGTCAAGGCGTACAACGCGGGCCACAAGAACCGGATCGAGCTGACCGTCATCCCCACCGACGACTACCAGGCCAAGGTGGGCGCGGCGGCCGGGGCCAAGGACCTGCCCGACCTCTTCGCCTCCGACGTGGTGTTCGTCCCGAACTACACCTCCAGCGGACTCTTCGCCGACCTCACCGACCGTATCGACGCCCTGCCCTTCGCCGACAGCCTCGCTCAGTCGCACATCAAGGCCGGCACGTACGAGGGCCGGAAGTACGTCGTCCCGCACACCCTCGATCTGTCGGTGCTCTTCTACAACAAGGACCTCTACCGGAAGGCGAAGCTCGACCCGGAGAAGCCGCCCACCACCCTCGCCGAGTGGGACCAGCAGGCCCGCGCCGTGGACGCGCTCGGCGGTGGTGTCAACGGCACCTTCTTCGGCGGCAACTGCGGCGGCTGCGGTGTCTTCACCTGGTGGCCGTCCATCTGGGCAGCGGGCCAGGACGTGCTGAACAAGGACGGCACCGAGGCGACCCTGGCCTCCGCCACGGCCAAGAAGGTCTACGACACCTACCGCGGCTGGGTCAAGGACGACATCGTCGCCCCCGGCGCCCGCGACGAGACCGGCGCCACCTGGACCGGCGTCTTCCCGAAGGGACAGGTCGGGGTCATGCCGATGCCCTCGACCACCCTCGGGCTGATGCCCAAGAACCTGGACCTCGGCGTCGCGCCCATCCCCGGACCCGACGGCGGCAGGTCCACCTTCGTCGGCGGCGACGCCATCGGCATCTCCGCCACCAGCAAGTCGGCCGACCAGGCCTGGAACTTCCTCGCCTGGTCCCTCGGCGACCAGGCGCAGGTCGACGTGGTCGCCGCCCACAAGGACGTGGTGGCACGCACCGACCTCGCCTCCAACAAGTACTCCAAGGCCGACCCACGGCTGGTGACCATCAACCAGCTGGTGGCGGACGGCCGGACCCCGTACGCCCTGAAGTTCGGCCAGACGTTCAACGACCCCAACGGGCCCTGGCTGACCCTGATGCGCGACGCCGTCTTCGGCGACGGATCGAACGTGGACAAGGACAACGACGCGGTGAGCGCGTCACTGGCGGACTGAGCTGCACCCCTGAACAGCAGGGGCGCAGCCCGCTGTTCAGGGGCGCGGGGCTGTGACTTTGGGCGGCTCCGCCGCGTGGGCGCGACCAGCCCCCACCCACCCGCACCGAAAGGGAGACCCATGCCCGTGAAGGCGCCCAACCGAACGGCGCCCGCGCACCGGGACCCACCGGTGAGCCCTGGAACGCGCACGCCGGCCCGCCGATGGTGGACCTCCCGCAAAACCCAGGGCCTCGCCTACGCCGCCCCCACGGCAGTGTTCGTCACCGTCTTCTTCCTGCTCCCCCTGCTCCTCGTCGGCCAGATGTCCCTCAACGACTGGCCGCTCCTGGCCGGCGACCGAGGTGTCAACGCCCCCGAGAACTACACCGACGCCACCGACACCACCCTCTTCTGGCCGGCGGTCCGCTTCACGCTCCTCTACACCGTGATCGTCACGGTCGTCCTCCTCGGCCTCGCCCTTCTCCTCGCCCTGCTGGTGCAGGAGTCCCGTCCGGGGGCGGGCTTCTTCCGCACGGTCTACTTCCTGCCCGGCGCCCTCGGCCTCGCCTCCGCGTCCCTGCTCTTCTGGGGCCTGTACAGCCCCACCACCGGACCTCTCAGCCGCATTCTGGAAAACCTGGGCCTCGTCGACGACCCGGTCTCCTTCCTCGGCACCCCGACCTCCGCTCTTCTCTCGACGGTGTTCCTCATCGTCTGGAAGTTCGCCGGGTTCTACATGCTGATCCTCCTCGTGGGCCTCCAGCGCATCCCCCACGAGGTGTTCGAGGCGGCCCGGATGGACGGCGCGAGCCGCGGCCAGATCTTCCGCTCCATCACCCTGCCGCTGCTGCGCCCGTCCCTGGCGCTGACACTGCTCCTCTGCGTGACCGGATCACTGCTCGCCTTCGACCAGTTCTTCGTCCTCACCAAGGGCGGACCGGACAACAGCACGGTCACCGTCGTCCAGTTGATCTACCGCGAGGCCTTCCAGCGGATGAACCTCGGTACGGCGGCGGCCCTTTCGGTGATCGTGCTCGGCGTACTGCTCCTGCTCAACGCCCTCCAGTTCCGCGGCCTGGGCCGCGCCGACGAATCATGAGCTGTCTGCCATCGGAAGGGAGCCCACGGTGCTGACCCGCGCCCTCGGCCGTACGCCCTACTACGTCGTCGCCGGAGGACTGGCCGTCATCTTCCTCTTCCCCCTGGTGTGGAACGCCTGGGCCTCGGTCAGCGGCCAACCCGGCACCGCACAGGAGTCCGGCTACGGCCTCGGCAACTACCGCACCCTGCTCCACTACGACGCGGGTCTGTGGCAGTACTTCCTGAACAGCACCGTCGTCTCCGCGCTCACCGTCGCCCTGACCCTCGGGGTGTCCCTGCTGGGCGGCTACGCCTTCGCCCGCTTCGACTTCCCCGGCAAGAACCTGCTGTTCCTGCTGACGCTGGCCATCCTCATGGTCCCGTACGCCACCCTCCTCATCCCCCTCTACGTACTGCTCGGCCGGCTCCACCTCCAGAACTCGCTGGTCGGACTGAGCCTCGTCCTGGCCATGTTCCAACTGCCGTTCGCCACCTTCATGATGCGGATCTCCTTCGAGGCGGTACCCCGCGAACTGGAGGAGTCGGCGCTCGTCGACGGCTGCGGCACGGCGGGCGCACTGCGCCGGATCCTGCTCCCGGCGGTACGTCCAGGGCTGATCACCGTGGGGCTCTTCGCGTTCCTCGCCGCCTGGAACGACTTCATCGCCCCGCTGATTCTCATCTCCGACAGCGAGAAGGCACCCCTGCCGCTGGCCGTGGCGAACCTGCGCCAACAGAGCATGGGTGCGGTCGACTACGGCGCCACCGAAGCCGGAGTGGTGGTCCTCGCCGTGCCCTGTCTCCTCCTCTTCCTGCTGCTGCAACGGCACTACGTACGAGGCTTCATGTCGGGCGCGCTGAAGGGCTGACCAACCGGAAGAAAGGCATCAATTGGTGAGCGATAACCGAGAGTTGTCGACCGTGCTGCCCGTGGCACCGACCCGGGGACGACTGCGTCCGCTGGGCCTCGACGAGGTCAGGATCACCGGCGGCTTCTGGGACCGGCGCCGGGAGACCAACGCCACCGCCACTCTCGCCCACTGCCGCGACTGGATGGAACGCGTCGGCTGGACCGGCAACTTCCGTGCCGTCGCCGAAGGCCGTATCCAACAGGGCCGGCGGGGAAGGGAGTTCGCGGACTCCGAGATCTACAAACTCCTCGAAGCGATGGCCTGGCAGACGGGCACCGGTGGCGGAGCCACGCTGGACCAGGACATCGCGGCGCTCACCGAGGCCGTCGCCTCCGCACAAGAACCGGACGGCTACCTGAACACCGCGTTCGGCCACCCCGGACAGCAGCCCCGCTACAGCGACCTCGAATGGGGTCACGAACTGTACTGCTACGGGCACCTGATCCAGGCAGGCGTCGCCCAGGCCCGCACCCAGGGCGAGGGCGAGCTGACGAAGGTCGCCCGACGCGCCGCCGACCACATCTGCGCCACCTTCGGCCGAGGCGGCATCGAGCGCGTCTGCGGTCACGCGGAGATCGAGACGGCCCTCGTGGAACTGGCCCGGCTGACAGGCGAGGAGCGCTACCTCGACCAGGCCGCCCTGTTCATCGACCGCCGAGGCCAAGGCACCCTCGCCGACGGCGAGTTCGGCCGCGTCTACCACCAGGACGACCTCCCGGTCCGGGACGCCACCGTGCTGCGCGGCCACGCCGTCCGCGCCCTCTACCTCGCGTCCGGCGCGGTCGACGTGGCCGTCGAGACCGGGGACGAGGAACTGCTCGCGGCGGTCGGACGCCAGTGGGAGGCGGCGGTCGCCCGGCGCACCTATCTGACCGGCGGTATGGGCTCGCACCACCGGGACGAGGCATTCGGCGACGACTTCGTCCTGCCGCCCGACCGCGCCTACTCGGAGACCTGCGCCGGCGTCGCCTCTGTACAGCTCAGCTGGCGGCTGCTCCTGGCCACCGGCGACCCCCGCTACGCCGACCTCGCCGAGCGGACCCTGTTCAACGTCATCGCCACCTCCCCGTCCGAGGACGGCCGGTCCTTCTTCTACGCCAACACCCTGCACCGGCGCCATCGGGGCCCGGCACCCGCCGCCGACGCGGTCAGTCCGCGCGCCGAATCGAGCCTGCGCGCCCCCTGGTTCGCGGTGTCCTGCTGCCCGACCAACGTGGCACGCACCCTGGCTCAGCTCCCCGCCCACCTGGCCACGGCCGACGACCAGGGCATCCAGCTCCACCAGTACGCCGACGCGGAGATCACCACGTCCCTCACCGGCGGCCACGCCGTCGCCCTGCGCGTCCGCACCGACTACCCGTCCGGCGGAAACGTCACGGTACGGATCGACCGCTCACCCCCGGTCCGCCCCTGGACCCTGTCGCTGCGCGTCCCGGCCTGGACGGAGGGCTCCACGGCCTACCTGGTCGACCCGGACGGGGGCTGTCGTACGGTCGACCCGGGCACGGCCGAGGTCACCCGGGTCTTCCGTCCCGGCGACGAGATCCGGCTCGAACTGCCCGTGGCGCCACGATGGATCGAGCCGGACCCGCGCATCGACGCCGTACGCGGCACGGTCGCCGTCCAGCGTGGCCCGCTGGTCTACTGCGCCGAGTCGGTGGACCTGCCGGACGGTCGTGAGGTGGACGTCGTACGGGTGGATCCGTCCGCCGAGCCGGAAGACGGACCGGCCGGCACCGTCGTCGCGCCGGGCGAACTCGTCGCACAGGACGGTCCGGTCGACGCCGCGTGGCCCTACCGGCCACTGGACCGGGCCACCGTTTCCGCCGCCGAGCACACGGGAATCGTCCTGGTCCCCTACAACTCCTGGGCGAACCGCGGCCCTTCGACGATGCGCGTGTGGCTGCCGACCACAGAGACGTAGCCCGGGCGCACTGTGGACCAGGCCCCCCGAACCCCACGATCGGAGCCCGAGATGACTCAACCTCCCACCCGCCGCCACCTGTTGAGGCTGGCCGCAGGGAGTGTGGCCGCCACACCCCTCGCGTACGCGGTCCCAGCTGAGGCCCTCCCGGAGGCGCCCGCACCAGCCACGGCCGCACTGGCCCCGGCCGCCCCGGCCGCGCCCGCCACCTGGGCCGTACAGCCCTTCCCTCTGGACCAAGTAGCCCTGGGCGACGGCGTGTTCCGCCGCAAGCGTGACCTGATGCTCGAGTTCGCGCGCTCCTACCCGGCCGACCGTATCCTCGCCGTGTTCCGCGCCAACGCGGGGCTCGACACCCGTGGCGCGCAGCCGCCCGGCGGCTGGGAGACCGCCGACGGCAACCTGCGTGGCCACTTCGGCGGTCACTTCCTCACCCTCGTCGCGCAGGCGTACGCCGACACACGAGAGGCCGCGCTGAAGAGCAAGCTCGACTACCTGGTCACCACGCTCGGCGAATGCCAACAGGCCCTGGCGGACCACGGATCGCCCAGGCCCAGCCACCCCGGGTTTCTGGCCGCGTACCCGGAGACACAGTTCATCCTGCTGGAGAGCTACACGACCTACCCCACCATCTGGGCGCCCTACTACACCTGCCACAAGATCATGCGCGGCCTCCTCGACGCCCACACCCTCACCGGGAACCAGCAGGCCCTGACCATCGCCTCGAAGATGGGCGACTGGGTGCACAGCAGGCTCAGCCGACTGCCCCAGGCGCAGTTGGACCGCATGTGGTCGATCTACATCGCCGGTGAGTACGGCGGTATGAACGAGGTGCTGGCCGACCTGTACGCCCTCACCGGCCGGGCGGAACACCTCGCCGCCGCCCGCTGCTTCGACAACACCGCGCTGCTGGACGCCTGCGCCGACAACCGCGACATCCTCGACGGCAGACACGCCAACCAGCACATCCCCCAGTTCACCGGCTACATCAGGCTGTTCGACCACACCGGGGAGGCCGAGTACGCCACCGCCGCCCGCAACTTCTGGGGCATGGTCGTGGGCCCCCGGACATACAGCCTGGGCGGCACGGGCCAGGGGGAGATGTTCCGGGCGCGGAACGCGACAGCGGCGACGCTGGGCGACAACAACGCCGAGACCTGTGCGACGTACAACATGCTGAAGCTGAGCCGCCAGCTCTTCTTCCACACCCCCGACCCCGCCTACATGGACTACTACGAACGGGGCCTGACCAACCACATCCTCGCCTCCCGCCGGGACGCCCGCAGCACGGTCAGTCCGGAGGTCACCTACTTCGTCGGCATGGGGCCCGGAGTCGTGCGGGAGTACGACAACACCGGTACCTGCTGCGGCGGTACGGGCATGGAGAACCACACCAAGTACCAGGACTCGGTGTACTTCCGCTCCGCCGACGGCAACGCCCTGTACGTCAACCTGTACCTCGCCTCCACCCTGCGCTGGCCGGAACGCGGCCTCGTCATCGACCAGACGAGCGACTTCCCGGCCGAGGGCGTGCGCACCCTGACGTTCCGCGAGGGCGGCGGCGGTCTCGACCTGAAGCTCCGGGTGCCGTCCTGGGCCACGGGAGGTTTCACCGTCACGGTCAACGGGGTCCCGCAGCAGGCCGGTGCCGTACCCGGCAGCTATCTCACCCTGAGCAGGAACTGGCAGCGCGGTGACCGGATCACCGTCTCCGCTCCGTACCGTCTGCGCGTCGAACGGGCCCTCGACGACCCCACGGTCCAGTCGCTGTTCCACGGCCCGGTCCTTCTGGTCGCCCGCAGCCAGTCGACGACCTTCCGTACCTTCTCCTTCTACAAGGACTTCACCCTGCAGGGCGACCTCGCCGCCTCCGTCAAACCCGAAGGACGGCCGCAGTACTTCACCACGCACGGCCTGACCCTGGCCCCGTTCCACATCGCGGACACCGCCGCCTACCACGCCTACTTCAGGCGCTCCGAACCCGTCGTCGTCTTCGGCTCGGCCACCTCCGGCGTACCGAACCGTGCCCGCACGGACGGACAGACCTTCCTCGACGTGCTCTGGGCGCGGGCTCCCTTCGCGTCCCAGGGGGCCTTCCTGGACGCGGTCCGCGTCCTCGCGGACAGCTGGCTGTCCCAGGGCCTGTTCAGCCGGGCCGAGCGGGACGCGGTCGTCGCCGCCTCCGTCCGGGCGAACCTGAGGCGCTGACGGTCGAAAAACAAGAGGGAGGGGAGCCGCGTGAGCGGCCTCCCTCCCCCTCAGCGTGCCCTCAGCGTCGTACGAGTGTGATCCCGTACGTCGTCGTCCGCGTGCCGTCCTCAGCGGTCACCGTGACGACGGCCCGGGTGCGGCCGTGTTCGCGGACCTTCTCGACCGTGACGTCCGCGTAGGGGTCGCGGGCCGTCGCCGTGACCTCGGCGTGCGCCGGATCGCCGGTCGCGACCCGGTAGCCGGTCGTGCCCGGGTCGAAGGACGCGACCGGCACGCCGGCCACCTCTATCGACGCGGCGGCCGAGTCCGAGGAGACGCCGGGGGACTTGGCGTACACCTCGATCTCGCTCATGGTCAGATAGCCGCCCTGACGTGCCGTCATGACCACCCGCACCCCGGCGGCGGGCCCCGCCGTCACCGGTACGTCGATCACCGGCGCGCCCTCGGTCCCGACCGGGACGGGGTCGCTCGCGTCGGTCCAGGTGTCGCTGCCTGCCGCCCGCACCTGCACCTTCAGGCTCGCCGGGAAGGACGCGCTGGACCCGTCCCGGTAGAAGTGCGCGACGATCCCGCTGAGATCGCGGGCCTTCGGCAGCGTGTACGTGATGGTGTCGGAGGGGTTCTTGGTGTTCCCCGGCTTCCAGTTGGACCATGCCTTCTCGGTGAGGTCGCCGTTGCGCAGCTTCTCCGCCGAGTACCCGCTCTCGGTGAACGTCGCGGCGACCGAGACGGCCGGGTCGGGCGCGACGTTCGTCGTCACCGGCGCCGTGACCTGGACGCGGACGGTTGCGTCGGCCGTCCCGCCGCCGACGATCCGGGCGGTGCCGTGCAGGGTGACGGTCCCGGTCGTGTCGAACGCCTTCTCGGGCGCCGGGTCCCAGGTGACCGGAAGGTCGGTCCGGCCGCCGTTCCTGCCGACGCCGACGACCGTCGTGGGCAGCTCCGGGTGCCCGCCCACGTACGTCTTGGCACGGCCTGGCAGGGTCGAGGCGATCGTGTCGACGGTGACGACCGCCTTCGCGGCGATCGTGTGTCCGAGCGCGTCGGTCGCCTCACCCCTCACCCGCACGGTCCCGGGCTTGCTCCAGACCCGGTCCGAGGGCAGGTCCCACACGACGGGAAGGGCGCCCCGCGCACCGTCCCGGAACACCGGCGTCACCGTCTTCGGCAGCTCGGGACGCAGCCTGGGGACGGTGAACGTCTTCGCGGGCTCGGTGCGCAGCACCGTCTCGTCGGCTACGGCCCAGCGCTGGTTGTCCGCCGAGGTCGGGGTGTAAGTCGACACCTTGGCGCCGTCCGTCGAGGACTGGCCGGTGACGTCGAGGAGGCGACCGGTGGCGGCGTTGACGAACGTCCAGGAGCCGTCGCCGGTGGTCGACAGGATCCACTGGGCGGCACTGTCGGGTCTGCCGGTCGCCGGGTCCGGGTTCTCCAGGACGGCCACGTTGTCGCGTACGGCGAGCCGCTTGCCGGTGGTGGCGCTGGTGAGGGCGTAGCGTTCGCGGTTGTCGACTCCCGGGGTCAACTGCCTTACGGACCAAAGCTGTTGGGGGTTCGCGGCGTCAGTCGTGCGGATGACGACGCCGGTGTTGTCGTCCGACGGGGTGAGTGACTTGCCGCTCTGGGTGCCCTGGAGCCGGTAGACGTGGCCGGGCTGTACGAGGGCGGCGTCCTTCGCCACGCCGCTGACGCCCGAGACCAGGAAGGTCGTGACCGACTTCGCGGGGACGGTGAACGTCGCGGACCGGTCGGTCACCCGGACCGGCGTGCCCCGGACGAGCGCGCCGTCGGCGCTCGTGACGACGGGCGTGACGGTGGCCTTCCCCGTCACCTTGCCGAAGCGCGAGAGGTCGAGGGTCACGGAGCGCGCGGTCGTACCGCTGTTCACGTGCACCGCCGTCGCCGCCCGGCCGGACGCCTTCACGGCGGCGACGGTGGACGGATCGTCGGTCTTCACGAAGTGGTCGCCGGGCCGGATGTAGTGGGTGAAGTTCCGGATGGTGTCGAACTTGGAGTTGGCCTTGATCGGGCAGGTCTCCAGGGTGTCCGTCGCCGTGCAGTTGAACGGGACGTGGATGCTGCCCCAGTTCTTGCCGGCCGCCGCCTGCGGGATCGAGTCCTCGACCGGCTGCCAGAACACCCAGGCGGAGGGCTCCAGTTCACGCATGTCGTCGACCATCCGGGTGGCCATGCCGAGCCCCGGTTCCATGCTCGTGAAGTCGGTCCCGGTGCCCCAGGTGCCCTCGACCTCGCTCATCCACAGTTTCCGGTCGGCGCCCTTGGCGATGTCCCGGGCGCTGGTGCGCATCCCGGTGCCGTAGGTGTGCACGTTGAGCTGGTCGACGGCGGCCCGGGCGTCGGCGCCGTAGGCGTTCCAGTTCTGGGTGAAGATGCTCGGGTTGGTCTCGTCCATCGCGGAGATCGCCGCGTGGGTCTTCGCCCCGGCGAGTGCCTTGTCGAGGGCGAGGATGACCTTCTGCTGGAGCGCGGGTCCGGCGTGCGCGCCTTCCTGACGGCCGCCCGTGGGCTGGCCGTCGGCGCCCAACTGGGTACCCCAGTAGTTGGTGTTGGGCTCGTTCAGCGGATCGATGGTGTCGAACCTGATGCCGTGCCGCTTCTCCATCTCCTCGGTCACCCGCACCAGGTAGGCGGCGAAATCGTCGACCCGGTCCGCGCGGATCTGGTCCGTGTTCGCGTCGAAGCCCCCGGAGACGTACCCGCTGACCGTCTGGAACCAGGGAGGCGAGTTGCTGAACGCCTCCCAGGTGGTCACCTTGTCCTTGATCTGGTCCACCCACCAGCGCTGGTTCGCGTCGGCGTCCCAGTTCCAGTCGGCGGGGTTGTTCGGATCCCACCAGTCCATGTCCTTCTGGGTGGTGCCCGCGGGCGCCTTCCAGAAGCCCTCCATGGTCGCGCCGGCCTTCATGTAGTTCGTGCGGACGTCGGGGGCGTTGCCGCCGCCGATGTTGTAGCGCGCGATGTTGAGATCGAGCCCGTCCTTGCCGAACAGCATGTCCACCAGCCGTCTTCGGACGGGCTCCGGATAGCCGCCCGTCGCGTTGGCGAACCAGACGAGACTCGTCCCCCAACCCTCGAACTCCTGCTGCTGGTAGGACGGGTCGATCCGCACGGTGACGGTGCTCTGTGCCGCCGCTTCCGCGCTCGCCGCGGGCTGTGGGACCAGGAGACCCGCGCCGAGTACCAGGGGGACCGTCGGGGCCAGGGCCCGGGCGATGCGATGGCGGTGCCGAGAGGACACGGCACTCCCTTCCACGACAAGGAGACGAACAGAACCGAACAGAAGGAATCGAGCTGACGGCATGCTTGATGACAAAAATGAACACGTCAAGATGGTGTGCAAGTTCCGTTGTGGTGAGAGGGCTTGGTGCAGTTCGTTGACGTGCCCGAAACATCTGGCTAGCCTCCGGGCAACCTGGGAAAGCGCTTTCAGGAAACCGTCGTCCCCCAACGCGACGGCTCATCCCCCCACAGGAGCCCCCATGAGTTCACAGCGAGTTTCGTGGCGCAACAAAGCGGTGGTCGCCGCCCTGGCAGCCGTGATGGTGGCAGGCCCCGGCATCGCACAGGCAGCCCCGCAGCCCGCCCCGGTGGCCGGCGAACGGGCAGCGGCGGCCACCATCACCTGGTCCCTGGTCCGGGCGAGCAACCCCACGGCGGACCAGCAGTCCGCGTACAACCTCATCACCACGGCCATGAACGCGGCCGTGACCCGCTACAACAACCTCAGCGACCTCGGAAAGACCCTCACCGTCCGCTACGAGCCTGGCGTCCCCACCGCCGACGGCAACATCAACGGCACCATCCGCTTCGGCAGCAACCGCAGTTACATGTCCGAGCGGACCGCGCTGCACGAGATCGCCCACACCATAGGCGTGGGCACCAGCTCGGGCTGGTCCTCCCTGGGTGGCAGCGGCACCTGGGCCGGCTCGCAAGCCACCGCGCTTGTACGGCAGTTCGATGGCTCCGGCGCCAAACTGTCCACCGGCGGCGGCCACTTCTGGCCCTACGGCCTGAACTACGACAACGAGTGGTCCGGCACGGCGGCCGACCGTCACGTCCGGATCGTCGCCGCCATGAAGAACGACGGACTGTAGACGGCCTGTAGGAGGTACACGCGGTTGGTGCCTGATGACAAAGGTGCCGCCGGAGGCTGCGTTCTTGTGAGCACCGCCTGAGTGCGTGGTCCGGGCGGTCCTACGGTCCCGCTATGAAGACGAGTTGCAGCAGAAGGAGGCCCTTGACGGGGCTGCGCGGCACCGCGCTCGCGGTGCTGCTCACCACCGGGACGCTCACCGCGGTGGCCCCGGAGGCGCACGGCGAGAACGTGCGCACCGAGGCCCCCGTGGCGACGTCCAACCCGGCGGTCGCCGGCGTGACCGAGACCGTGGTCCGGGTGAAGGCGCCGCTGCCGGCGTCCTTCGGGGCCCGCCCGGCGGCGTGCGACTGGCTGTCCTACCTGCGCTACCGCTCCTCCGCCGGGCCGACAGAGTCCGCCGACGCCGACCGGATCCTCGTCGCCCAGCCGGGCATCCTGGAGGGCGCCGGGGCGTTCGACAGCGTCGCCCGCAACACCGTGGCCCGCGCTGCGGAACAGGGCCGGCACATCGAGTTCTGGGCCCTGGACCGGCGCTCCAACTGCATGGAGGACCACACCGGCATCGACTCCGGCGACCAGCACACGGCCGTCGACTACTACTACCGGGGCAAACAGGTCGCGGGCCGTACGTTCGCCGGATTCACCGGCAACGACAAGCTCGGCTGGATGGCGAAGCTCGGCATCGAGCAGACCGTCCGTGACCAATACACCCTTCTCACCGCCGAGTTGCCCGACCAGGGCGTGCGTGAGCGAAAGGTGCTGTGCGGCGGGCACTCCCTCGGCGGTGTGATCACCGGGTACTTCGCGGTCGCCGACTTCGACGGTGACCCCGCAACCACCGCCGACGCCGGACACCGCCAGTGCGCGGGCTGGTTCGCCCTCGACACCACCGTCTCCACCTCGCTCGCCGACCTGAGCGGCAGCATCCCGGACGACACCAACCTGCCCGACATCGGCCTCGGTTACGGCGTCGTACAGGCCGGGCTCGACAGCGGACTGCTGCCGCGCTCGCTGTCCGCGCCGGTCCTGCTGAACGCCGAGACGATGACCCTGTTGGCCATCGCGGGTGTCGGCGCGATCCGGGACCCGGGCGGCGAGTCCGACCTGCCCTCCTATCTGCCCGCCAACGTCAACATCGAGGCGACGAACCGCTTCCTTTTCGCCAAGGACGCCGCAGCTTTCCTCACCGGCTCACCCGCCGTGAAGGACTTCCGGCTCACCAACGAGACGGTGCTCGGCGCGCTGATGGACGACAACTCCGTACCCCTGGCCTTCCTGCAGAGCAGCGTGGGCTTCTTCGACGGCGGGCCGATCGCGGACAAGTCCTTTCCCGTGGCCAACGGGGGCGACGAGCAGCCGGGGCTGTTCGGCATCGCGTACAAGGCCATCCCGGACCGGCCGCACGGGCCGCTCTACACCTGGCGGAACTACGACCGCGTCGGCGACCCCGACGACCCGGGGTACCGGTCGGCCGACGGAACACCGTTCACCGGGGCCGGCAAGGAGGTCACCGACATCCAGGAACTGGCCCGCAGCCTCGCCCAGCAGCCGCTCGACTTCACCGAGCAGTACTTTCCGACGAAGCTCGTCACCGACCTCGAACTGGCCACCTCCCCACAGGTGAAGCGGCTCATCGTGCACCCGGAGGGGCTCACGGCGAACCCGACACTCACCGTCCTCGCGGGCGACGGACTGCTCGCCGGCCGCATCCCCACCGACCTCCACCCCGTGGTCGCCGACGGCTACCAGCACCTCGACGTGCTGACCGCCGCACCCACGCAGAACAACGGCCGCCCGGAGCCCGTCTCCACGAGCCTCACGGAGTTCGCGCGGGACCCGAAATAGCTTCCTGCCATGGAAGAAGGGCCCGGGAGGATATTCCTCCCGGGCTCTTTCCCGTGTCCCGTACGGGAGTTGACTCAGACAGGTCCGACGGCTCAGACCTTGGTCGCCGCGAAGTCTGCCGCCGCGCCGGTGTTCGCCGTGTAGCCGAGGTGCGCCAGCACGTCGCCCCCGCCGTTCTCACAGATGGGGTCGCCCTTGGCGCAGAAGTCGATGGTGCGGCTCTGGTAGGTGCCGGTGACACTCTTGCCGATCGCCCGGATCGGGTTGCCGAACAGCAGCAGCGCGGCGACCCTCCCTTCCAGTGCGGCGGGAATGGTGGCCACGATCGGGCTGCCGACCACCGCGCCGGCACTGCTGATTCCGACGGAGTTGTCGACGACGTTAGCGCCCTGCGAATAGCCGACGAGCACGAAACGCTGGTTCGGGCACGCGGCCGCCTGGCTCCGGACGTGGTTCACCAGATCCGAGTTGCCCTGCGCGGCCGACGTGAGGGAAAGGTCCGCGGGGTAGTTCACCTTGTAGCTGGACAGGCTTTTGCCCGTCAGATTCCGTTGGAGGGCGGAATACACCGGGTCACCGACGATCGCGCCGAGCGTGCCCGGCTCGAACGTGCCACGAGCCGCGACGACGTCGATGTCGCTGCAGGCGGCGGCGGTGGCGGCGGGTGCCGAGAGGGTGGTCAGTCCGGCCCCGCCGACGAGTGCGAGCGCGGCGAGACAGAAGCGGATACGCATGGGGGATCCTTCGCGGGTCGGGCGCGATCAAGCGCCTATGAGAAAGGACGTCCCGAACGTATTCGTGTTGCCGCACCGAGTGTTATGGACGGGAATTCAGGAATTCCTCGCCTTTTTGTGCCGACGTGAGTGCCAGGATCAGATCCAGGCGTTTTACCGGGTCGTGCAGGGCCTCGCCGAAGAGCTTCTCCAGTTGGCGCAGGCGATAGCGGACCGTCTGCGGGTGGACGTGTAGGCGGGCGGCGACATCGGGCACGTTGCTGCCGCTGAGCAGCCATGCGAGCAGTGTCTCCGCGAGCCTGCCGCGCGGCTGCTCGGAGACCCCGTCGAGGGGAGCGAGGGCGCGCGTCCGGAGCAGGTCGAGCATGGGCTCGTCGCTGTGCAGCAGCAGCGTCGACAGATGGTCGGCGCAGCGCACCACCCCGTGCCGGGGGAGTATCCCGCGCCCCATCAGCCCGAGGGCCCGGGTGGCCCAGCGCAGCGACCTGGCGGCCTCGGTGAGGGGGACCGTCGGCCCGATCGCCGCCGGCCGCCCCCGCAGGGCGAGCGTGAACGCCCGGCCGCCGAAGCCGCCCGAGCCGTCCGGGTCGGGCACCAGCATCCGTGGCGGCCGGGACTCCATGTCCACCAGCGCCCCGGCGGCAGCCAACGGCCGCTCCTCCCGCTGGTCCGGCGAGGCCGCGAGGACGACGACCGCGACGTACGGCGGTACGGTCCACCGGGCGCCGTGCGCCAGGTCCCGCACCGCCTCCGGCAACACCGGCTGCTCGCCCAGCAACAGGGCGAGCAGCCGCCCCCGGCGCCGTTCCAGCTCGTCCGCGCTGCGCAGCTGCCCCTCCGCGTACCCCGCCGCCGCTGCCTCGGCGACCTCGTGCACGGTCCGGAACGCCAGCTCGCCCAGCCCGGCCATGACCGCGGAGTCCAGCCCGAGTTCCTCCGTCGCACGGCCCAGCAGCCGCCAGGCGTGCAGCCCCCCGACCCGCAGCGCGGACTGCAGTGTTTCGAGGCTGTGGCCCTCCAGCGCCTCGCCGCGCCCCAGCTCGTGGTAGATCGCGGTGATCGAGTCTCCCCGGGCGCGCGGATCGGCGATGTGGTCGACGAACAGGGTGAGCGCCTGTACGACCCCGGACCTGAGGAGTGCGCGGCTCGCTCCGTCGGCCGACCGGACGGCGTACTCGGGGACCTGGCTGCGTACCTCCTCCTCCACCTCGTCGGCGACGGCCTCCAACTGGTCGCGCAGCAGTCTGGCCAGTTCGGGCGGTACAGCGGCGGCTCCGGGGTCGTCCGGTACACCGTGCGGGGCGGGGGTCGCCACAGAGGGCCCTCCTTTCACCCGGAAGAGGCTCACCCGCGGGTTGGTGCCCGTGGGGCGAGGGACAAGTCCTGGGTTGGACGGATGTCCCCTGCGCTCCGTTCCGTGCCCCGACGGTACCGGCCTCACTCGGGCAACCCCAGGCCCCTGGCAATCAGTTGCCACGACGCGCTGAACTCGCCCTTCCAGTAGGCCCAGCTGTGTCCTCCTCCCGTGTAGTAGTGGGTCGTGACCGGGACGCGGAGCAGGGCGAGCGTGTCGGTGAAGGCGTGCGCGGAGAGCCACAGGGCGCTTTCCAGGGCCTCGGGCAGCCAGTCACCGGTGCCGCCGACGACCCCGCTGCCGCTGGAGACGTACAGCGGGGTGCCGCGCAGCCCTTCGGCGCGGGAGCGCGGGTTGAAGTCGCGCCAGGTGAGGGCGTTGAGGAAGGGGTTGCCCCACAGGGAGCCCGGCGCCAGGTTCTCGCGGGCCACGATGGCGTCCACGAGTGGGGGCACACCGGGAGCCATGGTGTCGAGGATGCCGCTGTACGAGGCCGCCGCCGCGAACATGCCCGGATGGCGTGCCGCGTGCGACATGGCGCCGTAGCCGCCGGTCGAGACCCCGGCGACGGCCCGGACATTGGAGGCCCGGTACTGGCGGGCCAGCAGCGCGGGGACCTCCGTGAGCTGGAAGGCCTCGTAGTTCGGGCCGCCGCGCCAGGCGGTGGGAATGCCGGTGGGCCCCGCGTCCGGCATCGCCACGATCAGGTCCCTGCCCTCGGTGAAGGCCTCGATGTCCGTCTCCCGGGTCCAGGACGTGTAGTCGTCGTGGGCGCCGTGCAGGAGATACAGCACGGGGTAGGTCCGCCCCGGTTGCGTGCCGAAACTCGTCGGCAGGATCAGCCGGACCGGCGCGCTGCGGCCCAGGGCGGGGGACGACACGGAGACGTCCAGGGTGCGGGCGGAGAGCCGGGTCGCGGCTCGGGCGGTGGCGGCTCTGGTGCCGAACAGCGCGGTCAGACCGACGGCCGTGCCGGCCTTGGTGACAGCGCGCCGGGACACTCCGGTGCTGGTACGGTCCATGACTTGCTCCTCGTCGTCCGGTTCAGCGGCTCTGTTCGTCGAGTGCGCCCCGCAACTGGGCGGCGATCTCGTCCACATACGGCGGGTCGAGCAACGACAGATGGTGCCCCGCGACCGGTACGACCGTCAGCCGCCTGCACACCTCGTCCCAGCCGAGCGACTCGTCGTCCCGTTCGTACGCCGGGTCGCGCACGGTGTGCGGAGCGGGCTCGGTGGCCCGGTACAGGACCACCCGCCCGTCGTAGGCCCCCGGGCGGTGGGCCTCGCCGATCCTCAGGTCCAGGTAGGAGGAGCGCTGATGCTCCAGGGCGGCGGGCGGTATGTCGGCGACCTCGCGCAGGGCCCGCAGCACGGTGTCGATGCGTTCGCCGTCGTCGTCCATCGCGAGCAACTCGTCGTACCGGAGATCCAGTTGGGCGCCGTACGCGTCGGCGACATGATGGGCGAAGCCCTCGAAGTGGGCGCGGATCCGGTCGGCCGGGGTGTCGCCGGGCCGGGGGAGGGGCCGTACCGAGTCGATGAGTGCCACGAGCTCCACGTCCCGTCCGGCGGCGACGAGTTGCCGTGCCGTCTCCTGGGCGACGAAGCCTCCGAAGGACCAACCAGCCAGCAGACAGGGCCCGGTGGGGTGCGCGTCGGCGATGGCCTCGGCGTAGTGGCGCGCTTTCTCGGTCACCGTACGGGCGTCCGGGAGCCGTTCCAGTCCGTACACCGGCCGCTCCTCACCGAGCCGTTCGACCAGCGCCCGGTAGACGTCGGTCGTGCCGCCGGCCGCGTGGACGAGAAAGAGCGGAGGCCGGGAGCCGGTGGCGCGCAGGGTACGTAGGGGACCGGCCGACTCGCCTGTGGGGAGCGCCTGTTGGAGGCGGTCGGCCAGCGCCTGGACGGAGGCGGCGCCGAGCAGCTCGCGCAGGGGCAGCTCGATCCCGTACTCGGCTTCCAGCGCGCTGCGGATACGGACGGCCATCAGGGAGTCCAGGCCGAGGTCGGCCAGTGGGGTGGAAGGTGTGAGGCGGGTCGCCGGGTGGCCGGTGACGGCGGCGATGTGATGACGCAGCCGGCCGGAGACGGACGTGTCCGGAACGTGGGCCTCTTCGGTCACCGCGCCGGTCGTGAGCGACGTTGGCGCCGTGGGCGTAGCACGCCCGTCCGTCCACCAGTGCCGGACGTGCCGCCAGCGCGGCGCGGGCAGGTCGATGACGTGGCCCGGAGGTGACGACAGGCGCCCGCCCGCGCAGTACAGGGCGCCGACCTGGGCCAGAAACCCGGCACCGCTGTCGCCGTCGCGGCGCAGGGTGCCGATGGCGAGGACGCCGGGCGCGGTGTCGAGGACGGCCCGGGTCAGGACCGGATGTGGCGAGATCTCGACGAACGCGGTGTGACCGTCGGCTGCGGCGGCAGCGACGGCCCGGGCCAGGCGAACGGGCCGCCGCAGGTTCGCGGCCCAGTGGGCGGCGTCGAAGAGGGAGTCGCCGCGCGGGTCGTCCAGGACGGTGGAGTAGACGGGGACCCGGGGCCGGCCGCCCCGGATGTCGGCCAGGGAATCCAGCAACTCCGGTAGCAGCGGCTCGACTTGGGGCGAGTGCCCGGCGCCGACGACCCGCAGGGCGCGAGCGGTCCGCCCCTGCTGCTCCAGCCGCCGCACGAGCCGGGTCACCGCCTGCTCCTCCCCGGCGACGATCTTCTGCCCGGGCGAGGAGTGCACGGCGACACAGACACCCGGGAAGTCCCGTGCCAGGGCGTCGAGTTCACCGTCGTCGAGGTCGACGACAGCCATGGCGCCGCCCCGCAGACCGCTGAGCAGCCGGGCCCGTACGGCGACCACCCGGGCGGCCTCCGACACGTCCAGGGCGCCCGCGCACACCGCGGCGGCCACCTCACCCACGGAATGGCCGATGACGGCGGCGGGTTCGACACCGTACGAGCGCCACAGCTCGGCGAGAGCCAACTGAAGCCCGAACAGCACGGGTTGGGCAACCTCCAGACGGTCGAGGTCGCCGCCGTCCGCCAGGTGCTCATACAGGGAGAGCCCGCACTCCGGGGCGATCTGCGCGTCGAGTTTCTCCACGGCGGCGGCGAAGGCGGGTTCCTCGGCCAGCAACCGCCGCCCCATGCCGACCCACTGGCTGCCGTACCCGGAGAACACCCACACCGGCCCGCGCCCGACGAGATCCCGCTCACCCGTCACGACCCGCGCGTGCGACTCCCCCTGCCCCAATGCCCTTAGCCCGTCAGCCAGTTCGCCGACGTCGTGGGCGACCACCGCGGCGCGCACAGTACCCCGCCCGACACGTCCGGCGAGCGTACGCGCCACGTCCGCGGGGTGCGCGGCGTTGCCCTCCGGCGTACGGAGCCAGTCGGCGAGCCGGGTCGCGGTGTCCCGCAGCCGGATGGTCTCGACGTCGGAGAGGAGGTGGAGACGGGAGACCGGTTCCTCCTCCTGGGGCGGCGGGAGGACATCGGGCCGCCATTCCTCCAGTACCGCATGGGCGTTGGTGCCGCCGAACCCGAAACCGGACACCCCGGCGGTGGCCGTACCGCCGTAGCGCGGCCACGGCTCGCACTCGGTGACCACCCGCAGCCGTTCGTCGCCCAGGGCGCTCCCCTCCGCGCAGTGCAGGGACGGCGGAACGGTGTCGTGGTGCAGCGCGAGGACCGTCTTCACCAGCCCGGCGATGCCTGCCGCGGACTCCAGATGGGCGAGGTTGCCCTTGACGGAACCGAGCAGCAGCGGCTGGTCGGGGTCGCGGCCCGCACCGAGCACGGCACTGAGCGCGCCCGCCTCGATCGGATCACCGAGCGGGGTACCGGTGCCGTGCGCCTCGACGTGGTCGATGTGCGCCGGATCGAGCCCGGCGCGGGCATAGACGGTGGCCAACAGGGCTTTCTGAGCTGTGGGGTTGGGCGCCAGGAGGCCGTTGGAGCGGCCGTCGGAGTTGACGGCCGTGGCGCGGATGACGGCGAGAACACGGTCGCCGTCCCGCTCGGCGTCGGACAGCCGCTTCAGCAGCACGGCCGCGCATCCCTCGCCGCGCCCGATGCCGTCGGCCGCCGCCGCGAACGGCTTGCACCGCCCGTCCGGCGCGAGAGCCCCGGCCCGCCGGAACGCCACGCTGACGGTCGGCGAGAGCAGCAGGTTGACTCCGGCGGCGATCGCCGTGTCGCTCTCACCGGTGCGCAGGCTGACGCAGGCCTGGTGCACGGCGACCAGCGAGGACGAGCAGGCGGTGTCGACGGCCATGCTCGGCCCCCGTGTGTCCAGCACATAGGCCAGCCGCCCGGCGGTCACACTGGGCGCCGCACCGGCGGGCGCCCAGGGGTCGACGGCCGCCGGGTCGGCGCCGGTGAGTGAGCCGTACTCGGCGGCGGAGACACCGACGAAGACGCCGGTGGCGCTGCCGGCGAGGGATGCGGCGGGGACAGCGGCATGGTCGAGAGCTTCGTGCACGACCTCCAGAAGGATGCGCTGCTGCGGGTCCATCACCGCGGCCTCGCGCGGGGTGACGCGGAAGAAGTCGGCGTCGAACCCGGCGATGTCGTCGAGGTACCCCCCGTACAGGGGTGCCTCGTCGGGCGGGAACGGGGCGAAGTCGCGCCACCGGTCCTCGGGAACCCGGCGGACGGCGTCGACGCCGTCGGTCAGCAGCCGCCAGTAGTCACCCGGCCCGTGCACACCCCCGGGCAGCCGGCAGCCGACCCCGATCACCGCTACGGGTTCGTCGGCCGAGGCCGGGGGAGGGGCCGGTCTGTTCACCGGATCGACCCCGTCCTCCGTCCCTGATTCCGTGCGGCACAGATACGCCACCAGAGCGTCACCGGTGGGCGCCTCCCACAGCAGCGTCGCCGACAGCTCACGGTCCGTCGCCCGCGAGAGATCCCCGGCCAGCACGACCGCGTCCCGCGACGACATTCCGAGGTCCGCCAGCGGCCGGTCCATGGACACGTCCTCGGGAGCCGTACCGCCCCAGGCGG
Organism: Streptomyces sp. B21-083; assembly: GCF_036898825.1. Taxonomy (GTDB): domain Bacteria; phylum Actinomycetota; class Actinomycetes; order Streptomycetales; family Streptomycetaceae; genus Streptomyces. Next base: position 1,326,904 of record NZ_JARUND010000002.1, on the reverse strand, counting down.
CGACCCGTTCGGCGACCAGTCGGCGTATCCGGCCCTCGTCGGCGCCCCTCATGCGGCCGGCTCCGGCGTGTAGGCGCCCTCCAGATAGCGTCGCCGGGTCAGCGCCCGTGCCACCTTGCCGCTCGATGTACGGGGCACGGTGCCCGGCGGCACGAGGACGATGTCGGCGAGCCGCAGCCCGTGCCGAGCCGATACGGCGGCGCGCACGGCCCGCACCAGCCCCGGTACGTCGATCTCCGCGAGGCCGACGCTCCGTACATGTTCGGCCACGACGACCACCCGCTCGCCCGCGTCACCCGGCACCCCGAACGCGGCGAGCCGGTCGCGCCGCACGGCCGGGTCCGCCTCCTGGACCGAGGCCTCCACGTCCTGCGGGTAGTGGTTGCGCCCGTCGACGACGATGAGGTCCTTCAGCCGCCCGGTGACGATCAACTGCCCGTCCAGGAACGTCCCCAGGTCGCCGGTCCGCAACCAGCGACCGGAACCGGCGGTGTCGTCGGCGAACGTGGCACCGAACACCCGCCGGGTCTGCTCGTCCCGATTCCGGTAGCCCCGCCCCACGTTGGGGCCCTGCACCCAGATCTCGCCGACCTCTCCCTCGGACAACCGGGCGCGTGACACGGGGTCGGCGATACGGACCAGCTGGCCCGCCGGAGTCCCGCAGCCGGCCAGCGTCACGGCTGTGGGATCGTCGGCCCGCGCGGGCAGGGCCTTGCCGGTGGTGAGGGCGTCACGGTCGAGCGTGAACCGGCTGAGCGGCTCCCCGGGCCGGGCGGCGCTGACGAAGACGGTCGCCTCGGCGAGCCCGTACGACGGACAGTGGGTGTCGGGCGCCAGTCCCTGGGCGGCGAAGGCGGCGTGGAAGTGGTCGGCGGTGCCGGGGCGGACCGGCTCGCTGCCGTTGAGCAGCGCGGCGACCCCGTCCAGTCGCAGTTCCCTCTTCTGGGCGTCGGTGACCGTCGAAGCGCAGTAGTCGTAGGCGAAGTTGGGTGCCGCGCTCAGTGTGCGCGGATGCGCGGCGAGCAGCCGCAGCCAGCGCACCGGCTCGTGCAGGAACGCGGCAGGATCCATGAGCACCGACAGCAGGCCCCGCTCGACGGGAGCGGCGACACTCAGAACGAGCCCCATGTCGTGGTAGAGCGGCAGCCAGCCCACACAGGTCACCGGACGCTCGTCCACCCCGTAAGCGGCCAGCGCCTGACGGGCGTTGGCGACGACATTGCCGTGACTGATCTCCACACCGGCCGGGGAACGGGTCGAGCCGGACGTGTACTGGAGGTAGGCGATGGCATCGTCGTCCGGTGCGACCGGCAGGAAATCCCTCGCTTCGGCGCCCACTTGGTCGACGGCGATGATCCGTACCGGCAGGCGGGAACAGAAGTCCCGCACATCAGCACGAATATGGCTGGTTGTCAGCACTACCGTCGGAGACGCGTCGTCCAGCACGGCCGCGAGCCGGTCGGCGTGCCCGGAGAGACCGGGCGGGTACAGGGGTACGGCGACCAGTCCGGCCGTGAGCGCCGCCAGGAAGGCGCTGACGTACTCCGTACCCTGCGGGCAGAGCACCGCGACCCGGGTTCCGGGCTCGGCCTCTTCGGCGAGCCGGGCGGCCAACGCCCGTACCCGCAGGTCCAGTCGGCGCCAGGTCAGGGTGCGGTGGACGCCGCGCGACTGCGGGGCGGGATGGTCGACGAAGGTGAACGCCCGGCGGTCGGGGGTGGTTTCGGCCCAGTGCCGCACGTACTCCGGCAGACTCCGGGGGGTGGCGGAGGGGGCGAGCGGGGGGCGGCGGCTGTCCATCGGGCATGGCTCCTCACATCGCGGGAACGGCGGGAACAGCGGGAACGGCTGGGTTCGGTCGGCGCGGGGACTGGAGAGATCCGGGGTTCAGGGGCTCAGGGGCTCAGAGGGGGATGTTGCCGTGCCTGCGCGTCGGCATCGGTGCGCGCTTGCCGCGCAGGGCGCGCAGGGCACGGACGATGTGGTCCCGGGTGTCGCGCGGCGCGATGACGGCGTCGACGTACCCGCGTTCGGCGGCCAGATAGGGCGTCCCGTGCGTGCTCTCGTACGCGGCGACGAGGCTGGCCCGCAGCGCCTCCGGGTCGTCGGCGGCGGCCAGTTCACGCCGGTGCAGGACGCCCACCGCGCCCTCGGCGCCCATGACGGCGATCCGGGCGCTGGGCCAGGCGAGGTTGATGTCGGCGCCCAGATGCTTGGAGCCCATCACGGCGTACCCGCCGCCGTACGCCTTGCGCACCACCACCGTGACCTTCGGGACGGTCGCCTCGGCGTAGGCGTACAGCAGTTTGGCGCCGCGCCGGATGATCCCGGCCTGCTCCTGGCGGACGCCGGACAGATAGCCGGGGACGTCGGTGAAGGTCAGCAGCGGGATGCCGAACGCGTCGCAGAACCGCACGAACCGCGCTGCCTTCTCGGAGGCGTCGATGTCCAGCACCCCGGCACTGTGGAGCGGCTGGTTGGCGACGACACCGACGGACGTGCCCTCCACCAGGGCCAGCGCGCAGATGATGTTCGGCGCGAACAGCTCCTGGACCTCCAGCAGTTCACCGCCGTCGACAACCGCGCGCAGGATGTCCCGCATGTCGTAGACCTGCCCGAGCCGGTCCGGCACGACCTCGTCGAGACACCTGTCGGTGGGCGCCGCCACGGGCGCGTACTGCGGGGGCCGCTCCAGGTTGTTGGCGGGCAGGTACGACAGCAGGTCCCGTACGGTGTCGAGGGCCTCCACCTCGTCGGCGGCGAGGAAGTGGGCGTTGCCGTTGACGGAGTTGCTGGTGCGGGCGCCGCCCAGGTCCTCGGCGCTGGTGCGCTCCCCGGTGACCGCCTCGATGACGTCGGGCCCGGTGACGAACATGTGCGAGGCGCCGTCCACCATCACGGTGAAGTCGGTGATGGCCGGCGAGTACGCGGCCCCGCCGGCGCACGGCCCGAGCACGACCGAGAGCTGGGGGATCACCCCGGACGCCTGTACGTTGCGGCGCACCAGCTCGGCGTAGAGGGCGAGCGAGGCGACGCCCTCCTGAATACGGGCGCCGCCGCCGTCGTTGAGCCCGATCACCGGGCAGCCGGTCCTCATCGCGAGGTCCATCAGGGCGATCGTCTTCTCCCCGAAGGCCTCGCCCATGCTCCCGCCGAAGACCGTGGAATCCTGGGCGAACACACAGACGGCACGACCGTCTACCGTGCCGTGCCCGGTGACAACCCCGTCCCCGTAGGGGCGGGGGGCGCCGTCCCCGGTGGGCCGTGCCCGTACGAACATCCCGGTCTCGGTGAACGAACCCTCGTCGAGCAACAGGTCGATCCGCTCACGGGCGCCGAACTCCCCGCGTCTTCTCGGCCCGTTCTCCGCCAGCGCCCGCGACCGACGGCTCTCCAGAACGGTGATGCGGTCGGCGGTGCGGTCGGGCAGGCGTGTGGCCCAGGATGTTGTCGCCTCTAGCGTCACAGCCACCTCCGAAGTGGCTTTCGAATATGGCAGCGACGAGGGAGGGGACCGGGTCAATCACCCTTCAATGTGCGCGAGATGAGTCCTGCGGGACCGCGCTTCGTCCGTGCGTGACAAGGGCCGGTGTGAGAGGGGCCGCATCCGGAGATCCGGCGATCCAGATCCGGAGATCCGGTGTCAGGCGGGCTGCGGGACCGTCCTCCTGTCTCCCCAGCGCCGGGTGCGGTAGGCGCCGGCGAGGCGGCACAGCGCGTAGATGGAGAACGAGATCGTGGTGACGTACGGGCTGATGGGGATGGAGCTGCCCAGGGCGAGCAGGATGCCGCCCTCGACGGAGAGCACGGCGAAGACCACGCTGAGCAGCGGCAGCAGCACCGGGGACGCGGTGACACGCGCGGCGGCCGCGGCGGGTGTGACGACGAGGGTCAGGACCAGCAGGGCGCCGACGACCTGGACCGACAGGGCGACGGTGAGACCGAGCACGAGCATGAAGGCGAAGGACAGTCCGCGTACCGGCACACCACGGGCGGCGGCGACGTCCGGGTCGGCGCTGGCGAAGGTCAACGGCCGCCAGATGACGACGAGGGCGACCAGTACCAGGGCGGAGGTGCCCAGGAGCCAGGTCATCTGCGGCGTGTCGACGGCCACGATCTGCCCGGTGAGCAGGCCGAACTTGTTGGCCGCCCGGCCCTTGTAGAGAGCGAGGAAGAGCACACCGAGCCCGAGACCGAACGGCATGAGGATGCCGATCGCCGAGTTGCGGTCACGGGCCCGCGCGCCCAGGACCCCGATCGCGCCGGCCGCGAGAAGCGAACCGACGATCGAGCCCCCCACGATGTTCACGCCCAGCAGCAGGGCTGCCGACGCGCCCGCGAAGGACAACTCGCTGATGCCGTGCACCGCGAAGGGCAGGTCGCGCATGATGACGAAGACCCCGGCGAGACCGCCGACGAGGCCGAGTGCGGCACCCGCGATGAGGGAGTTGCGGACCAGCGCCAGGAGTTCGCCGTAGTCCTCGAAGCTGAAGATCTGGTGCCAGACCCCCTCGGCGAGCGTCATGGGTGCACTTCCTCGGTCTGACGGACCACCCCGTGGGCGGTCTCATGGGCGTGATGCGGGGGAGTGGCCGGTCCGTCGGGGGCGCCGACGACCACGACCCGCCCCTGGACGCGGACGACGTCGACCCGTGTGCCGTACAAGTCCGACAGCGACCGGGAGGTCAGCACCTCGTCCGGTGTCCCTGTCCGGTGACGCCCGGGCGCCAGGTACAGGACGCGGTCGACCAGACCGAGCACGGGGTTGATCTCGTGGGTCACGAAGACCACGGACGTGCCGTGGGACCTGCGGCGGGCGTCCACGAGTTCGGTGACGGCCCGCTGGTGGTTCAGGTCGAGGGAGAGCAGCGGCTCGTCGCAGAGCAGGATGCGCGGATCGGTGGCCAGGGCCTGCCCGATACGGACGCGTTGCCGTTCACCGCCGGACAGCATGCCGAGGGGGACGTCGGCGTACGCGGTGGCTCCGACGGAGGCGAGGATCTCGTCGACCCGGCGACGGACGGCACCCGTCCGCAGCCGGGGCCCGAAACGGTGCCCGTCGATGCCGAAGCGCACGAGATCGCGGGCCCGCAGCATCGCCTGCGCGGACACCTCCGCCTGCTGAGGGACGTACCCGAGATGCCGGCCGGCCTCGCGCGGGGAACCTCCGAGGACGGTCAGGGTTCCGGCGGACAGGGGCTGCCGGCCCAGCAGGGCCCGTACGAAACTGGTCTTGCCCGATCCGTTCGGCCCGAGCACGGCCAGGAACTCCCCCGGCCGTACATCCAGGTCGAGGCCCTGCCACACCACACGGGCGCCGTACGACAGTTCGGCGCCGCGCAGACTGACCACGGCACCGGAGTCGCCGCCCCCGGCAGGCCTCGCACCCTGACGGGGTGAGGGCACGGTGGCCGGGGCGGGCTGCCTCACTTGGTGAGCGCGCTCGCGAGCGCGTCGACGTTGGCGGTCATCCAGCCGAGGTAGTCCTTGCCGGCGGGCAGGGTCTCGGTCACGGGTACGACGGGGATGCCGGCCGCCTCGGCCGCGGCCTTGGACTTCTCGGTCTGCGGGCCGGAGGTCTGCTCGTTGTAGACCAGCGCCTTGACCTGCTTGTCGCTGAACACCGCCAGCGTGGCCTGAAGGACCCGGGGAGAGACGTCGTCGCCCTCCTCGATGGCCTCGCTGAACGCCGCGGGCGTCCTGTTCACCAGCCCGCTCGCGGTGGTCAGGTAGAGCGGCACGGGTTCGGTGATGGCGACGCCCTGGCCGGCGTGCTCCTTCTTGATCTGGGCTTCCTTCGCCTCCAGCGCCGTCAGCCTGGCCTTGAAGGCCTCGGCGTTCTTGGTGAAGAGGGCGGCGTCGGCGGCGTCGGCCTTGCCCAGTGCCGTGGCGATACGGTCGACGATCTTCGCGACGGTCGGGAAGTCGTACCAGACGTGCTCGTTGAGGTCCCCGCCCTTCGGGGCTGTCTTCCCGGAGACCTTGACGGCGTTGATGACCTCGGCGGCGGAGCCGCCGCTCTTCAGCATCCGGTCGACGAAGTCGTCGTAGCCGCCGCCGTTCTCGACGACGACCTTCGCCTTGGAGAGGGCCAGCTGGTTCTGGGTGTTGGCCTCGTAGGAGTGCGGATCCTGGTCGGGGTCGCTGATGATCGACGTGACATCGACCTTCGCGCCGCCTATCTGTCCGACGATGTCGCCGTAGACGTCGGTCGAGGCGACCACGACGATCTTGGACGAAGCGGCCGGTTCCTGCGCACCGCTCCCGTCACCGCCGGAGTCCGACGAGCTGCCGCACCCCGTCAGGAGGGCCAGCGAGGCGCCGGTGATCAGGGCGAGGCGCCGGGACGGGGACGGGGACATGGATCCTCCACGACAGGTGGTGAGCAAGGGTGTACTCGCCACACTAGATGGAAATGAATGTCAAAAGCATGGCCGAATCCGATCGATATGGAAATCATTACCAATACTTGACGCACGGCGCTCCGCCCCTCCTCCCCGCCCGGTCCGTCACGGAAGACGCTCGGTCGCGCCTGTGAGAAACGGGCGTCACAGCTTGCGGAAGTCCCAGGAGACGGTCTTGGCGGGGGTCAGGCGGATCCACGCATGCCGGCCGTCGTGCGGCATCTCCTCCAGACCGAAGTTCTTGCGGGCGAACAACGGTTCCAGCAGGGCGAGTTCCGGACATGGCTCGCCGGAGCGGGGTATCTCGCCCACGAACTCCACGGTGCCTGAGAGTTCGGCCCCGCGCAGCTCCCCGTACCCCTCGCCGGAGTCGACGACGACCGCTACACGCGGGTCGCGACGAAGGTCGGCCCAGCGTTTGCTGCGCACGATGGAGTACAGCCACAGCGAGGTGCCGTCCCAGGCGAACCAGAGGGCACTGACATGCGGGGCGCCGTCACCCGACAGTGTGGCGACCCGGCACATGCGCTGAGTGGTGAGGAACTCGTCCAGCTCGTCCGGCGTCATCATGATCTTCCGGCTCCTGCGCTGAGTCGCAGCCATGCGGGCCTCTCTTCTCTCGCGTCAGGCCGACAGGGTGGGGCATTTTCGGTGAGCCCGCAATGGTCGAGAGGACCCCCACCGCGCAGGTGGGCGCGGTCCGGCACCGACGCCGTATGGGTCCCGTCAATGCCGTGGGCGTCGCCGTAAGAGAGCCGTCAACGGACGACCCGATCCGGCCGGAGAGGAGCTTTCCTCGAATCGTCCCTGTTCACCTGAACCTCACTCCAGGAGTTCGCGATGGCCGACCTGGCCTTCGTCATCGCCACCGTCGCGGGTTTCGCGCTGGTCGCCCTCGTCGCCAAGGGGGTGACGAAGCTGTGACCGCCGAGACCATCGTCGGCCTCACTGCGGCTGTCGCCCTGCTGGGCTATCTCGTCCTCGCCCTGCTCTTCCCGGAGAGGTTCTGAGCCACGCCATGGGTCCCGTACTCGCCGGCGTGCTCCAGCTGCTCGCCCTCATAGCGGCGCTGGCGCTCGCCTACCTCCCCCTCGGCACCTACATGGCCAGGGTCTACACCTCCGACAAGCATCTGCGCGTCGAGAAGTGGATCTACAAGAGCATCGGTGCCAACCCCGACACCGAGATGACCTGGCCCGCCTACCTGCGCGGGATCCTCGCCTTCTCGGCGGTCGGCGTCCTCTTCCTCTATCTGCTCCAGCGGCTCCAGGGCGTGCTGCCCGGCTCGCTGGGCTTCGACTCGGTCGACCCGGCGCGGTCGTTCAACACGGCCGTGTCGTTCGTGACTAACACCAACTGGCAGTCGTACTACGGCGAACAGACCCTGGGCCATGTCGTGCAGACCGCCGGGCTGGCCGTGCAGAACTTCGTTTCCGCGGCCGTCGGTATCGCGGTGGCAGTGGCCCTGGTCCGCGGGTTCGCCCGATCACGCACCGGTGAACTGGGCAACTTCTGGTCCGACCTGGTGCGTGGTGTCGTACGCATCCTGCTGCCGCTGTCCGTCGTCGCCGCGATCGTGCTGGTGGCGTGCGGTGCCATCCAGAACTTCTCCGGGATCCACGAGGTCGGCCAGTTCGGGGGAGGTTCTCAGCAGTGGAACGGGGGTGCCGTCGCCTCGCAGGAGGCCATCAAGGAGATCGGCACCAACGGCGGCGGCTACTTCAACGCCAACTCCGCGCACCCCTTCGAGAACCCGACGCCCTTCACCAACCTGTTCGAGATCTTCCTGCTGCTGGTGATCCCGTTCGCACTGACCCGTACGTTCGGTGTGCTGGTCGGCTCGGTGAGGCAGGGCTACGCGATCCTCGCCACGATGTTCACCATCTGGCTGGGCTTCGTCGCCCTGATGATGTGGACCGAGTTCGCGCACCACGGCCCGGCGCTCCAGGCGGCAGGCGGCGCGCTGGAGGGCAAGGAGGTCCGCTTCGGCGTCGGATCGTCGTCGATCTTCGCGGTGTCGACGACGCTCACCTCGACCGGCGCGGTGGACTCCTTCCACTCCTCGTTCACCGGCCTCGGCGGCGGCATCGCGATGCTGGGCATGATGCTGGGCGAGATCGCACCCGGCGGCACCGGCTCCGGCCTCTACGGCATGCTGATCATGGCGGTCATCGCGGTGTTCATCGCGGGCCTCATGGTCGGCCGTACGCCCGAGTACCTGGGCAAGAAGATCGGCACCCGCGAGATCAAGCTCGCGGCCTGCTACATCCTGGTCACACCCGCCCTGGTCCTCGTCCTCACCGCCGCGTCCATGGCGCTGTCGACCCCGCCGGACTCCATGCTGAACTCCGGTGCCCACGGATTCTCCGAGGTGCTGTACGCCTTCACCTCCGCCGCCAACAACAACGGCTCGGCCTTCGGCGGTCTGAACGCCGACACCGACTGGTTCAACACCATGACCGGCCTGGCGATGCTGCTCGGCCGTTTCCTGCCGATGGTGTTCGTGCTGGCGCTGGCCGGCTCGCTCGCCGAGCAGACGCCCGTGCCCGTCACCGCGGGCACCCTGCGCACCGAGAAGCCGCTGTTCACCGGCCTTCTCGTGGGCGCCATCCTCATCATCACCGGTCTCACCTACTTCCCGGCACTCGCGCTCGGGCCGCTCGCCGAGGGGCTGGCGTCATGACCATCCGTACCCGAAAGCCAGAGGACCCGATGTCCACAGCCACTCCCACCCGGGCGCCGCACCAGGACGTCCCCACCGGGAACAAGGAGACCCGGGTCGGCGCCGGTCTCTTCGATGCCGGGCAACTGGTCAGGTCGCTGCCGGACGCCTGCCGCAAGCTCGACCCGCGGGTGATGGTCAAGTCGCCTGTGATGTTCGTGGTGCTGGTCGGGTCGGTGCTGACGACGGTCTTCTCGTTCAGGACCCCGGGCGACTGGTTCGGCTGGACCATCAGCGCCTGGCTCTGGCTGACCGTGATCTTCGCCAACCTGGCGGAGGCGGTCGCCGAGGGCCGCGGCAAGGCACAGGCCGACACGCTGCGCAGGGCCAAGACCGACACCGTCGCCCGCCGGCTCACCGGCGACTCCGAAGAGCGCGTCCCCGGCACCGAGTTGAAGATCGGCGACCTCGTCGTCTGCGAGGCCGGGGACATCATCCCCGGCGACGGTGATGTGGCCGAGGGTGTCGCCTCCGTCGACGAGTCGGCGATCACGGGGGAGTCGGCGCCGGTCATCAGGGAGTCGGGCGGCGACCGGAGCGCCGTCACCGGCGGTACGAAGGTGCTGTCCGACCGGATCGTCATCAGGATCACGACGAAGCCCGGCGAGACCTTCATCGACCGCATGATCAACCTGGTCGAGGGCGCGGCCCGGCAGAAGACACCGAACGAGATCGCGCTGAACATCCTGCTGGCGTCCCTCACCATCGTCTTCCTGCTCGCGGTGGCCACGCTGCCGCCGTTCGCCGACTACGCGGGCACCCACCTGACGATGGTCGTGCTGGTGGCGCTGCTGGTCTGTCTGATCCCGACCACGATCGGCGCGCTCCTCTCCGCGATCGGCATCGCGGGCATGGACCGGCTGGTGCAGCGGAACGTGCTGGCGATGTCGGGCCGTGCGGTCGAGGCCGCCGGTGACGTCTCGACCCTGCTCCTGGACAAGACGGGCACCATCACGCTCGGCAACCGTCAGGCGTCGGAGTTCGTGCCGGTGAGCGGCACCACCGAGGCGGAGGTCGCGGACGCCGCCCAGCTCTCCTCGCTGGCGGACGAGACGCCCGAGGGCCGCTCCATCGTCGTACTGGCGAAGGAGACGTACGGGCTTCGGGAGCGTCACCAGGGGGAACTGGCCGGCGCCGAATGGATCGCCTTCACCGCCCAGACCCGGATGTCGGGTGTGGACGTCGACGGGCGCAAGATCCGCAAGGGCGCTGCCGGTTCGGTCGTCACATGGGTGCGCGAGCAGGGCGGAGAAGTCGCCCAGGACGCGCAGGAGCTGACCGACCGGATCTCCGGGGCCGGTGGTACGCCGCTGCTCGTGGCCGTCGAAGACGCGGACGGGGCACGGGTGTTGGGCGTCATCCATCTGAAGGACGTCGTCAAGGAGGGCATGCGGGAGCGGTTCGAGGAGCTGCGCCGCATGGGCATCAGGACGGTCATGATCACGGGCGACAACCCGCTGACGGCCAAGGCGATCGCCGAGGAGGCGGGCGTCGACGACTTCCTCGCGGAGGCCACTCCCGAGGACAAGATGGCGCTCATCAAACGGGAGCAGGCGGGCGGCAAGCTGGTCGCCATGACCGGCGACGGCACCAACGACGCGCCGGCGCTGGCCCAGGCCGACGTGGGCGTGGCGATGAACACGGGCACGTCGGCGGCGAAGGAGGCCGGCAACATGGTCGACCTCGACTCGAACCCGACGAAGCTGATCGAGATCGTCGAGATCGGCAAGCAACTCCTCATCACCCGGGGCGCGTTGACGACGTTCTCCATCGCCAACGACGTCGCGAAGTACTTCGCGATCATCCCGGCGCTGTTCGCGGCCGTCTATCCGGGCCTGGACAAGCTCAACATCATGCACCTGTCCTCGCCCGACTCCGCGATCCTCTCGGCGGTCGTCTTCAACGCGCTGATCATCATCGCGCTGGTCCCGCTGGCGCTGAAGGGCGTGCGCTACCGCCCGATGAGCGCGGACCGGATGCTGCGCCGCAACCTCACGATCTACGGCATCGGCGGGCTGATCGCGCCCTTCATCGGCATCAAGGTCATCGACCTGCTCATCTCACTCATCCCTGGGCTGTAACTCCTCGAAAGCGTGCTGATCGGCATGAACAACTCCGTCACGAACACAGCCCGGTTGCTCGGCGCCGGCCTGCGGGCCCTCCTCGTGCTGACCCTGGTGACCGGCGTCATCTACCCGCTGGTCGTCACCGGCATCGCGCAGGGGTTGTTCCCCGGCCCGGCGAACGGCTCGGAGATCAAGGCGGACGGCCAAGTCGTCGGCTCGTCCCTGATCGGGCAGTCGTACGATCTGCCGCCGAAGAAGGGGCAGGCGACGCCGGAGCGGGACCTGAGGTGGTTCCAGGGCCGGCCGGCGAACGGGCTCGGCGTCAACAGCGTCAACACGCGGTACAAGCTGCTGCTGTCCGGTGCCACCAACCTGTCCGCCGACAGCAGGGAACTGCTCCAGCAGGTCGAGGACGCCAAGGCCGAGGTCGTGAAGGACAACTCCGTGTCCGGCTACACCGTCGAGCCGGCCGACGTACCCGCCGACGCGGTCACCTCCTCCGGCTCCGGCCTCGACCCGGACATCTCCCCGGCCTATGCCGACCTCCAGATCCACCGGGTCGCCCAGAAGAACGGGCTGGCGGTCACCCAGGTCCGGAAGCTGGTCGACGAGCACACCGAGGGCCGCACCCTCGGCTTCGTCGGGGAGTCCCGTGTGAACGTCCTCGAACTCAACATCGCGCTCAAGGACCTCGTGGCCGATAAGTGACGTCCTTGCCCGACCCCCACACGAGCACGTGAGCCGGCGGCCCCGGAGGAGAGGCACACCCCATGACCAGGGTGCTCGTGGTGGAGGACGACCCGCAGCTCTTACGGGCCCTCGTCATCAACCTGCGGGTACGTCACTACGGTGTGGAGGCCGCCCCCGACGGCGCGGCGGCCCTCCGGCTCGTCGCCGCCAGGCAGCCCGACGTGGTCCTGCTCGACCTCGGTCTGCCCGACACGGACGGCGTCGACATCATCAGGAGCCTTCGGAGCCGTGGCCGGGGCGGGAGCCGGATGTCGATCCTGGTGATGTCCGCCCGGCAGGGATCCGGCGAGAAGGTGGCCGCGCTCGACGCGGGCGCGGACGACCACCTCACCAAGCCGTTCCGCATGGAAGAACTCCTGGCAGGGCTGCGGGCCGCCGTCCGCCGTACCGAGAACGCGCCGCTCTCCCCCGGCGCGGCACTCGTCGAGACGGCCGACCTCAGGATCGACCTGCTCGCCAAGAGGGTCGTCAGGGCCGGGCGGGATGTGCGACTGACCCCGACCGAGTGGCACCTGCTGGAGATCCTGGTGACCAGCCCCGGCCGACCGGTCACGCGGAAGCACCTCCTCCAGGAGGTGTGGGGCGGCTCGCAGGGCAACAGGACCTACCACCTGCGCGTCCACATGGCCCGACTGCGCCGCGAACTGGAGACGGACCCCTCCCATCCTCGCCACCTGATCACCGAGCCGGGCACGGGCTACCGCTTCGAGGGATGACAGGGTGCCGAGGGCGCTCCGAACGGCGGAGCCGAACAGGTGCGAGTGCCCAGTGTTCGCTCATGTATTCCGCCTGTCGCGGGTCTTTTTCGGTCGACCGATATCTCCGGGCCAGGCTTTGGTTGTGTGCCGGTAGCTGAGTTAATCTTCACCGGATTTTCTCATCCGGCCGGTCGGCGAACTGCGGAAACGCGGTCGGTGAGCGGGCCTTCCACAGGCCCGGCGCGGGTTCCGAGTCCTCGCCGTGAGGGCTCTTGGGGAGCGGAACGAGGGTGCGCATGAGCAGCAGGACGATCGAGGCCGTCGACCGGGCCCCGGGTGAGCAGGAGCTACGGCAACTCCTGGCCGGACTGACCGCCGTACGGGACGGTGACTTCGGCACCCGGCTCCCGTCCGACGGCGAGGGGCTCCTCGGCGACATCGCCACGGTGTTCAACGGCATGGTGGACCAGTTGTCCGTGTTCACCTCCGAAGTGACGCGGGTGGCACGCGAGGTGGGCACCGAGGGCACCCTCGGCGGCCAGGCCGAGGTGCCGGGGGTCTCGGGCACCTGGGCCGACCTGACCGACTCGGTCAACGCCATGGCGGGCAATCTGACCACCCAGGTGCGTGACATCGCGCAGGTGGCGACCGCGGTGGCCAAGGGCGACCTGTCGCAGAAGATCGACGTCCCCGCGCGTGGCGAGATCCTTCAGCTGAAGGAGACCGTCAACACGATGGTCGACCAGCTCTCCGCGTTCGCCGACGAGGTGACCCGCGTGGCCCGCGAGGTCGGCAGCGAGGGACGGCTCGGCGGACAGGCCCAGGTGCCCGGCGTCGGCGGCGTCTGGCGCGACCTGACCGATTCGGTCAACTTCATGGCGGGCAACCTCACTTCCCAGGTCCGCAATGTCGCCCAGGTGACCACGGCGGTTGCTCAGGGCGATCTGTCGCAGAAGATCACTGTGGATGCCCGTGGTGAGATCCTGGAGTTGAAGAACACCATCAACACGATGGTGGATCAGTTGTCCGGTTTCGCCGACGAGGTGACCCGCGTCGCCCGTGAGGTCGGCACTGAGGGACGTCTCGGCGGACAGGCTGACGTCAAGGGCGTGAAGGGCACCTGGCGTGACCTCACGGACTCCGTGAACTTCATGGGGGGCAACCTCACCGCGCAGGTCCGCAATGTCGCCCAGGTCGCCACGGCGGTTGCTCAGGGCGATCTGTCGCAGAAGATCACTGTGGATGCCCGTGGTGAGATCCTGGAGTTGAAGAACACCATCAACACGATGGTGGATCAGTTGTCCGGCTTCGCCGACGAGGTCACCCGCGTCGCCCGCGAGGTCGGCACCGAGGGCAATCTGGGCGGACAGGCGATCGTCCGGGGCGCGTCCGGGACCTGGAAGGACCTGACGGACAACGTCAACGTGATGGCGTCGAACCTGACCGGCCAGGTCCGCTCGATCGCCCAGGTCGCCACGGCCGTCGCACGGGGCGACCTCTCCCAGAAGATCACCGTCGAGGCCAAGGGCGAGGTCGCGGCCCTGGCGGACGTCATCAACACGATGGTCGACACGCTCTCCGCGTTCGCCGACGAGGTGACCCGAGTCGCCCGCGAGGTCGGCACCGAGGGACGCCTCGGGGGCCAGGCGCACGTACCGAACGTCGCGGGCACCTGGAAGGACCTCACCGACAACGTCAACTCGATGGCCAACAACCTCACCGGCCAGGTCCGCAACATCGCCCTGGTGACGACGGCGGTGGCCAACGGCGACCTGTCGAAGAAGATCGACGTCGACGCGCGCGGCGAGATCCTGGAGCTGAAGACCACCATCAACACGATGGTCGACCAACTGTCGTCGTTCGCCGCCGAGGTCACCCGAGTCGCCCGCGAGGTCGGCAGCGAGGGCCGGCTCGGCGGCCAGGCCGAGGTGGAGGGAGTCGAAGGCACCTGGAAGCGACTGACGGAGAACGTCAACGGCCTCGCCGGGAACCTCACCCGACAGGTCCGCGCCATCGCCGAGGTGACCAGCGCCGTCGCCGAGGGCGACCTGACCCGCTCGATCACCGTCGAGGCCTCCGGCGAGGTCGCCGACCTCAAGGACAACATCAACTCCATGGTCGAGTCCCTGCGGGAGACCACCCGGGCCAACCAGGAGCAGGACTGGCTCAAGACCAACCTCGCCCGGATCTCCGGCCTGATGCAGGGCCACCGGGACCTGCCCGTCGTCGCCGAGCTCATCATGGACGAACTCGCGCCACTGGCCTCCGCGCAGTACGGCGCCTTCTACCTCGCCGAGGACACCGAACGCGGCCCCGAGCTGCGGCTGGTGGGCTCGTACGGCTATCCCGACGACAGCGACCGGCCGCACCGCATCCCCGTCGGACGCTCACTGGTCGGGCAGGCCGCGCGCAACCGCCGTCCCATCAGCGTGGAGGAACTGCCGCCGGGCTACGTGACGATCTCCTCCGGTCTCGGACAGGCCGTGCCCAGCGCCCTGGTGGTGCTGCCCATCGTGGTCGAGGACCAGGTTCTCGGTGTCATCGAGCTGGGCTCCGTCACCGCCTTCACCCAGATCCACCAGGACTTCCTCGCCCAGCTGATGCCGACCATCGGCGTCAACCTCAACACCATCGTGGCCAACGCCCGCACCGACGAACTGCTGGGCGAGTCCCAGCGGCTGACCGCCGAACTCCAGGCCAGGTCGGAGGAGTTGCAGGTACAGCAGGACGAGCTCCAGCGCTCCAACGCCGAACTGGAGGAGAAGGCCTCCCTGCTGGCCTCACAGAACAGCGACATCGAGGCCAAGAACCTGGAGATCGAGCAGGCACGGCAGGAGCTGGAGACCCGCGCCCAGCAGTTGGCGCTGGCCTCGAAGTACAAGTCGGAGTTCCTGGCGAACATGAGCCACGAACTGCGCACCCCGCTCAACAGCCTGCTGATCCTGGCCCAGTTGCTGGCCCAGAACCCCTCGCGCAACCTCACGCCCAAGCAGGTCGAGTACGCGGGCATCATCCACTCGGCGGGCTCGGACCTGCTGCAGCTGATCAACGACATCCTCGACCTGTCCAAGGTCGAGGCGGGCAAGATGGACGTCACCCCCGAGCGGGTCCCGCTGCGCAAACTGCTGGAATACGTCGAGGCGACGTTCCGGCCGATGACCACGCAGAAGAGCCTGGACTTCACGGTGGCCACCGCCCCGGGAACACCCGCCGACCTGCTCACCGACGACTCCCGGCTGCGCCAGATCCTGCGCAACCTCCTGTCGAACGCGGTGAAGTTCACCGAACAGGGCGGTGTCGCCCTGCGCATCGAACCCGCCGCGGACCGGGAGGTGCCCGCCGGCGTCGTCCGCGGCGGTCCCGTCGTGGCCTTCAGGGTGCGGGACACCGGTATCGGCATTCCCCAGCAGCAACTGGAGACGATCTTCGGAGCCTTCCAGCAGGCGGACGGCACCACCAGCCGCAAGTACGGCGGCACCGGACTCGGCCTGTCGATCACCCGGGAGATCGCCCATCTGCTCGGCGGCGCCGTCACGGTGGACAGCACGCCCGGCCAGGGCAGTACCTTCACCCTCTACCTCCCCGTGGCACGCGCCGACTTCGAGGAAGTGCTCGACGGCGGTGGCCCGCCGACGGAGCAGCACCCCGGAACCGCCGGCCGGGAACTCCCGCCCGTCTCCCGGCCGGACGCCGCTTCCCCCACGGCACCCGAACAGCGCCGTCGCCGCCTCCTCGTCGTCGAGGACCGTCCACGCGGACTGCTCACCCTCGTCGCCGAACGCGCGGTCGCGGACCTCGCGCCCGACGACGGCCGGCTCGGGGCGATCGACATCATCACGGCGATCGGGGCACAGGAGGCGGCGAGCACACTGGCCGCCGAGCCCTGCCACTGCGTCGTCCTGGAACTCGGCATGCCCGACGACGAGGGCACACGTCTGCTGGACGCCATAGAGGGTGACTCGGCGCTGGCCGGCGTGCCCGTACTGGTGCACACCGGTCATCGCGGGGATCTGGCGCACGAACAGGCGCTGCGCTCCCGTGCGGACGGCCGCCCGCTGGACTTTCTCTCCAGCCTGGACGAGCTGCGCGAACGGATCACCCTGCACCTGTCCGCCGAGGAACCGGGCGACGTGCTGTCACTGGTCCGTACGGAGGAGTCCCAGCGCCCGGCCGCACAGGTCGTCGACGGCGCCTTCGTCGGCCGTACGGTGCTCGTGGTCGACGACGACGCGCGCAACCTCTTCGCGCTGAGCGGGATGCTGGAACTCCACGGCTTCAACGTCCTGCACGCCGACAACGGCCGTAAGGGCATCGAGATGCTGCTCGCCCATCCGGACATCTCGGTGGTCCTGATGGACGTGATGATGCCCGAGATGGACGGCTACACCGCCACCGCGGAGATCCGGGCCATGCCCCAGTACGCGGACCTGCCCATCATCGCCGTCACCGCGAAGGCCATGCCCGGCGACCAGGAGAAGAGCCTCGCCTCGGGGGCGAACGACTACGTCACCAAGCCGGTCGACACCAACGACCTCATCGGCCGCGTCCGGCGCTGGCTGTCCGTATGACGGGGAACCGCACCGCCCCGCGTGCCGGCCGACCGCGTGGTGTCCCCGGACACCCGAACCGAGGGACAGTCCAACCGTGAGCAACCCCCAGCCGCAGGACGCCGGATCGAAAGAGGACGACCACGCGGGGCAGCCCACGCCCGTCGGCAGACTCGCGGCGACCGTGGAGCGCCTGCGCCGCGAGGTGCAGACGGCCCACGCGGAAGCGGACGGTCGTGCCCTGATCGAGCTGGCCAAGGGCATCCTCGTGGAGCGGCTCGGATGCGGGCCGTCGCAGGCGGCACGGCAACTCGCCGAGCTGACCGAGCAGGCGGGCGTGACACCCCTCGAATTCGCCGTCGAAGTCATCAACCAGGCCGCGCGCGACCGGCTCTCCGACGTGACGACCGCTCTCCTCGCGACCACGGCGGACCAGAGCGATACCACCGACCCGCCGGGGAACGGCTCCTTCGCCGTACGGCTGCGGACCGCCGAGAGCGGAGCGCTTGCCGCCCACGACACCCAGGCCGTGGCCGACTCCCTGCTGGAACACGCTCTGACGCCGCTCGGCGCGGAAGCCGTGGCCATCTGGGCGCTGGGCGCCGACGGTTCCCTCACCCTGGCGGGCAGTGCCGGGTTCCCGGCCGCGGAGGCGGCACGCTGGCGGTACGTGCCGCCGGGCGTGGTCACGGTGGCCCGTCGTGGGCTCGGCGAGCGAACAGGTCAGTGGATCACCAGTCTGGCGGAGACCGGGCTGCCCTCCATCGGCCGGAGCCACCACGCCGACGGCGGCCGGGTCGCCCTGCCCGCGGGCACCGGCGGGCGGATCCACGGAGTGCTGGAAATCGTCTGGCCCACGCCGCTGGGAGCCCAGCCCCCGCAGATCGTCCGCCAGGTCGAGGCCCTCGCCGAACTGTGCGCGCACACGCTGGAGACCTGCGCTCCGCGTCGCCCCGACGCCGACGCGCGGCCCGGGGCCCTGCCGGACGCCGCCGAACTGATGGACCTGGCCGACGGTCTCCACGACCCGGCGCTGGTGCTGGTTCCGCACCTGGACGCCACCGGGGAACTGGTCGACTTCCGCATCCACCACGTCAACATCCCCTTCCTCGACCCGGCCGGCCGGCCACGAGGCGCCGTCACCGGAGCCCTGCTCCTGGAGACGTATCCGATGGCCGCCGGCGAGAGCGAGCTGTTCGACCAGATCGAACGGGTCTATGCCACGGGTGAGCCGTTCCGAGCCCGCCGGATGCGGCTCACGGCCCTGGTGGACGACGTCCCGCTGGCCTCGGTCGCCGACATCAGCGTCAGCCGGCACGGCGGCAGCGTCCTCCTCGTCTGGCGTATGGAGGACGAGACGGCACGGCTGGCGAGCCTGCTGCAACACGCCCAGCGACTCGGCCGCATCGGCGGTTTCGAGGAGAACCTCCTCACCGGCGAGATCACCTGGAACGGCCAGCTCTTCAGCCTCTACGGCAAACCGTCCGTCAGCGGTCCGGTCCCGCTGGAGGATCTGCCCGCCCACGCACACCCCGACGACGCCGTCGTCGTCGGCAGGTTCCTGCGCACCCTGCTGCACCACCGCCGCGCCGCGTCCGCGGCCTTCCGGCTCCAGCGGCCCGACGGCGTGACCCGGCACATCCGTGTGGTGGCCGAGCCGGTCCTCGACTCCGACGGCCGGCTGTTCGTCGTCCGGGGCGCCTACCAGGACATCTCCGCGCACCACTGGACGGAGGTCGCCCTCGCCGCCACCCGCGACCAACTCGCCCACTCCGAGCAGCAGTCGAGCGAACGCAACCGGCTCACCCTCCAGCTCCAGCACGCGATCATGCCCCCGGCGCAGGCCCCGCTGGAGGCCCCCGGGCTGCGCGTGGCCGTCCGCTACCGGCCCGCCGAGACCCAGCACCTGGTCGGCGGCGACTGGTACGACGCGGTGGTGCTGCCGTCCGGGCTGGTGCTGCTGTGTGTCGGGGATGTCGCCGGACACGGTATCGAGGCGGCCACCAGCATGGTCGTCCTGCGCAACGCGCTGCGCGGTCTCGCCGTGACAGGCGCCGGACCGGGCCAGTTGCTGTCCTGGCTCAACATGGTCGCCCACCATCTGACGGGAGTCGTCACCGCCACGGCGGTCTGCGGCCTGTACGACCCCGACCGCCGCACCCTGCGCTGGGCCAGGGCCGGCCATCTCCCGCCCGTCCTGGTACGCGGCAACGAAGCGACGCCGCTGCCCCTGATCACGGGCCTGCTGCTCGGCGCCGCGCCCGACGCGACGTACGAGGAACACGAGGTCCAACTGGCCGTCGACGACACGTTGCTGATGTACACGGACGGACTGATCGAACGCCGTGACCGGTCCGTGGAGGAATCGCTGGCCCAGTTGCTGCTGGCCGCGCGCACGGTACCGCCCACGCTGGACCAGCAGTTGGACCGCCTGCTCACCTACAGCAAGTCCGACACGGACGACGACACCTGCCTCGTGGGCGTCCGGGTGGCCTAGGCGCAAGCGAAGAAGGGTGGGGGCACACCGGCTTTCGGTGTGCCCCCACCCCTCCTTGAGCCTCTATGGCCGCGATCTACCAGCGATACCAGCGGCCTCGCTTTCCGCCCGCTCCGGTGGAGCGAGCGAGAAAACCGACCAGCCAGATCACCAGCACGATCACGGCGATCCACCACAGGGCCTTCAGGGCGAACCCGGCGCCGAAGAGGATCAGGGCGAGAAGCAGAACGAGTATCAGGGGAACCATTGTTATCAACCTCCGTTCCGCCGTGTGCCCCGTCATGATCTGCGCACACACCGGAATTTATCTGTTTCTTATTCGCTGCTCGGGGCATCCGGCGGGCTGCGTTCAGCCCGGCTCGCACGGCCCTCGCACGGCATCCGCATGGCACCCGCACGGCAAGGCGCCGGTCGCCGGACGTCTGGGATCGCGGCTGGCGGGCACGCGATATGTACGAGTTGGGTGCGGATGACAGGAAGGGGAAAGCCGGTGGTGATCAAGGCGATGGGCTGGGCGCATTCGTTTCCCGCCTCAGGGGGCGTACGCGCCGGTCGGCACTGGGCGCGAAGGCAGTTGGAGTCGCTCCCCTGGACCGCTGACGAGCCCGAGACGGTGGACGCCGTCGTCCTGACGGTGTCCGAACTCCTCACCAACGCACATGTCCACGCGTGCAGCGACGCACGTCTGATCCTCACCTGGGACGGCGACTGCCTCCATGTGAACGTCCATGACGAGGACCCGACACTGCCGAGCCAGCGTGACCCGCAGCCGGGCGAGACCTCCGGCCGCGGAGTGGGGATCGTACGGATGCTCGCCGACGAGTTGCAGATGAAGTGTCAGCGGCACGGCAAGACGGTGTCGGCGTGCTTCCGCCCGGCCGGCGCGGACCGGCCGGGCGAAGACTGAGCGTCACCCGGAGCCGGACCCGGCCGCCAGGTCGTCCTGAGTGAGCTGGGCGCCCTGGGCGATCTCCCAGGGCTGGGGACCGGTGCCGTCCGTCCAGGCCTGGAGGGTCTCCCGGTCCACGCACACGATCCCGCATCGGTCGGCGTACTCCATCGCCGGATCGGTGAAGTCGCTCGTGGTGACCAGCGCGGCGACGTCGGCCTCGTGGACGGTGAAGCACGTGCCGCCGAAGCGCTGAAGATCCTGGGAGCCGACCCGGTGCGAGTCGCCGTAGCGCTTGCACTGGATGACCACGCGGCGCCCGTCAGGGGTCACGGCCACGACATCGGCGGCGAGGTCCCCGGCCCCGCCCACCACCTCGACGGCGGAGCAGCCGTCGCGTTCACAGAGGGCGGCGACGGCCTCCTCGAACTCCTCCGGCGTCAGTGCGTCGTGGTCGACGGTGACTTCGGTGGCCGGGCGCTGACGGGGAATCGTCAGAGACCCCAGTTCGTCGGCGGCCTCCCGCGCCGCCTCGTCGAGCGCGGCCGCCGCCTGGCGCGCCGCTCTCGCCACGTGCAACCGGCGGCGCATGCCCACGAAGCCCGCCACACCCACGACGACCAGGACGAACACCCAGGCGGGTCGCCGGTCGACGGCGCCGGCCAGCATGCGGGCCGCGAAACCCAGGACGGTCATGATCATGGCGAGGAAGACGAAGAACAGGGCGGTCGAGCGGAGGTCGAACCCGTGCCGGGGGTTCGCAGGCGGTGTACGACGCGTGGTCGCGGTCACGTATGCCCTTTCCTGGAAACGAGGAGGAAGATCACTTCCCGCATCTGCCCAAGATCGAGTTCTTCATCGGCTTCGTGATCGTCATCGTTCAGCCGGGTGTACCGGATGAAAAGGTCAGGGCGGGGCAGAAGAAGCGGATGGCTGATCTTTCGGAGTTGCTGCAGCAGGGCATGCGGCGTCGTCACCTGAACGCGCAGGCCCTCGCCACCCGGACAGGTATCCGTACCCCCCGTATCCGGGTCTTCGCCCAGGACGGGGCAAGCGGTCCGGTCCATCCCACGCGAGCGGAGCTGGCCGAACTGGCCGCCGCCCTGGCGCTGCCCCTGCCTGAGGTACTCGCCGCCGCCCGCACTCCCGAGGCGGCACCGTCACCCTGAGGCGCCGAGCCCCGCGTCGAGGTCGTCGCCCCGGTGGTGGACGGGCCAGGACCTGGCTCTGACCAGCCCGGCGTCGTACGCCGTGATCACTGCCTCCGTATTCGTCCAGCCCCGGCGGATGGCCACCAGGACCTCACGTTCGAGGCCGCTGAGCTTCGGTGGGCGGGTGGTACGGCATACCACCCGCCCACCCGCGCCGATGGCACTCACGGCGGAGTCCAGCGCCTGCGGTGCTCGGCACGAGTGATGAGGGTCCTGTCGATCTGGGCCGTCGGAGACCGCTATCGGCTGCTCCTCGCGCTCGCCCGCCAGGATCTGGGTGCGGAGCGGGTGTCCGAGATCCTCGCCCCGGCCCGCACCGAGGCCACCGCGATCCTGGAGCGCGGACAGCGCGAAGGGGTGCTTCACGACCAGCTGCCCGCGCCGGTGCTCAGCGCCGCCCTGGAAGCCCTGACGCTCTCCCTGCTGGAGAGTGTCAATGCGGGGGCATGGGAGGACGACGGGACGCGCACCGCTGTCGCCACCCGCCGCGCCGCCGACTACGCCCACCGCCTCGGCTACACCGTCAAGACCCTCACCCGCGCCTGCACGGCCGCCACCGGGCAGCCGGTCAAGCACGTCATCGACGCCCGTGTCGCTCTGGAGGCCCAGCGGCTTCTCGCCCATACGGACGAACCGGTGGCGACCATCGCCCGACGCCTCGGGTTTCCGGAACCTACCAACTTCGGCAAGTTCTTCACCCGCTGCACCGGGGAGACCCCGGGTACGTTCCGCCAGACCCACCCGGGGCGACAGTGACAGCGATCTCCCAGGGGCGGAATCCGGGAGTTTTCCGCGTGTTTTCCGCGTGATATCGCGGCCGTCGCGCTGAAGGCGGGTACCTCGATGACGGAGCGTTCGCCCCGGAGCCGCCGACACCGAACGCGCTCTTCCCGGTGAGGGGGAGGTGCCGCCGTGCAGGTTCACGGTGAAGGCGGTGCGAGGGCCTGGAGAAATGAATGCCGCTCATCCGGGAGTCATCACAGACCAGTGATCTGCCATTCCTGGCTCGTCCCGGTGTCGATGGGCCACTGGATGACGCGGGCGCCGTCTGTCGTCGATCCGCTGTCCATGTCGGCGCACCAGGTGGCGTTGCGGACGTTGACGAGGCGGTGGTAGCCGTCGCCCGTGTCGACGAGCTTCCACCATTGGTTGTCGCTGTTGGTGTCCTGCCACTGGTCGAGTTGGTCGCCCTGGCCGGATCCGCCGGGGCTGTCCAGCAGGCGGCCGCTGTGGCGGGCGGTGATACGGAAGGAGCCGTCGGGGTTGGGCAGGAAGCGCCACTGCTGGTTGACGGCGCCGGACCAGCTCCACTGGACGGCCTTGCCGCCGTTGGCGGTACTGGCGCCGGAGATGTCGAGGACCTTGCCGCTTCGCCGGTTGACCAGCTTGAACCAGCCGGTCAGCAGGGAGACGGTGATGTCGGTCCGTTGTCCGGCTGTCAGTGACACCTTGCGGGCGTGGGTGCCCAGGGGTGAGGAGGCCACGGTCGCCGAGGTGGTCACCGATGTCATGCCCCGGCGGCTGATGAGGGTGACGGTCTGGTCGATCGCGGAGGTGACGGACAGGGTGGCGGCGCGCGCGGACAGGTCCCAGTCGAAGGTGTGGACGCGGATCCGGCCGCGCGCCCGGACGCCGGTGATGGACCCCTTGGCGAGCTGGTCGGGCAGGGCGGGCAGGATCTCCAGGACGCCGGGACGCGAGTAGATCAGGGACTCGGCCAGTACACCGGGGAAGGCGTTGGCGGCGTCGGCGTTGTAGATGTCGAGGTTCGGGTTGTGGGAGGTCATCAGCGACTTGAAGACCATGTTGTTGCCGATGATCTTCTTCAGGTTGTCGTAGACCTTGCCGCCGTCCTTGAGCCGGGCGCCCGCCAGGGCGCGGTGCAGGCTGCCGTGGGCGGAGATGTTCTGGTCGCCGCGCTTTTCGAGGGCCTTGAGCGCGGGGCGGACGAGTGTGGGTTCCTCCTCGGGATTGATCTCGTGCAACGGCCAGGCACCGTAGAGGTGCTGGACATGCCGGTGGTTGTAGCGGTCGGTCAGCGTGGGCCAGGACCATTCGGCGAGCGCGCTGTCGCTGTTGACGCGGTAGGCGGGGATCTTCTGGAGCAGAGCAGTCCAGCGAGCCACGCCCTGCCCGCTGCCCTGCTCGACGCCCAGAGCGTCGGCCGCGTCGATGGCGGCCTGCAGGGCGTGCTTGCCGGCCATGATGTCGCCGGTCGCGTTGATCGACAGGCACACGCCGGTGTTGCCGGGCGAGTTCTCCATGGAGAAGGAAGGGACGAAGACGGCCTTGCCGTTCGCGTCGGTGCGGGTGAGGAAGTCCTCGTAGAACAGGGCGAGTTCCATCAGAGCGGGGGCCAGCTTGGTGCGGTAGAAGTCGCTGTCGCCGGTGACCTCGTAGTACTCCAGCAACGGATACAGCAGCCAGTCGGCGCCGCCGGTCCAGCACTGGCCCGGGAAGCCGCTGTTGTCGAAGTGGAGCATGTGGCCGTACTCGCCGTCGGTCCGGGAGGGAGCGAGGAAACCGCGAACGCCGTACAGGTTGGTGGCGTTGGTTCTCCAGTCGTCGAGCTGGTCGAGGACCAGGTTGAAGTACCCCTCCATGACGTCGGTGAGGTCGAGGATGTTGCCGCCCGCGACCTGGAGGTTGACGTTGGCGTCGGTGGTGAAGTCGTCGGCCCAGGCGCCGTTCCAGGAGCCCGTCCAGATGCCGGTGAGACGAGGCGGACCGACACCGCTGGAGCTGATGAAGAGATAGCGGCCGGAGTCGTAGAGCCGCTCCAGCAAGGCGATGTCGATGACGCCCCGACTGGCGTTCTGGCGGGCTGTCAGCTCGCCGACGGACAGCTTGCGGTCGGCGTCGGACACGTTCAGGTCGAGGCGGGAGCGGTCGTACAGCTCGGCGTGGATCGCGGTGTGCGCGGAGCGCAGCGTGGTGTAGGTGGTGCCGAGTGCGGCCAACTCGGCGTGCAGCGGCTCCGAGTCCCAGGCGGTGGAGGACTCGTAGCGGTCCAGCTTGGTCAGCAGGATCACACCGGTCGCCCTGGCGACGACGATGCCGGCTCCACTGACGCTGACGGAGGAGCCGGAGCCCGTGGCGACGACGCGGGTGACGCCCTCGTAGCCGAAGGCGCCCTGCCCGGAGGGGTAGGTGCCGCGCAGGTTGAGGTAGCCGGAGCCGTTGCTCATCGTGGCGCGGGTGGTGAAGCCGACATCGCCGGGCACCCCCGCGAGGGCGGTGTTGACACTCAGCGTCGTGTCCACCGTGCGGCCGGGCGCGGGGATCAGCTCATGGACGATCACGTTGTCGGCGCGGGAGACGAAGGCCCGGCGGGTCCAGGTGCCGTACTGGTCGGTCCAGCTGGAGCTGACCTCACCGGTACGGAAGTCGGTGACCCGGCCGTAGTTGTTGACCGTGGTCATGCCCGGGGTGGCGATGAGCAGCTCGTACGCGGGATGGTAGGTCTGCGTCCAGCGCAGTGACC
Source organism: Streptomyces sp. B21-083 (assembly GCF_036898825.1). Lineage (GTDB taxonomy): Bacteria > Actinomycetota > Actinomycetes > Streptomycetales > Streptomycetaceae > Streptomyces. The sequence continues at coordinate 1,301,636 of NZ_JARUND010000002.1, read as the reverse complement.
ATCCGGCGGCGAAGTCGGTGTTCGCGCCGGCGTAGTCCCCGGCCAGCGCTTTGTTTCGTACGCCCTCCAGGCGGCCGGAGAGGACGGGCGGCTTCACGGTGCGGGTGCCGTTCGGCAGCACCAGGCCCTGGTGGTTGAAGACCACCTTCTCCAGCGTGGCCGCCCCGTGGAGGATGGCGCCGTACTCGCCGTTGCCGCTGAGGAAGCCGTCGGTCCAGGAGGACGCGGGGGAGGTGTCGTAGATGCCGCGGTCGGGGAGGGTGATCTGCGGTGGTACGGCTGCCGAGGCTTTCCCGGAGAGGAAACCGCCGGGGAGGGCGGCTGTTCCCGCGGTCAGCGCGGCGGCGGTGAGGAAGTGTCTGCGGTCCAGAGGAACGTCCATCGCGGGAACTCCTTTGTCAGGCGGTGCGGGGTACGGGTGTCGGGCGGACCGGGACGTCGAGCGCCTCGGCCTTCAGTAGGTGCGCGGTGCGTTCGGCGTGGCCGGGCTCGGCGCAGGATATACAGCGCCCCCTATTGAACATGGGATGGATCTAAGAATGGCTCCGGCGTCGGTGTCCATAGCCGGAGTGGAGATTGTTGATTTGAACTCCGGTGACCTGGGACGATGGCGACGGTTGAAGAGTGATGGCGGCAGAGTGGACCATTCCGTCCCTTCCGGATCCATGGGATGTATTGCTACGGTGCCGTGGGTACGTACCGGAGGGAACAGCCACGTATGTCACTGACCGGCAAGGCCATCGACCGCATCAGGGAGCTCATCCAGTCCGGTGAGCTGTCGCCGGGTGCCAAGCTGCCGCCGGAGCAGCTGCTCGCCGCCGAGCTGGGGCTGTCGCGCAACCTCACCCGGGAAGCGGTCAAGGCGCTGGTCGTCGCGCGTGTACTGGAGATCCGGCGTGGCGACGGCACCTATGTGACCGGCCTGGAACCGGAGCTGCTGCTGAGCGGCATCGGACCGCCGTCGAACTGCTGCACGGCGACACCCTGCTGGAGCTCACCGAGGTCCGCCAGCTGTTCGAACCGGTCGCCACGGGGCTGGCCGCGACCCGGATCTCGGCCGCTCAGCTCGACGAGGTGGGGCGGCACCTGGAGGCGATGCGTGCCGCCCACGACGACGTCGAGCGGCTCAACGAGCACGACGCCGCCTTCCACCGGACGGTGATCGCGGCCACCGGCAACGCCACCCTCGCCACCCTGCTGGAGGGCATCTCCAGCCTCACCGTGCGCGCCCGCATCTGGCGCGGCCTGGTCGACGACAACGCCGCTGCCCGCACCCTCGCCGAACACGAGGCCATCTACCAGGCGCTGGCCGCCGGCGACGCCGTACTCGCGCAGGCCGCCGCGCTCCTGCACGTCTCCACCACGGAGCGGTGGCTGCGCGAGCACTGGGGCCGGGAGGCCGACGCCCTTCCGCAGGATGCCGCCAGGGGCAACGGCTGACCCGGAGGATCTGACTGGGCGGTGTGTCTGGCGGCTGCCTCGTACCACGAGGTCATGCGCACCGCAGAGGGGTTGACCTCCGCGCTGAACGCCGCCGAACGCGCCGAGGTCTTCGGCGGCACGCGCCTACCGACTACAGAAGGACGCACCGTGAAAGTACGCCTGGCCTACGGGCGGTCGGGGCTGGACATCGACGTGGACCCGCGCAGGGCGACCGTCGAAAACCCGTCCACCACGAGGCCGCCGCGGATCAGAGGGCCGTACTGCGTGCGGCCCTGCGCTCCCCGGTCGCCGGGCCGCCCCTGCGCGAGCGGGTGCGGCCGGGGCAGATCGTGGCGATCTCGGCCTGCGACGGCACCCGGCCCCAGCCACGTCACCTGATGATCCCGGCCGTCCTCGACGAACTCGACGGCATCGTCCGCCCCGAGGACATCGTCATTCTCGTCGCCACCGGCACCCACCGCGGCAACAGGAGGCCGAGTTGCGCCAGATGTTCGGCGACGAGATCGTCGACGGCGTACGCATCGTCAACCACGACGCCCGCGACCTCGGTCAGCTGACCTGGATGGGGACGTACGGCGACGGCGTACCGGTGTGGCTGAACCGCGAGTGGGTGGAGGCTGATGTCCGGATCACCACCGGCTTCGTGGAGCCGCACTTCTTCGCCGGCTTCTCGGGCGGCCCGAAACTCGTCGCCCCCGGCCTCGCCGCGCTGGAGACCTTGCTGGTCCTGCACGACGCGGCCCGACAGAGCCCGGAACAGCGCCTGCTGGACCGTATGCGAGCCATCGGCCCGCTCGCCGTGGCCTATTCGGGCGGCGCGGACTTCGCCCTCGTCCTCGCCGCCGCCGTACGCGCTCTCGGAGCGAACCGGGTCCTCGCTGTCACCGCCGTCTCGGAGAGCCTCGCCGACGGTGAACTCGACCGCGCACGCCTCCTCGCCGACGACCTGGGAGTCACTCATCTGACCCCACGAACCCGCGAACTCGCCCGCCCCGGCTACCGGGCCAACGGACCAGACCGCTGCTAGTTCTGCAAGTCGACGGTCCTGGACACCATCGGTGCGCTGGCCCGCGACCACGGCTTCGACCAGGTGGCCACCGGCACCAACGTGGACGACGCCCGCGACCCCCACCGGCCGGGCATCCGGGCCGGCCGGGAACGCGCGATCCACACCCCGCTCCTCTCGACACCGGCCTCGACAAGGCGGCCGTACGCCGGCTCAGCAGCGCCTGGTCACTGCCCACCTGGGACAAACCGGCGACCCCCTGCCTGGCGAGCCGGATCCGCTACGGCATCGAGGTCACCCCGCACCGTCTGGCCCGGGTCGACCGGGCAGAGGTCGCCGTACGCGGGCTCCTGGCCGAGGCCGGCCTGAACGTGAGCGACCTCCGGGTCCGCGACCTGGGCGACACCGCCCGCCTCGAAGTCGACCCCTCGATCGTCGACCGGGTCACGGAACTCCCGTCGATCGCCCGAGCGCTTGCCGCCGCGGGCTTCCGCGGACTGCCGTACCGAGTCGAGCCGTTCCGCTCAGGGCGGCTCAATTCCGAGACGTAACGGAAAACGGCATCAGTGAATTAGCCGCCCCATGGCGGCGCAAGTCAAGAAAATAATGCGTTGCTTCTTTTGGCTGCCAAATACGTGATAAACGGTTCTCTTGCGCGACGTTGAGTCGGCCTTGTAGACATGAATCTGGGTCATGATAAGTACGACATATATTGGGTTAGGGTACGATGCGTGCGGCTTCACGGCGGTCAGCCGCTCTCGACGCAGTCACCCGGAGGCAGGACAGATGGACGACACGCCGGCGACTGAATCGGCCCTGCCGACGCAGGCTCCCGTTCCTCCCGCTGCGGCTGCCCAGGGCAACGGCAAAGAGGAGCGGGGCGACTACCGGCCCGGTTACGAAATCGTGGCGGAGCGGATTCTTGAGTTCATCGCCGAGTCGCGGTTGGTGGCGGGTGACCGGTTGCCTACGGAGATTGATCTGGCTCAGCGGTTGGACACGAGCAGGGCGGTGGTGCGGGAGGCTGTGAAGATTCTTTCGGCGCTCGGTCGTGTCCGGGCGCACAAGGGGCGTGGTCTGTTTGTCGCGGACGATGAGGGGATGCTCGTCACGAGCCGTTGGGGAGGCTTCTTCCGCCCGGTCGACCTTGATCATGTCCTGATGCTGTTCGAGTTCCGCAGGGTTCAGGAGGTCGCTGCGAGCAGCCTGGCGGCGACCCGTGCCACGCCCGCCGAGCTGCGTGCCGTCGAAGTTGCCATGCGGCAGTGTCGGCACGGGTACGAGCACGGCGAGGTCGAGGTGTTCAATCAGGGGGACGAGGACTTCCATATGGCGGTGGCGGCGGCCTCGCACAACACCTTCCTGGTCAGCGCTGTGCGTGACGCGCGCCGTCTGCAGCGGCAGTCGAGCGCGATCGGTATCCACGACACGTTCAGCACCCACACCGGGTTGGCGGTCGAGGAGCACGAGGCGATCTACCGGGCCATCCGCGACGGCCGGCCCGACGAGGCGGCCGAGGCCACGGCCGTACACCTGGACAGGACGCTGGAGGACTACCGACGGGAGATCCAGCGCCGTCTGTTCGGCTAGCGCCGGACTCCAGGGGAGCCGGGAGTCCCGCACGGCCGGGCGGACTGTGCCGCCCGGCCGTGACCCGGTGGCAGAAGGACAGACGTAGGTCAGACCCGGTCGGCGGCGATGAGGACGTACTGGAAGGACCCGTCCTTGTACGAGTTGATGAACGAGTCCTCAATTCCCGTGACCAGCGAGGACGTTGCCCGCAGTTCCCAGTAGGGCAGAGTGTCTGGCGTGAGATCGATGACCGCCTGAGGCACCAGACGATTGTCCGCCATGGCACGCAGGTACTCCCTGCGCGAGTGGATGTTGCACTCGAAGTGCGCGTTGATCTGGGACACCCACTTCGAAGGCTGGCCGTACCGAGGGTTCCAGCAGCCGGTGATGGTCACGTAGCGACCGCCGACCTTGAGGACGCGGGAGTGTTCCGCGAAGAGGTCCTGCAGATCGACGTACATGCTCGACTCGTTGTTCCACGAGGCGGCGGCCTGACCGGTCTCGAAGGGGGTGGAGAGCATGTTGCAGACGCGGGCGCGGACATGGTCCTGGATGCGGAGTTCGCGGGCACGCCGGTTGGCGAAGTCGGCCTGCTTGGCCGACAGCGTGACACCTTCGACCTTGCATCCGAAGCGTTGATGCGCCATCACCATCGACCCGCCGCGCCCGCAGCCGGCGTCCACCAGGGTGTCATCCCGCCCGATGTCGCCGAGGTGTTCCAGAAGGAGATCGGCCTGCGCCGACTCCAGGCGGTGGAGCTCGGCGATCAGCTTCTTCTCGCTCTCGCTGTCCTCGGCATCGCCGAGTGCGGAGTGGTCGACGTCACCGATGCCGTAGTGGTGGTGGTAGAGACCGTCGACATCGCCGAGACGCAGGTTCACGGGCCTGGCCTCCCCGTCCCAGTAGCGGGCGATGTCCCCCTGGTAGGGAGATGCCGGGCCGGGGATGCGCAGAGGAGCGTCGGTGGCGGTGAGTTCGGTGCTGGTCGTGCTGGTCACAGATGAGTCCATTCTTCTTACCGGAAGTCGTTACCAGAAGTCGGGCAGGCTGTAGCGATAGGTGTTGGTCCGGTGCCAGTGGTGGTTGCCGTCGACCCACGCGGCCACGCCCCGCAGGAAGCGCTGCACAGTAGGGACGGGGCAATCGGCGGCCAGGGCCGCGGAGTTGGTCTCGAAGTCGCGCATGAGGTCGTTGTGGACCTCGACCGACTTCAGATAGGCGTCCCGGTCGGAGAGGCCCTCACGTTCGGCGATCACGACGGGCAGGTTCAGGTGCCGTCCCGGAGCGTCGAGTTCCTTGGTGTACGAGTACAGGTCGTTCACGATGGTCGTCGCGTTCCCCGCGAGCGCGATGACCTTCTGCATGGCGGCCTGGGCATGCAGGTCCATCGGCAGCTCGTAGCCGCCGACGGTGTCGGTGATGGTCGGGCAGGGGCGGAAGTTGTTGAACTGGCGCATCGCCAGGTACTCCCACACCTCGGGTACGCGGTCCAGCTGCGACCAGGCGGCTTCGGCGAGATACCCCAGGTGAAGCCGGGCCATGTCGTGCCGGAACCGGTCGCTCTGGGAGGGACTGGCCACCTGGACGAAGTAGTCCATGGCGGAGCGGTAGGCGCGCCGAGGCGCGTCAGCGTGGAGCGACTTCGCCCACTGCGCCTGGTACTCCTCCGTCGTGTACAGGGGGTCGAGTGCCGTGTGCGCCAGCAGCAGGCGTTCGCCGAGGCCGACAGGCGAACCCCCGTGGTCCTCGCAGTAGTAGTCGTCCACCGCGTTCTCGGCCACCATCAGGCGGGTGGCGATCATCAGGTGGTCGACGGTGGGTGCGTCGGGATGACAGCCGACCATGTAACGCCCCACGGAGAAGCCGTCGAACTGCTCCGCCAGGTCCTCGGGATACAGAGAGACCTCGTCCAACGCCCATGACTTGATCCTTCGGCTGACCTCTTCGACCCGCACCGGATCGGGCTCGGTCACCTGGTGGTGGTAGAGGCCCGGGATGGGGATGCCTTCCGCCGAAGCTGCGGGCGGCTCCGAAGGCGTGGGCGGTTGCTCCCGCAGGACCAGACGCAGATCCGCCGTGCCCAGGCCGCTGGGGCCGCGCAGGATCCGTTCCAGGCCGAGGATCGGTGTCGGCACAACGGCTGGCGGTACCGCGACTGTCGGCACCACGGCTGTCGGGGCGTCGGGGGGAGGCGGCGTCGGCACGGAGAGCGCGGACGGTGCGGGCAAGGACAACTCACCTGGTGGGCACCCGGTGGCAGCCTTGATGTCGCAGGCGCGGGCCGTGGCTTCGGCGAGGACCTGCGCCCCGAAGTGGGCAGCGGCCGCCGGCAGGCTCGACTGTGGAGGTGTCGGCTCGGGCGCGGGCATCGATGGCTCCTTGGTGGGGTGGGCGGCTGTCCTGGGACCTGTCAGGCATGCGCGACCTGCTCGGAGGGTCCGGGGGCGCCGTGCTTCGCAGGCCGGGCTACCTGGGCCGGCGGGCGATCTGCACGTTCTCCAGCACGCCGACCGCGTCCGGCACGAGGATGGCGGCCGAGTAGTAGGCGCTGACGAGGTAGGAGGTGATCGCCTGCTCGTTGACGCCCATGAAGCGGACGGACAGACCCGGTTCGTACTCGTCCGGCAGACCCGTCTGATGAAGGCCGATGACGCCCTGGTTGTCCTCGCCGGTCCGCATACAAAGGATCGAGCTCGTCATCTCCCTCGTGACGGGGATCTTGTTGCAGGGAAGGATGGGAACCCCGCGCCAGGCCGGGACCTGCTGACCACCGAGGTCGACGTGGTCCGGATAGAGCCCGCGCGCGCTGAACTCACGCCCGATCGCCGCGATGGTCCTGGGGTGCGCGAGGTAGAACTTCGACCCTCGACGCCGACAGAGCAGCTCGTCCATGTCGTCCGGGGTCGGCGGCCCGGAGTGCGTCTGGATACGCTGCTTGAAGTCGGCGTTGTGGAGCAGACCGAACTCCCTGTTGTTGATCAGCTCATGCTCCTGGCGCTCGCGCAACGCCTCGACGGTGAGCCTGAGTTGCTCCTCGGTCTGGTTCATCGGCCCGTTGTAGAGGTCGGCGACCCTCGTGTGGATCCGCAGAATGGTCTGGGCGACCGACAGTTCGTACTCGCGCGGGTTCAGCTCGTAGTCGACGAACGTGCCGGGCAGATCATGCTCGCCGGTGTGGCCGGCCGACATCGCGATCTCCGCCTCGCCGCGGTGGTTCTGCCGTTGACGCGGAAGGGATCTGAACTCCTCGATGTGGTCCCGGAGGCCCGGCGCCATGGACAGCACGGCTTCGAAGTCGGCGCGCGACAGGGTGAGCAGGGTGCCCGAGGTCACGGCGGTGGCGGTGTGGTCCCACGGGGCGTTCCCGTCCAGCAGGGCGTGATCCCCGAACCGGTCGCCATTGGCGAGTACGTCCAGGGCGACCTCGTCGCCGTACCCGCCGACGGAGGTCCGGCTGATGCGGCCGTGGGCGATCAGGTGGAGTTGATGCGCGGGCGCACCGCGCTCCACCAGCGTCTCGCCGATCCGGAAGTCGCGTTGGACGCACCGCTCGGCGAGGGCGGTCAGTACCTCCACGTCGTCGAAGCCGCGCAGCAGGGCCAGTTCACCGAGTTGATGGGGGATCACCCGGACATCCGCGCCGTCCTGGACGAACTCCACGCTCCCGTCGCCGACGGTGTAGGTGAGGCGACGGTTCACCCGGTAGGCCCCGCCCTTGGTCTCCACCCAGGGGAGCATCCGCAGCAGCCAGCGGGAGGTGATCTCCTGCATCTGCGGGGCGGACTTGGTGGTGGTGGCGAGGTTGCGGGCGGCCGCCGTGCCGAGGGACTGCCGGGGTGGCTCCAGCTGCGCGTCCGGGATCGAGTCAACAGTCATCGGGCGAGCTCTCCTAGTTCAGGGCGGTGATGACACCTGCATGGGCTCATCGGACCAAACAGGAGAAAGAGGGTTTTCGAGGGGGAATCCGTCCAGACCCAGGTGAACAGTAGTGGCCGCTTCGTCCCGTGTACCAAGGAAAGTCGGCGACGTTAACTCGATACGATGATCGCGCCCGCACGATGTTTGCCCGGGTACCGACAGGATTCGGCCTCGTTCGGGGCGGCGAGTCCCGGCGAGCGACCGCTCGGCTTCCACTGCGAAACCCTTGCCGGACGCAGGAATTGGCCATTTTGTCGACGCGACCGCTTTTCGGGTGACGTGCCGAGGTGCTACGACGTCGACCCGGTCGGCGCGTGCTCGCGTCTCGCGCCGAGCGGCGACGTAGCGGGGCCGGGGGCACCCGCGCATCGGGCGTGGCTCGGCTGCCGGCGGCCCTGTGGTCGTGGGGAACATTCCAGCAAGGCCCCCGGGTTCGTCAAGGGGGCGCAGGCATATGGCATATGACGAGGCGTCAGTAGCGCGGGGTGACTCGCGGAACCGGTTCACGCTGGGCCTGCCGTCGACACCTCCGCTGTCGAATACCCCGTTCCGTTTCACCCTCATGCGGGGGTAGCCGGGTGGGGCGGGTTGCGGCCATGGTGGGACCCATCGAGAAGAGTTCGTGACCCGACCCGGCCGCTGGGCCGGTCGGCCCCCTCCATGTTCCAGGGGCCGAGGCGCGAGATCCGTACCTGCCCCCTCCGCCCCGAGGTTCTGCCGCCCCGTACAGCCACTGTGCGCAAGCGCGTTCGCACGCCCAGAGAGGCACTTCCGATGGATTTCTCCTATTCACCGCGGCTCGTCCGGCTGAAGGAAAGCGCTGTCGATCTCGCGCAGAAGATCGCGGGCTACGAGGACGAGTGCGAGACGTCGGGCGGCCTCGGCCCCGAGAGCCGAGCCGCCCTGCGCCAGATCGTGCTGGACAGCGGTCTGCAGGCGATGAACGCGCCGGTCGAGTGGGGTGGCGCCGGGCTGAGCTGGACCGAACAGGTCACCGTGGAAGAGGAGTTGGGGACGCTCACCAACGGACTGTGGGCGGCGGTGTGGCGCCCCACCGCCGCCGCCCTGCTGGCCTCGACCCCCGAGCAGCGGGAACGCTATCTGTTCCCGGAGAACCGCGGCGAGCGGTTCGGGGCCCGGGCCATCACCGAACCCGAGGCGGGCTCCGATCCCCGGCGGATCGCGACCGTGGCGCAGCGCAGGCCCGGCGGATACCGCATCACGGGCGAGAAGTGGTTCGTGACCATGGGCGACGTGGCCGACTATCTGATCGTGCTGGCGGTGGTCCAGCCCGACGCCGCTCCGACGATGTTCCTCGTCGACAAGGACGCGCCCGGTGTACGGCTCCTCGAAACCCCGCGCTACTCCCACAACTTCGCCTACGAGCACCCGCACTTCGCCCTCGATGGCGTCGAGGTCGGCGAGGACGCCGTCCTCGGCTCGGTGGGCGACGGACTCGCGCTGGTCCAGGCGACGTTCTTCGAGGAAAGGGTGCTGGTCGCGGCGCACGCGGTGGGCGCCGCCGAGCGTGCCCTGCGGCTGGCCGCCGACTGGGCGCGTGAGCGGGTGCAGGGCGGAAAGCCCATCATCAAGCACCAGTTGATCCAGGCCATGCTGGCGGACTCCGCGACGGACATCGCAGTCAACCGCATGCTGGTCTACCGGGTCGCGTGGGAGATCGACCAGGGCGGGGATCCCAAGACACTCAACGCGAAGGTGGCCATGGCCAAGGTGTCGGCCACCGAGGCCGCCGGCCGGGTCGTGGACAGGGCGGTGCAGATCTTCGGAGGGCGCGGATTCATCCGGGACAACCCGGTGGAGCGTCTCTACCGGGATGTGCGCGTCGACCGGATCTGGATGGGTACCTCCGAGGTTCAGCGGCTGATGATCGCCAACGAGATCGACAAACGGGGGCTGCCCGGCCTGCTGCACTTCCCGGCGGCACCGCCGGACGCGCCCGACCTGGCGGATGCGGCGGACACGCAGGTCTCCGTGGCCGGCGCCGACGAGGCGCTCCTGGAAGGAGCCTCCCGGTGAGCGCGCCGACCGTGGCGCGCCGGGACCCCGCGCGAGTGCTGCACGACGTCCTGGAGCCGTACCACGCGGTGGTGTACTACGCGCCCCAGGTCTACGAGGCCTTCCGGGGCGTCGGGTTGAGCGGCACCTGGCGTGGCTACTTCGGTGGACGCGCGGCACCGCTCGGCGCGGTCACCGCACCCGTGGTCACCGCCGCGTTCTACCATTTCCGGCCGAGCGTGGTCGCCGCGACGGTCCCGGCGGTGTGGGAGAAGGCGGCGCCGGAGAAGGTGCTGGCCGCGCGGCTGGCCGGAGTCGACGCGGCGCTGCGCGCGGTACTGGGCGACGTGCTCGACGGGCCGGAACTCGCCGAGGCCGCGTCACTCGCGACGGACGCCGCAGGGGCGTGCACCGTACCCGGACGGATACTCGGTGCCGCGAACGCCGCCCTCGAACCCTCGTCCGTACCGCATCTGGCGCTGTGGCAGGCGGCGACCACGCTGCGGGAGTTCCGTGGCGACGGGCATGTCGCCGCGCTGACGCACGCCGGGTTCGACGGTGTCGAGGCGCTGGTGAGCATCACCGCGGCCGGCGGCGAGGTCCGGGAGGACATCCAGGCCAGGCGCGGCTGGAACGACGAGGAGTGGGCCGAGGGCGAGCGAAGGCTGCGCGACCGCGGGCTCCTGGACGCCGACGGGGAACTCACCCCCGAGGGCCGATCGGCCCGGGGCACGGTCGAAGAGCTCACCGACCGGTTCGCCGCGGCACCCTGGAACGCCCTGGGCCCGGCAGGCACCCGACGGCTCCACACCCTGCTCCGGCCGATCGGCGAACGCGTCATCAACGCGCTCCGGCTACCGCTGCCCGTACCCACGGACTCCTACGGCAGCTGACCCCGGCATCCTCCAGGACGACGTCCCCGACCAGCTTGGCGGAGCACGTGACAGACCTGACCGATCTGACCCCTCCCCACCCCCTGAACCCCCCCACCGAACCGGGCGACCCCCAACCGGGTGACCCCACCGACCCCTTCGGCACTGATACGCCGGGCAACCCGACCGACCCCCACGGCACGCGTTTGCCGGGTGACTTGGCGGGGGGTTTCGCGGTGGCCACTCCGCCGTACGCCGTTTTCGCGAACGACGGGCGCGCTCTGTGGGACCGGATGGAGCTGCGGCAGCTCGTCGACACCTACGCGTACGCCCTCGACCGGCGGATGACTGAGCTGTTCGCGTCGCTGTTCGGTGCGGGGGGCGAGCTGGTGCTCATGCGGCCCCCGGGCAGCCTTCGGGCGCCGTTCGTAGTCGACGGGCGCGACGGCTGGGCGAAGGCGCTGGCCGTGCTGGAGCCGTGCCGGGTCACCACGCACTTCGTCGGCAACCACCTGGTGCGGCTCGCCGGGGACAGCGCGACCGGGGAGACGTACTGCCTGGCGCACGAGATCTACCCCGCCGACGGGGCGGACCGGATAAGGGTCCGGTCCATCCGCTACCACGACTCCTACCGCCGTACGAACGGTTCCTGGCTCTTCGCACGCCGGGAGCTGACCATCGACTGGACCGAGGACCGCGCTCTCCGTTCCCCCTCCGGTCCCTAGGGCCGGGCGTCGAGCTCCCCTGTGCCCGGCGACGCGACGCACACGTGCTCGCCCGCACCAGGCGCGACTCGACGACCGGCCACAGGCCACAGGCCGCCCACGACTGCCCGCGCCGCTCCCCTCCCGGCCGGCGCGGGCCCCCCGCTCATCCTCCCCAGCACCGCGGCTGCCACCGGCGCGCCCGCGGCGGAACGACCCATGCCGGCGAAGGACGGAACATGGTTGCAGAGAGTGTGCTCACCGAAAGCGGCGCACCCGCTCCGGGCGGAGGCGTCACCGCCACCGGCCCGATCGACCCGTGGGCCCCCGACTTCGCGGGGGACGCGCTTGTGCGGCGCGCGCACCGCATCAGAGAAGCCGCACACATCGTGCGGGAACGATCCACCGGCCGGACGGGCCTGGCCCCCGGCAGCGAGTCGGCCCGGACCGGGCTGGCCGCCGACGGCCTCCACCAGATCCTCGGCACCCTCCCGCCGCTCTACCCGGAGTGGCTTGGCGACCCCTCGTTCTGTACCGCCCACGGGGTCCGATTCCCGTACGTCGGCGGTGAGATGGCCAACGGAATCGCGACCACCCGGATGGTCATCGCGCTGGCCCGGGCCGACCTCATGGGGTTCTTCGGCGCGGGCGGACTGGACCACCGGAGCGTCGAACGGGCTGTGGCCGACCTGGCGGCGCAGCTCGGCGTCCGACGCAACTGGGGGGTCAACCTGATCCACTCCCCGCAGGAACCGGAGTTGGAGGAGCGGGTGGCCGGCCTCCTCGTCACCCGGCGCGTGCCCGCCGTCTCGGCGTCGGCGTTCATGGCACTCACTCCCGCGGTGGTGCGCTGTGCCGTGGCGGGGCTGGCCACGGACCCGTCGGGCGTGATCGTCCGGCGCACCCGCGTCTTCGCGAAGGTGTCGCGGCCGGAGGTGGCCGAGCAGTTCCTCTCGCCCGCCCCACCGGCTGTCCTGCGTGTCCTCGTCGAGCGCGGCGAGATCACCGAACGGGAGGCCGACCTCGCGGCCCATGTGCCCGTGGCCGAGGACCTCACCGTGGAGGCCGACAGCGGCGGCCACACCGACAACCGGCCGCTGGGCGTACTCCTGCCCGTCCTGGTCGCGCTGCGCACCGAACTCGCGGCGCGGCACGGCTACCGGGTTCCGCCGCGCGTGGGCGCGGCCGGCGGCCTGGGCACCCCGGAGGCGCTGGCCTCCGCGTTCGCCATGGGCGCGGCGTACGTGGTCACCGGCTCCGTCAACCAGGTGGCCCTGGAGGCGGGGCTGTCCGACGAGGGCAAGGGCCTGCTCGGCCAGGCGGACGTCGCGGACGTCACCATGGCGCCCGCGTCCGACATGTTCGAACTCGGCGTCAAACTCCAGGTGTTGCGCAGGGGCACGATGTTCCCCGCGCGGGCCCACCAGCTCTATGAGGTGTACCGGACCTGCGAGTCGCTGGAGGCGATCCCCGAGGACGTACGCGCTCGGCTGGAGCGTGACGTACTGGGCGGCACCGTCGACGAGTTGTGGAGCAGCACCCGCCAGTACTGGCAGGACCGCGACCCGGGACAGCTCGACCGGGCGGAGCGGGATCCCAAGCACCGTATGGCGTTGCTGTTCCGTTCCTATCTGGGGCAGTCGAGCCGCTGGGCGATCACCGGCGAGTCGGCCCGGCGCACCGACTACCAGATCTGGTGCGGTCCCGCGATGGGTGCCTTCAACCGCTGGACGAAGGGCAGTTTTCTCGCGCTGCCCGAGAACCGGTCCGCGGTCCAGATCGCGCTCAACCTCCTCGAAGGAGCCGCCGTGGTCACGCGGGCCCAGCAACTGCGCAGCTATGGCGTGCAGTTGCCCGCCGTCGCGTTCGCCTACCGGCCCCGGCCACTGGCCTGAACCCCGACGACGACTCCTCCCCGTTGCGCGGGTGGGCTCCCGAGCCCGGGATCGCCCCGCGCTGAACATCGTCGTATCGCCCGCATGCCGTTCCCTGCCGTTCCCTGCCGTTCCATGCCGCTCGGCGTCATCCCCATGCTGCAGACGGAGAACTCCTATGACCGCATCGACCGCGTCGTCCGGACTCACTGGTTCCGCCCCGACCGGATCAGGCCGGCCGAACCGCCCGCTTCACGTCCCCATAGCCGTCATCGGCACTGCCGCGCTGGCCCCCGGTGCCGCCGACGCGGAGGGCTTCTGGCGGAACGTTCTCACCGGACGGGATCTGATCACCGACGTGCCCGCCGACCACTGGCTCGTCGAGGACTACTACGATCCCGATCCGTCCGCGCCGGACCGGACCTACGCCCGGCGCGGCGCGTTCCTTCCCGCGACCGACTTCGACCCGTCGGCGTACGGCATCCCGCCCAACGCGCTGCCCGCCACCGACACCACCCAACTGCTCGCCCTCGCGGTCGCCGAACGGGTGCTGGCCGACGCGGGGTCGAGTGGGGCCGAGCGGTTCGACGGGGAACGGACCGGGGTCATCCTGGGCACGGCAGCGCTGGAACTGCTGCACACCATGAGCAACCGGATGCAGCGTCCGGTGTGGCTGAAGTCGCTGCGGGAGAGCGGCATCCCGGAGGAACGGGCCCAGGAGATCTGCGACCGGATCGCCGACCACTACGTGCCGTGGCAGGAGGAGTCCTTCCCCGGCGTGCTCAGCAATGTCGTCGCCGGGCGGATCGCCAGCCGTTTCGACCTGCACGGCTCCAACTACACCACGGACGCCGCCTGCGGCAGTTCGCTCGCCGCGGTGACCGCCGCCGCCAACGAACTCGCCGTCGGGACAGCCGACTTGATGATCACCGGGGGCGTCGACACCCTCAACGACATCCTGATGTACATGTGCTTCAGCAAGACCCCGGCACTCTCCCGGTCCGGGGACTGCCGGCCGTTCTCCGACGCCGCCGACGGCACGATGCTCGGCGAGGCGCTGGTGATGTTCGCGCTGAAACGGCTGGACGACGCGGAACGCGACGGAGACCGGATCCATGCCGTGCTGCGCGGGATCGGCAGCTCCTCCGACGGCCGGGGAAGCGCCATCTACACGCCCGTACCCGCCGGCCAGGCCCGTGCGCTGCGGCGGGCCTACGCGTCCGCCGGATACGGTCCCGAGTCCGTCGAACTGGTCGAGGCGCACGGCACCGGGACCACGGCCGGTGACGCCGCGGAGTTCACCGCGCTGCGCACCGTGTTCGAGGAGTCCGGCCGTACGGACGGCCAGTGGTGTGCGCTGGGTTCGGTGAAGTCGCAGATCGGGCACACCAAGTCGGCTGCGGGCGCGGCCGGGCTGCTCAAGGCCGTGATGGCACTCCGGCACAAGGTCCTGCCGCCCACGATCAAGGTGGAACGACCCAACCCCGCACTGGAGTTGGAGAAAAGCCCGCTGTATCTGAACACCGAGGCCCGCCCCTGGGTGAAGGACACGGCGCAGCCCCGGCGTGCCTCCGTGTCGAGCTTCGGGTTCGGTGGCACCAACTTCCATCTCACGCTGGAGGAGTACGTTCCCACGCCAGGGACGCGGTCCCGTCCGGTTCCGCCGGCCCGGACAGTGCCCACCGAACTGGTTGTCCTCGGCGCGTCCTCGGCGGAAGAACTTCTCACGCGAGCAGCGGAGTTGGCGAACGAGGTCGCGGACGGCACATGGGCCGGAGCGGCGTTGGCGGCTCAGCGGGCCTTCCGGCCGTCCGATCCGTACCGGCTCGCCATGACCGCCACGGGGCCCGAGGATCTCGCGAAGCGGCTGGAGCAGCTGAGCACGTTGATCCGCCGTGACCCCGACCGCCCGCTGACCACGCCGGACGGCGTCACCTACCGCACCGGCACCGCCACGCCCGGCCGGACGGCCTTCCTCTTCTCCGGGCAGGGCAGCCAGTACACCGGTATGGGTGCCGACCTGGCCATACATCTCCCTGCGGCCCGGGAAACCTGGGACCGGGCGGCCGGGCAGGAACTCGACGCCGAACTTCCCCTGCACCGGGTGGTGTTCCCGGTTCCCGCCTTCACGGAGGAGAGCCGCGCCGCACAGCGGGACCTGCTCACCCGCACCGAGTGGGCCCAGCCGGCGCTCGCCGTGCAGAGCGCCGCACTGCTCGCCGTGCTGCGTGCCGCGGGTGTCGAGCCCGACTGCGTCGCCGGTCACAGCTTCGGTGAACTGGTCGCGCTGCACGCCGCCGGAGTCCTCGACGAGCGCGTGCTGCTACGACTGGCGCGCAGGCGCGGGGAGTTGATGCGTGACGCGGCCACGGAGCCGGGCGTCATGCTCGCGGTGATGGGGGTTTCGCGCGAGGACGTCGCCACACTGACCGAAGGTTTCGAGGACGCGGTGTGGGTCGCCAACGAGAACGCTCCGCGGCAGGTCGTCCTGTCCGGACGGGCCGACGCCGTGGAACAGTTGGAGCGTCGGCTCGGCGCAGGGGGAGTCGCCGTACGGCGGTTGCGGGCGTCGGGTGCCTTCCACACTCCGCTGATGGCCGACGCGGTCGAACCGTTCACCGAGTTCCTGGACGACCTGGACCTGCGGGCGCCGAAGTTCGACGTGTACGGCAACGCCGACGCGCAGCCGTATCCGGACGATCCCGCGCTGATCCGGGAGAGGATCGCCGGGCATCTGCTGTCACCGGTGCGGTTCGTCGCCGGTGTCGAGGCGATGTACGAGTCGGGGGTACGCACGTTCGTCGAGGTCGGGGCGGGGTCGACGATGACCGGGCTGACCGGGGAGATCCTCGACGGCCGCGAACATCTGGCCCTCAGCCTGGACCGCAGGGGCGTCCACGGCGTCACGGCGCTCCAGCAGGCCCTGGGCACCCTGGCGGTGTCCGGTGTCGCCGTGGACCTGGACGCGCTGTGGGCGGTGGGCGTCCCGGCCGAGGCCCGCGAGGACGGAGACCGGGGTGCGCATCCCCAGCCCCCCGCACAGTCCCCCGCCCAGTCCCCTTCCCGGCCCCGGATGGCGGTACCGATCTCCGGCGCCAACCACGGTGCGCTCTACCCGCCGCCGGGGGGAGCGAAGGCACTGCCCCGGCCCGTCCCCGCCGCAGCGGCAGCGCAGGCCGAGGTGGCCCCGGAGGCCGGGTTCGCACCGGCTCCGCCCGGCGGAGCGGCTACGGCCGATTCCTGGCTGTCGGCCTTCCAGGAGACGCAGCGGCAGGCCGCCGAAGCACACGCGGAGTTTCAGCGGACCATGGCGGAGAGCCATATGCAGTTCCTGCGGACGCTGGAGACACCCTCACTCGGCGCGTTCGCCGGCACCCCGCTTCCGGAGCCGGCCCGCCTGATCCCGCCGGCACCCCAACTCTCGCTACCCACAGTGGAGTTCGCGCCGTCGACGCCGCCACAGACCGAAACGGCGGCAGCACCGACAGCCACCCCGAGGGCGGAGACCACTCCCGTCGCCCCCGGGCTGGACGTGGGTGTACTGCTGCTGGAAGTGGTCGCCGAGAAGACGGGTTTCCCAGCAGAGATCCTGGAACCCCATATGGAGTTGGAGACGGATCTGGGGATCGATTCCATCAAGCGGGTGCAGATTCTCTCTGTCCTGCGTGATCGTGTGCCGGCACTCGCGCGGGTGGATGCTCATGAGCTCGCGCCGTTGCGCACGCTGCAGCAGATCGGCGACAAGTTGCGGGAGGCGCAACAGTCCGGCAGCCCTGCCACCACGCCCGTCTCGGCCCCGACTGTCGAGGAAGACCTGGCTGCCGTGCTCTTCGAAGTGGTCGCTGAGAAGACGGGTTTCCCAGCAGAGATCCTGGAACCCCATATGGAGTTGGAGACGGATCTGGGGATCGATTCCATCAAGCGGGTGCAGATTCTCTCTGTCCTGCGTGATCGCGTGCCGGCGCTTGCCCGGGTGGATGCTCATGAGCTCGCGCCGTTGCGCACGCTGCAGCAGATCACCGACAAGCTTCGTGAAGCCGAGTCCGGGGCGGTGGCGCCGGTCGCCCTGCCCGTGCCGCCGCCCCGGCTGATTGAGGAACAGAGCCCACCGCCGCCCCAGTTGGCACGGGCCGTCAGCGTGATGGTGACCGCGCCGCTTCCGGGGATGGAGCTGGCGGGGCTGCGGGACGGGCCGGTCCTTGTCACCGACGAGGGGACCGGTGTGGCCCAGCGGTTGGTGGACCGGCTGGGGGAGCACGGCGTCCGGGCCGCGGTCGTGACGGAGGCCGTGTTGGCCGAGGCCGGTGATGTGGCCGACGCGGAGGGCGGTGGCGTGGTGCTGCTCTCCGGTCTGCGCCCCGTCACCTCCGCCGAGGCGGCGACCTCCGTCAACCGGGAGGCGTTCGACGCGGCGCGTTCCGTGGCCCGGCAACTGGCCGCGCACGGACGGGTGTTCGTCACCGTCCAGGACACCGGAGGTGACTTCGGGCTGGGCGGCGGACAGGGTGAGCGGGCCTGGCTCGGCGGGTCGGCCGGGCTGGCCAGGACCGCCGCGAAGGAGTGGCCCGACGCCAAAGTCAAGGCCGTCGACTGCGAGCGCGGTGACCGCGACGCCGACGCCCTCGCCGAGGTGCTCGCCACCGAACTGCTGGCCGGCGGTTCGGCCGGCGACATCGGACTGCGAGCCGACGGCACCCGCTGGGCGCTGCGGGACAGGGCCGAGCCCGCCGGGCCGGCCGAAGCGGCGGGGGAACACGCCGGACCACTGAGCCCGGACGCCGTGATCGTCGCGACCGGCGGCGCCCGCGGGGTGACGGCGGTGACCCTGCGCGCCCTGGCCGAGGCTCATCTGCCGTCCATCGTCCTGCTGGGCCGCACCGAACTGACCGAGGAACCGCCCGGGTTGGCCGAGGCCGCGGACGAGAGGCAGCTCAAGGGACTGCTCGCCGGCCACGCCCGCCGACAGGGCGGCACGATTCCGTCCCCGGCGGAACTGGCCGCCGAGGCCGCCCGTGTGCTGGCTGTCCGCGAGATCCGGGCGACCCTCGACGCCATCGCGGCGAGCGGCTCCCGGGTGCGCTATCTGTCCGTGGACACCCGCGACGCGCGGGCGCTGCACACGGCCCTCGACACGGCGCGCGAGGAGTTCGGGCCCATCAGCGGCATCGTCCACGGAGCGGGCGTCCTCGCGGACAGCCGGCTCGCCGACAAGACCGACGCGCAGTTCGCGGATGTCTTCGACACCAAGGTGGAAGGGCTGCGGGCACTGCTCGCGGCGACAGCGGACGATCCGCTCGACCTGGTGTGCGTGTTCTCCTCCGTGGCGGGTCGCTTCGGCAACACCGGCCAGGCCGACTACGCCATGGCGAACGAGGTCCTGGCACAGGTCGCGTCCACCCTCGCGGTGAACCGTCCGAACTGCCTGGTGAAGTCCATCGCCTGGGGCCCCTGGGACGGCGGCATGGTGGGACCGGAGCTGCGGGAGCACTTCCGTGAGCAGGGCGTGCCGCTGATCCCGACGGACGCGGGCGCCCGGGCTCTGCTCCGGGAACTGAGCGACGTACCCGATCCCGCTCGGGTGCGGGTCTCCCTGACCGCCGGCGCCGCGGACGCCTCCGCGTCCCTGGGCGCGTCCCCGGCACAGGCCGTCGGCGGGGACATCGAGGTCGGGCTCGCTTCCCACCCGTATCTGGCGGACCACAGCGTCGCCGCGACCCCGGTGGTGCCGATGGCGCTGGTCATGGAGTGGTTCCTGGGCGCCGCCCGGGCCTGGCGTCCTGATGCCCAGGGCTTCGTCCTGCGTGACCTGGAAGTGCTCAGCCGGATCGGCATCGACGGACCGGACACGTCCCCGGAGCAGGGGCAACGGCTGAGGGTCCGTGGAATGGCGGCTCCCGCCGGGGATCCCGCGTCGCCGCGGCTCGTCCTGGAACTCACCAGCGGTGCTCCGTTGCCGCACTACCGGGCGGCGGTCGAGGTCCTGACGGAAGCGGACCGGCCGATCAACGAGTCGGTCCGGTACGACGCCCGGGATCTCGGCGGCCCGCCGGACCAGGAGATCTACGACGGCCACGTGCTGTTCCACGGTCCGGCCTTCCACGCGATCACCGCCCTGGAGGGAATCTCCGCGACGGCCGCCGCCGCGCTCGTACGCGGCGTACGCGAACTGGACTGGCCCGGAGAGGGCTGGCACACCGATCCCGCCGCGGTCGACGCGGGTCTCCAACTCGCCCTGAAATGGGCCGAGTACGTGCACGACGGCGCGTTCCTCCCGATGGGCGTGGTAGAGGTCAGGACCATGGCCCGGGGCCCGGTGGGGGAGGGCGCCCGGTGCGTGGTGCTCGCCCGGGGCGCGGCTCGGGACCTCGATGTCTCCTGCGACGTGGCCCTGCTGGCACCGGACGGGTCGGTGCACACGGAGTTGCTCGGGGTGACCCTCGTTCGCCGCCCGGACACCAACAAAGTCTCGACGGCCCGGTCCTCCGCCCCGGATTCGGCGTCGGACGCAGCTCAGGTCGCCACCGCTACCCGCTCCGGTTCCGCCTCCGGCGGCGACCGTTCCGTACGAACTCTTCCGGCACCCGCCGGGACACCGGGCCGGAGGTGACCGGGGCCATGCGCTTCGAACCGATCGCTGTCGTCGGACGCGGCTGCGTCATGCCCGACGCCCCCGACCCCGACACCTTCTGGGACAACGTCCTCGCGGGCCGGGTCAGTCTGCGGGAAACCCCGCAGGACCGCCGTCGCCTGTCCGACACCTGGGCACTCGGCGATCCGGCCGACTGCGTGGACCGGACCTGGAGCCGGACCGCCGGCTATGTCACGGACTTCACCGCCTCCGGTCCGCTGGACCCGTCCCTGGATCCCGTCTTCCACTGGACGTGGCACGGAGCCGCCGCCGCACTGCGGGAGGCCGGCCAGGAACGGCTGCTGCACCGCGCGGGACTGGTGCTGGGCAACCTGTCGTTCCCCACGACCGGCATGGCGTCCTACGCCGAACACATCTGGCTGCGCGACCAGTACCTGACGTCGGGCGGCCCACCGCCAGACCCCCGCAACCGCTTCATGTCCGGCCTGCCCGCGCACCTCGCCGCCCGCGAACTCGGCCTGGGACTGGGCGGGTTCGCCCTCGACGCGGCCTGCGCCTCGTCGCTCTACGCAATCGGGCTCGCCTGCCGGAAGCTGCAGGAGCGCCGGGCCGACCTGATGGTGGCGGGCGGGGTGAACAGCGCTGACGACCTCTTTCTCCAGGTCAGCTTCTGCAGCCTTGCGGCGATGAGCCGCAGCGGGTCGAGCCGGCCCTTCCACCGGGACGCCGACGGCCTCGTCCCCGCCGAGGGCGCCGCCTTCGTCGCCCTGATGCGTCTCGACGACGCCCTCGCCGCCGGAGCGCCCGTCTTCGGGGTGATCCGCGGGATCGGGCTGTCCAACGACGGCCGGGGCAGCGGACTGCTCGTCCCCTCGGAGGACGGCCAGGAACGGGCGATGCGGCAGGCCTACGAAGCCGCGGGCGTCGCCCCGGAGAGTGTCGGCCTGCTCGAATGTCACGCCACCGGCACGCCCGTCGGTGACGCGGTGGAAGTACGCAGCGCGGCGCGGGTGTTCACCGACGCGGGGGACCTGCCGGTGGGTTCGGCCAAGTCCAATGTGGGCCATCTGATCACCGCGGCCGGCGCCGCCGGGCTGCTGAAGACGCTGGGCGCGCTGCGTGCCGGGATCCGCCCGCCGACGGTCGGCGCGGAGGAACCCCTCGCGGCGCTCTCCGGCACCCCGCTGCGGCTGCTGCACGAACCCGAGGAGTGGACAGGGCCGCGCCGTGCGGCGGTCAGCGCGTTCGGCTTCGGCGGCAACAACGCCCACCTGATCGTCGACGCGTGGACCGGCGAAGACTCCGGAACCCCGGCGCTTCCCCCGCCCCCGCGCACCCTTCGGATGCCCGAACCGATCGCCGTCGTCGCCGTCGGCGCGCGGGTCGGTGACGGCCGGGGCATGCCCGATCTGCGGGACGCGTTGTTCGCGGGGGAGCGCCGGGACGCCGCCCGGGACACCGTGGAAGTGGCCTTGGACGGGCTGCGGTTCCCGCCCCTGGACCTGGAACGCACCCACGCCCAGCAACTCCTGGTCCTTGAGGCGGCCCGCGAGGCGGCGGACCGCACGCCCCTGCCCGGGGACCGGACCATGGTGCTCATCGGCATGGGCTGCGATCCCGAAGTGGCCCGGTACATCACGCGTTGGCGGATCCCGGAGCTGCTGGACGAGAACGAAACCGGGACCGGAAACGAAGTCGATGCCGCTGACCTCGATCGCGTACGGGAGTTGCGGGACGCCGTGCAGACGGCGGCCCAGTCGGCGTCCGCCGTGGTCGGGGCGATGCCCAATCTGGTCGCGAACCGGATCAGTGCCCAACTCGACCTGACCGGGCCAGGGTTCACGATCAGCGCGGAGGAGGCCTCCGGCCTCGTGGCGCTGGAGGTCGGCGCACGGGCACTGCGGGCGGGCGACGCCGACGCCGTGCTGGTCGGCGCGGTGGACCTCTCGCACGAGCCCGTCCACCGCGCGGCCCAGGCCGAACTCGGCCGGGACGACCGGCCGGGAGACGCGGCTGTCGTACTGGTGCTCAAGCGACTCGCCGACGCCCGCGCCGACGGCGACCCCGTTCTCGCCCTGCTGGACACGGAGTTGGCGGAAACGCCACCGTCCGAGGACCACAACGAGGACGCCGTCGCGCGGCGGTGGACCGTCGGGGACCCCACGCAGCCGGACGCCACACCGGATCACTTCGATCCGGCCGATCTGTTCGGCCGTGCCCACGCCGCGAGTGGACTGCTCGCCGTGGTGTCCTCGGCGCTGGCCCTGCACCACCGGGCCGTTCCGCGGGCCGGCGCTCCGGCCCGCCCCGCACTGCGTGCTCGGACCGCCGTGGCCGGGGTGGAACCGCTGGGCGGGCCCGTCCGACAGATACGGCTGCGCGCTGCCGATCGGGCCCCCTACCTCACCGAACTCCCGCGCAGGGTCCATGTGTTCTCGGGGGACAGCCGCGCGGACGTCGTGCGCGCCCTCACCGAGGGACGTGAGTCGCGCGAAGGGCCGGCCCGGCTGGCGCTGGCCGCCGCCGGCCCGGAGGATCTCGCCGACCGTGCCGAGGCGGCGCGGAGGTGGCTCGCCGGGGAGGGCGGCGCACGGCCGGACCTCACGGCGTTCCGTGACCGACCGGTGGGAGGCGAAGTGGCCTTCGTCTTCTCCGGGGGATCCATGGCGTACGCGGGTATGGGCGCCGACGTCATGCTGGCCTTCCCCGACCTGCTCGCCGCCGTCGAGGAGCGCAGCGGCCCGCTGCACGGGCTCGTAGGCTGGGCCCACGAGGGCGAGCGGCCCCGGCCCCTGCACGCGCTCGACCAGATCTGGGGCGCGTCCGTACTCGGCCAGCTGCACGCCCGGATCACCCGAACGCTGCTGCGGATCAAACCGAACGCCTCGCTCGGCTACTCCTCGGGCGAGTCCAGCGCGCTGGCGTCGCTCGGCGCCTGGACGGACGTCACGGGCCTGTCCGCGCAGGCCCGGCGGGCCCAGCTGTTCGCGGACGGTGTGGTGGGCGAGCTGAAGGTGCCGCGCCGTGCCTGGCGGAAACTGGGTGTCGAGGGCACGGTATGGGCGAGTTACCAGGTGGAGGAGCCCGTCGAGCGGGTGCGGGCCGCCATCGGTGACGAACCCGGGGTGCACCTGATGGTCGTCAACACCCCCGACTCGTGTGTGTTCGGCGGTGAGGCGAGCGGCTGCCTGCGGGTCCTGGACCGGCTGGGCACCACCCAGGCGCTGCACATTCCCTACCAGGTCGCCGCGCACGTACCGGAGTTGGCGGAGATCCGGGACACCTGGTGGCGGATGCACCATCTGCCCACCACGGATGTCGGTGTGCGTTTCTACACCTGCTCCACCAGTCGCTGGTACCGCGCGAGCGCCGACGCGGCGGCCGACGCGCTGACAGAACAGGCCCTGGGCCCGATCGACTTCGGCCGTACCGTAGAACAGGCATGGGAGGACGGTGTCCGGGTCTTCGTCGAACACGGTCCCCGCAGCCACTGTGCGGGATGGATCAGGCGGGTCCTGGGGGACCGCGAGCACGTCGCGGTGTCTCTGGACGCTCCCGTGGGCCGCGGCATCAGTCAACTGCTTCGAGCCGCACTGGAGTTGGTGGCGGCGGGAGTGGAGGCGGACACCGACGCCCTGTGCGACAGGCTGGCCGCGGCCCGGCCCGAGCCCCGATCTGCGAGCCGCCGGCTCACCCTGCCCGCGCACCCACCGGCGATCCGGCTGCCCGGTCCCGGCACCCCACCGTCCCCCGAGGTGATGCCGAGGGCACCCCGGCTTCCGAGTGCACCGGAGTACCACGCGGTCCAGGTTCAGGTCCCGGCGCGGGACGCGGTAACCCACGGCGCTCCCGGGGTGGTTGGGGATCCGGATCGGATCCTGCTCCCCGCGCCGGCCGCCGCTCCGGTGCCCGTCCCGGCCCAGGCCCCCGCCGCGCCGGCCGGCGTCACGCCGGCCCTCGGCGCCCGCACGCACCACCCCGCGACGACCGCGGTCATGGAGGCGCGGCACCTCGCCGTTTCCGCCCACCGTCACTTCCTCGCCGTCCAGGCCCGGGTGCACGAGGAGTTCCTGGCGACACGACAGCGGGCGGCGGCCCACCTCCTGGCCGCTCATCTGAACGCTGCCGGTTCGCCGCCGAACGCCATCGGGTCGCCCCCACCCCCGCTCCCCGCGCCGCCGGCTCCTCCGGCAGTGGCCACGCCCGCGGCCACACGACCCCCCGCCGCAGCCGAGGTACCCCACGGCCCCGTCTTCACCCGCGCCGACCTGGAACGTCTCGCCACCGGACCGGTGTCCGCCCTGTTCGGCCCCCTGTTCGCCACGCAGGACCATTACCGGCGGCAGACCCGGATGCCGGCGCCGCCGATGCTGCTCGCGGACCGCGTCACGGGGATCGACGCGGAGCCGGCGTCCATGGGCACCGGGACCATCCGGACCGAGACCGACGTCCGGCTCGACAGCTGGTACCTCGACGCGTGCGGACGTATGCCCGCCGGGATCATGGTCGAGGCCGGCCAGGCCGACCTGCTGCTGATCAGCTGGCTCGGGGTGGATCTGCTCAACCGGGATAAACGTGTCTACCGTCTCCTCGGCTGCGAACTGACCTACCACGGCAGCCCGCCGCTCCCGGGCGAGACACTCCGCTACGAGATCCATATCGACGGCCACGGCGAGCACGGCGGCATCCGGCTGTTCTTCTTCCACTACGACTGCTACGTCGGGGACGAACTCCGGCTGACCATGCGGGGCGGCCAGGCGGGCTTCTTCACCGACGACGAACTCGCGCGCACCGGCGGCGTGTTGTGGGATCCGGCGACCGAGACCCCTGACCCCGCGCTGCCCTTCGACCCGCCACCCGTCAGCTCCCCGGTGCGTTCCTTCGGTCCCGACGCGGTGCGGGCGTTCACCGAGGGTCGACCCTTCGACTGCTTCGGCGCCGGCTGGGAACTCACCCGCAGCCACATCCGTTCGCCCCGGACAGGCGACGGGCGTATGCGACTCCTGCACGAGATGACGGAGTTCGACCCTGCCGGTGGGCCCTGGGGGCGCGGCTGTCTGCGGGCCGTCACCCCGGTCTCACCCGACGACTGGTTCTTCGAGGGCCACTTCCCCGAGGACCCGTGCATGCCGGGCACCCTCATGTTCGAAGGCTGCCTGCAGGCCATGGCGTTCCATCTCGCCGCCCTCGGCTGCACCGTCGACCGCGACGGCTGGCGCTTCGAACCGGCCCCGGGCAACCCCGTGCCGATGCTCTGCCGAGGCCAAGTGACGCCTGACAGCAGGAAGTTGACGTACGAGGTGTTCGTGTCGGGGCTGTCCACCGGACCCGAACCGGAACTGGTGGCGGACGTGCTGTGCACGGTCGACGGAGTCAAGGCATTCCATGCGCGGGGGGTCCGGCTGAGGCTCGTCCCGGACTGGCCGCTGACCCACTGGCGGCACCTGGGACCCGCCGCGGTCCAGCCGACCGGCGCGCCCGTCCCGCACCGCGCGCTGGCCGGTCTCGCGGGCCATCACGAGACGACGGCGATCGCCGAAGCCCAGGGCTTCCTCTACGACTACGCCTCGATGCTCGCCTGCGCGTGGGGCAAACCGAGTGAGGCCTTCGGCGCCGCCTACGCCCCGTTCGACAGCGCCCGCAGGCTGGCGCGGCTCCCGGGGCCGCCGTTCCACTTCATGAGCCGAGCCGTCGCCGTGGAGGGCCCCGCCTGGGTACCGAAGGCGGGCAGCACGGTGGAGGTGGAGTACGACGTTCCGGACGAGGTCTGGTACTTCGAGCAGAACGGCTTCGCCGTCATGCCGCTCGGCGTGCTCATGGAGGTCGTCCTGCAGGCCAGCGGCTGGCTGGCCTCTTATGTCGGCAGCGCCCTAGGTCACGACGAGGACCTGTTGTTCCGCAACCTCGACGGCACGGGAACAGTCCTGCGGGAGATCCGGCCCGGCACAGAGGTGCTGCGCACCCGAACCCGCCTGCTCGACATCGCGCACAGCGGCGACATGATCATCGAGACGTTCGGGGTGGAGTGCTTCGCCGACGGCGAACCGGTGTTCACGCTCACCACCATGTTCGGCTTCTTCCCGCCGGCGGCGTTCGAGAACCAGATCGGACTGCCGCCGACCGACGACGAACGGCGGGCCCTGGAACGGCCGTGCGACATCCGTGTCGATCTCGGCCCCCGGCCCGCGAAGTACTTCGACGGGCCGCTCCACCTGCCCGGTCCGATGCTGCTGATGCTCGACCGGGTCACCGGCTGGTGGCCGGACGGCGGCCGCGCCGGGCTCGGGAGGCTGCGGGCGGAGAAGGACGTGGACGCCGACGAATGGTTCTTCAAGGCCCACTTCTTCCAGGACCCGGTCCAGCCGGGATCCCTGGGCGTGCAGGCCATGTACCAACTCCTCCAGTTCTACGCCATGGAGAGCGGACTGGGTGACGGTCTGCGCCGGCCGCGTTTCGAACCGGTACTCCCCGGACGCCCGGTCACCTGGAAGTACCGGGGCCAGGTGACCCCGCGCAACAAGACGATCACCGTCGAACTGGAGGTGACCGAGACCGGCGAGACCGAACGCGGGCCCTACGCCGTCGCCGAGGCCTGGATGTGGGCCGACGGCACCCGCATCTACCGCGTGACGGACCTCGGTATCGGGCTGACCGAGGACGACGGCTGAGAAGGGGGACACCCCGATCCGCCGCCCCTCCTGCCTCTCCCGCTCCACCTTCCTCCGTTCTTCCCCTCCCCGCGAGCCCCTTCCCCGCGAACCAAGGAGGTTCCACCGTGGCCCCGTACTACGCCGACGACCTCACCGAACTCGTCGACTTCGTGCGTCAGCACTCGCCCTACTACCGAGACCTGTACGCCCAGGTACCGCCCGGGCCCGTGGTCCTGGAGGACCTCCCCGTCCTGGACCACTTGTCCTTCTGGGGCGCCAACACCGCCCATGACAGCAGGGTGCTCACCGGCCCGCTCACCGACGGCATCGTCTTCAAGTCCGGCGGCACCACCACCGAGCCCAAACTGTCCGTCTACACCAGACAGGAACTGCTGGGCATGAGCCGGCTCCAGGGCAACGGCTTCGAGCACGCCGGACTGCGTCCCGGCGACCGGATCGCCAACCTCTTCTACGCCGGGGAGCTGTACGCCAGCTTCCTGTTCAACGTGCTGTGCCTGCAGGAGTCCTCGGTACCGAACGTGCACCTGCCCATCGCGTCCGCCCCGCTGGAGTACACGGCACACGTCATCCACGAGTTCGCCGCCACCGCGCTCTTGGGACCACCGACCACGATCTGTCAACTCGCCGCCCAGCTCACCGAGTCGAACCACCCCGCGCCCGACGTCCACCTCGTGATGTTCGGCGGCGAGTCCTTCTACGAGGACCAACGCCCGCTTCTCGAAACGGCGTTCCCCAACGCCCGTATCCGCTCCATGGGTTACGGAAGCGTGGACGGCGGCATGCTCGGAGCGCCGGTGGCGGACGACCCTGATCCCCGGGTCCACCGCACCCACCGGCCGCAGACCGTGATGGAGATCGTCGACGACGACACGGGCGAGACCGTCAGGGAACCGGGCCGGCCCGGACGCCTGGTCGTGACCGATCTGGCCCGCCGGCTGATGCCCGTGATCCGGTATCCCACCGGGGACCGCGGCGCCTGGGTGGACCGCGAGGAAGGGGTGTTCCGGCTGTTGGGCCGCTCCGACGAGGGCGCCCGGGTCGGGCCGATCACCGTGTATCTGGAGGATCTGCGCGCCGTGGTGCAACAGGTGGCCGGCGGCCGGCCCCTCGTCGGCACGCAGGTGGTGCAGCGCCGTAAGGACGGCCGGGACGAGCTGGTGGTGCGGATCGCGGGCGACCTCGGTGATCCGGACGCCGTGGGCAAGGCCGTCGCGAGCCGGCTCGACGAGATCCGCCCGATGTTCGCGGAGCACGTCGACGCCGGGCTGATCAGCCCGCTGACGGTGGAGTGCGTTCCGGCCGCCGGGCTCGTCGTCAACTCCCGGACGGGAAAGCTCCTCCGGCTGATCGACGAACGCACGCCGTGAGCGCCCGCCCCCAGGGAAGACGCCCCCGACCAGAACAGGAACTCTCATGATCCGAACCCGTCAGCGCGAACCCCGCCGACTCCGCGGCCGTACGGAACAGGGTCCGGACGTCCTCCGCCGAGAGGGAGGCCGCCGCCATGACGCATGACACGGACGTTCACGACACGGGTGCTCACGACAGCGACGCTCACGACACGGACCTGTCCGACGTCGCCGTGGCGGAGGCCGGGGCCGAGGCGGTGACCCGCAACCTCGGCATCGTCAACGAGCGCGAGCAGGCCGCGTTGCGCGCGGCGACTGTGCTCGTGGCAGGCTGCGGCAGTGTCGGCGGCGCGGTGGTCGAGCCGCTGGCACGGCTCGGCGTGGTGCGCTTCAGGCTCGCCGACCCGGATCACTTCGACGTCACGAACCTGAACCGACAGGCCTGTGTGCTCGCTGACGCCGGCCGGCCGAAGCCCGAGGTGCTGGCCGAACGGGTGCGCGCCATCAACCCGTCGGCCGAAGTGACCGTGTGCCCGGAGGGGCTGACGCTGGAGAACCTGGACGAGGCGCTGGACGGCGTCCATGTCGCCTTCGACGCCATCGACCCGCAGATGTCCGCCTGGGTCAAGTACCAGCTCCACGAGCGGGCCGCACAGCGCGGCATCCCCGTTGTCGCGGGTGCGGACTTCGGCGGGAAGCCGGCCGTGTACGTCTTCGACTACCGTCGCCGTCCCGTGCCCTTCTACGGCACCGCCACCGCCGAGGCCCACCGGGAGAGCCGCGTCTGGGACTCGGTACGGTGGTTCGGCAGAACCCACTTCCCCAGTGACTACCTCCCGGTCATGGCCGACCGGCTGTCCAACGGCGGAACCTGGCCGCAGATCTCCTACTGTGTGCTCGGCATGGGCGCGTTGGGCAGCAGGGTGGTACTGGACCTGTTGATGAACCGCAGGACGCGGCATGTCGTCACCGTGGACCTGCACGCGGCGGCCATGCCCCGCGCGGCGGCGCTCGCCCACCGGATCCGGATGCCGCTGGAACTCGCGCGGACCCTGCGAGCGGTCCGGACGGCGGCCCGGGCATCGGCTCAGACTCCGGCCCGCCTCCGCCCGCCCGAGTCCACGCCCGCAAGCCTGCCCGTACGTCCGCTCCCCGAACGTCTCGCCGTCGTGCTGCGGGGCGCCCGGCTCGCACCGTCGCCCTACAACGCCCAGCCCTGGCGCTTCGAGCCTGTCGACGGGCGTACGGTGCGGCTCGCGCCGGACCCCGGGCGCTGGCCCTCCGCCGCACCTGACGCGCTGGGCTGGGCGGAGAGCCTCGGCTGTGCGCTGGGGGCGATGTCCTACCTCGCACACGGGGAGTGGGAGGGCAGTTCCGCCACCGCCGATCCGGGCGAGGCGGACTGGTTCGCGGGCCGGTTCCACTGCGACCGACTGCGTGACGACGTGCTCGCCCGGCAAGGAGCCCTCGGCCTGCGCAGCACCCACCGGGACGATCTGCTGCGGACACCGATCGACGGGACCACGCTGAAACGGATCGAACTGACGTGCACCGAGCGGAACCTCACCCTGGAAACGATCACCGGAGCCACGGCCCTGGGCCGGCTCGCCCGCACCGAGCTCGACGCCGCGCGGGACGGCCGCTCGGCCGACGGTGCGCTGTGGGAGTGGCTGAGGGAACGGGCGCGGACCGAGGACGGCCGGCGCTCGTTCGGTGATCCGAGCGAGCTGCTCGGAGTTTCGGGAACGACCCGTGCCGTCGGCCGCGTCCTGGGGAGCCGGGCGGTTCCACCCCGGTGGGCGACACCACCGTCCATGGCGACGGACCGGCTCCGGGCTCGCGGACTGCGCAACTGCGGAGCCGTACTGGTCCTGCGGGGCCCTCGGCGGACGGTCACCGACAGGCTCGACGCGGGCGTGGCGCTGATGCGCGTGTGGCTCGCGTTGACCGAGGCCGGATACGCCGCTCAGCCGCTGGGACACGAATTCGGCGGACCGGTCGCGCTCCGGCCCGGAGGCGGCACGGACCGGGACGACACGGTACTGGCGGTGCTGCGCGCGGGCCGGGCCACCACCGCGCCGGCCCACCAGGTGACGCGCTGCCCGACCGACACCTCCGTGCGGTGGACCGGATGGACGGGACAGTGACCGAAGCCCGGCCCGTCCGGGCCTCGAAACTCCCGTACCACAGGGAGCTGACGGGTGTGACGGCTGCTGTCAGTCCCTGAGCGCCACTCGAGCCGCCCTCGGTGTCACCTGCCGTAGCCGGCGGTGTCGATGTTGGTCTGTACGGCGTTCTCGGTGGCGTCCGACGGGTAGCCGGACGTCATCACGCCCTCGTAGAAAGTGCCTGCGGCGCCGTGGCCGCTGTTGGCCCAGCCGTTGTTGAGGCCGTGGGGTGCCACGAAGATGGTGCTGTTGCTCGCGAGCCGCTGAAGTCCGTACGAGCGGCTCTCACCGACGAGGAGTGGGACCGGCAACTTTCCTGTCGGCCAGGAGCGGTCGCTACTTCGGTGCGGCCTCTTCGAAGGGGAGGGGCTGCTTGTCGCGCAGGTGCTCCTTCAGTGCCTGCGCGGTGTTGCTGACGTGCAGCAGCGCGGCGGCCTGGCTGAGGGCGCTGTCGCGCGTGGTGAGGGCCGCGTAGATCGCCTCGTGCTCGGCGAGGGTCCGGCCCCCCGCCTGGTCGTCGACCAGGCCACGCCAGATCCGTGCGCGCAGCGTC
Organism: Streptomyces sp. B21-083; assembly: GCF_036898825.1. Classification (GTDB taxonomy): domain Bacteria; phylum Actinomycetota; class Actinomycetes; order Streptomycetales; family Streptomycetaceae; genus Streptomyces. The sequence goes on along the minus strand of NZ_JARUND010000002.1, from coordinate 1,270,901 downwards.
CGGCCGGAGACGCCCTCCAGCAGGGTCAGCAGTGTTTCGTTGCCCGTCGCGGCGACGACCGCGCGGTGGAAGGCCGCGTCGTGCGCGTTGAGCAGTTCGACATCGTCGCGGGCCTCGCGCATGGCGTCCAAGTGGGTTTTGACCTCGGCCAGTTGGTCGTCGGAGATGCGGGTGGCGGCCAGTGCGGTGGCGGCCGGTTCGAGGAGCCGCCGCACCTCCATGAGGTCCTGCAGAACGCCGGAGTCGCCCTGCAGCAGTTCCACCGCCCCGCCGAGTCCCTCCAGGAGCAGGCTGGGCTGGAGACTGGTGACGTAGGTGCCGTCGCCCCGGCGGACCTCCAGGATTCGGGCGACAGCCAGTGCCTTGACCGCCTCGCGGGCGAGGTTGCGGGACAGGCCCAGCTGGGCGGCCAGATCCGGTTCCGGGGGGAGCTTCGATCCCGGCGGCAGTGCGCCGGTGCGGATCAGCTCGCGGATCCGTTCGATAGCTTTGTCCGTCAGAGACACTGCGCACCCCTTCCCCGGCCGTCGGCACCGGGTACGTCCGATCTGATGAGCCCCTGGGCACGGAGTTCGTCCCAGAGGTCTTCGGGGACGGCCCGCCCGTGGAGTTCCATGTTCGTCCGACCTGTTCCTGAGTCCGCATGCCGAGAGTGACGTTGATGATACTGGGATGGGTGCGGGGAAAGGTGATCGCGGCGGCGGGAAGCGTTGTCCCGAAGGCCTCGCAGACGTCGGCGATCGCCCGGGCGCGGTCGACCAGGGCGGATGGGGCGTTCTGCTGGTCGTATTTCATGCCTTCGGTGGGTCGGTCGCGGGAGAGGAGTCCGGAGTTGAAGACGCCGACGGTGACGACGCTTTTGCCTGATGACAACGGTGCCGTCCACCAGGCGTCCGGTGTCAGACACGGGAGACACGGGCGGCCCACACAGGGCCGTCGGGGTACGTGTACTCCTTGAAGGACTCGGGGTGCATCTGGGCGCTGAGTCCGGGGAGGGCGGGGGCGAGGTAGTGGCCGTCGGCGATGCGTACCGGGTCCACGAAGTGCTCGTGCAGGTGGTCGACGTACTCGATGACGCGGTCCTCGGTCGTGCCGGAGACGGCGATGTAGTCGAACATCGACAGGTGCTGGACCATCTCGCACAGGCCGACTCCGCCCGCGTGCGGGCAGACGGGCACCCCGAACTTCGCGGCGAGCAGCAGGATGGCGAGGTTCTCGTTGACGCCGCCGACCCGGGCGGAGTCGATCTGGACGATGTCCACGGAGCCGGCCTGGAGGAGCTGCTTGAAGACGACCCGGTTGGCGATGTGTTCGCCGGTGGCGACCTTGATGGGGGTGAGGGCCGTGCGGACGGCGGCGTGGCCGAGGATGTCGTCGGGGGAGGTGGGCTCCTCGATCCAGTACGGGTCGTAGGGGGCCAGTTCGCGCATCCAGTCGATCGCGGGCTGGACGTCCCATCTCTGGTTGGCGTCCACAGCGATGCGGATCCCGGCCCCGACGGCCTCGCGGGCGGCGCGCATGCGCCGTATGTCGTCCTCCAGGGACGCGCCGACCTTCAGCTTGATCTGGGTGAAGCCGTCCGCGACCGCTTCGCGGGCCAGGCGGGCCAGCTTCTCGTCGGAGTAGCCGAGCCAGCCGGGGGTGGTGGTGTAGGCGGGGTAGCCGCGGTCCAGGAGGAGGGTGATGCGCTCCGCGCGGCTGGGGTCGGCACGCTTCAGGATCTCCAGCGCCTCTTCGGGGGTGAGGGCGTCGCTGAGCCAGCGGAAGTCGACCTGGGCGACCAGTTCCTCGGGCGACATCTCGCCGAGGAAGCGCCAGACGGGCTTGCCGGCGCGCTTGGCCGCGAGGTCCCAGGCGGCGTTGACGACGGCGCCGGTCGCCATGTGGATGGCGCCCTTCTCCGGTCCCAGCCAGCGCAGTTGGGGATCGTGGACCAGGGAGCGGGAGAACGCGCCGAGGTCGGCGCACACCTCCTGCACCGACAGGCCGACGACGTGCGGGACGAGGGCCGCGATGGCCGCGGCCTGGACGTCGTTGCCGCGGCCCGTGGTGAAGGCCAGGGCGTGGCCCTCCAGCCCGTCGCCGGCGTCGGTACGCAGTACCACGTAGGCGGCCGAGTAGTCGGGTTCGGGGTTCATCGCGTCCGAGCCGTCGAGGTGTTCCGACGTCGGGAAGCGTACGTCGAGGACGTCCAGGGCGATGATGCGGGCAGATGCCGATACGGGGGACTCAGCGGAGGACATGGCGACTCCTGGGGGGCAGGGGACGTGGACCCTGCGACGAGAGAGGCGAGGACAGCGGGGAGGAGCTCGGCGGCCGTGCGGCTCCTGTGGATCCCCGCGACGGCCGCCTGTTCAGTCCTGGACCTTGCCGCCCGTGCTGCGCGAGATCATCAGCGCGACCAGGATGATCAGGCCGTTGAGGGCGCCGATCCACTGCGCGGGAACGCCGCCCAGGGTGAGCACGTTCTGGATCATGAAGAGCAGCAGGATGCCGCTGAACGCCCCGAACATGGTGCCCTTGCCGCCGTTGAGGCTGATCCCGCCGATGACGGCGGCGGCGAAGACGGTGAAGATGTAGCCGTTGCCCTGCGCGGAGGCCACCGAGGCCAGCCGCCCGGACAGCAGCAGTCCGGCGAGGGCCGCGAGCACACTGCCGACGACAAGGACGATCCACAACACCCGGTCGCTGCGTATACCGGCCGCCTTCGCGGCGTCGACGTTGCCGCCGATGGCGTACAGGGAGCGGCCGAAGCTGGTCCAGCCGAGCACCACGATGGCGATGGCGAACAGCGCCAGGCAGAGCCAGATGGACGCCGGCATCCCGAACCACTGCGCCGTGCCCAGGTAGAGCATCGACTCAGGCAGCTGGAAGAAGGTCTGGCCGCCCGAGATGCCGGCTGTCGGGGCGGGTGTCGACGGTGACGACGGGGATCTTCTTCGCCTCCAGCTGAGCCAGCGTAGGAGCGATGGCCGCGGTGTCCTGCGGGGCCATCGCGACACCCTTGACCCCCTGGCTGATGAACGTCTGCGCGTTCGCCGTCAGCTTGGCGACGTCGTTCTGCGAGTTGGTGGTCTTGAGTGAGAGGCCGAGCTCCTTCGCGTACTCCGGCGTGTACTTGATGTACGAGTTCCAGAAGTCGGTGTCGGAACGCGGGTAGTCCACACCGACCAGCGGTGCGCCGCTCGACGACGCCGAGGTGTCGGAGCCACTGCCACAGGCGCTGAGCGACGCCAGGGCGGACAGGGCGGCGGCGGTGGAACAGAGAGCGTTTCTGAGTCTCATCGGTACTTCCTCACGCTGGTCCCGAAGCGGGAGATTTTCCGCATAAGCGACAACCGATTGCTGTCGGCTCGGAGAGATGGGATGTTTATAGGGCGCGCAGCGAGGCCCTGTCTAGCCCTTGGTGTAATGTCCCCGAAATTTGCAGGGCGATTGCGGAGCGAGATGTCGCAGTGAGGGTTGTGGGAGCGAGATCCATCCCATCAATCGATCAGGTCGCCAGATGTCAGCTGTCTGACTCTGCTCGGCTGTATCCCAAACGCAGCGACTGCTCCGGGCGGCGATCTCACCGCCACCCGGTCGCCTTCAACCGCGGTCCGATGCGCACCAGCGTCTGACCCTGCCGTCGACGTGCCCGCGAAGGCCGCGCTGAATCCGCGAGGAACCGGGGCACCTGCCCTCGACACGGAGCAGAGTACGTACTCGGGCGGGTGGGGACGCCGTGACACGGACTTCGCGATCACGCCAAGGCTTCTACCTGCTGGGTTGCTTTACCAGATGGATAAGTATGCTGGTGCCATGAGACGTACTTCCTTCGCGCACTGGCCGTGCTCGATCGCTCGCACCATGGACCTGTTGGGTGACTGGTGGACGCCGCTGGTGCTGCGCGAGGCCGGGTACGGGATCAAGCGCTTCGACGAGTTCCAGGAGTCGCTCGGGATCGCGCGCAACACCCTGACCGACCGGTTGCGGCGGCTGGTGGAGGAGGGGCTGATGGAGAAGCGGCCCTACCAGACCCAGCCGGTGCGGTACGACTATGTCCTTACCGAGAAGGGCCGTGACTTCCATTCGGTGCTGCTGGCGATGAACCGCTGGGGGGACCGCTGGCTGGCCGGCGAGGAAGGCCCGCCGGTGGTGACGTACCACGACGTCTGTCAGCAGGAGAGTCATGCCGAAGTGGTGTGCGCCGCCTGCGGTGAGCCGATGACCGCCGACAACACCCACTCCAGGATGGGGCCGGGCTATCCGCCGCGCCTGGCCGAGCGCCCGGATGTGGCGAAGCGGTTCGCCGGCTGAATCGGGATCCGCAGGAGACGCCGTCTTTGCTTGACAAGTGAGTCTATCTACACAACTTTAGTGGTCAGAGGCTCTTCGGAAGTGAGGGCTGTTATGACGACGAGGAGGGCCGGGCCATGGAGTGGACGGGTGCGTGCTATGCGGACAAGCCGACGGTCGAGGTGCCGATCTGGATCGCTGCCCCGCCGGAACGGGTGTGGGAGCTGGTCTCCGACATCGAACTGATGCCCGGCCTGAGCACGGAACTGCGGTCCGTCGAGTGGCTGGACGGAAGGACGGGACCGGCGCTGGGAGCCCGGTTCGTGGGCAGGAGTGAGCATGAGTCGCTGGGGGAGTGGGCCACCACATCCCACATCGTCGAGTACGAACCCCCGAGTGTCTTCGCGTGGGCCATCGAGGACCCCGAACACCCCTCCGCGATCTGGCGGTTCACGCTCGAACCCCGGGACGACGGCACGCTGCTCCGGGAGTGGATGCAGTTGGGGCCCGGCCGCTCGGGCCTCTCCCATGCCATCGACCGCATGCCGGAGAAGGAACAGAAGATCGTCTTCGTGCGCATGCGTGAGTTCGAGCGGAACATCGGCGCCACTCTCGAATCGATCAAGAAGCTGGCCGAAGACGCCGGAGAGATGGGTGTGTGATGCGTACGTCGACCACGATCGAGGCGTCCACCGGCTGGCCGGAGACGGTGGACTTCGTCACCGAGGCGGAGAAGCTGGGCCTGGACATCTGCTGGGTGGCCGAGGCCTGGGGCGCCGAGGCGGCCTCGCCACTGGGGTATCTGGCCGCACGCACCGAACGGATGCTGCTCGGTTCCGCGATCATTCAGCTCGCCACCCGTACACCGATGGCGATCGCCCGGGCCGCGATCACCCTGTCGAACATCTCCGAAGGCCGCTTCCTGCTGGGTCTGGGCCCGTCCGGCCCCCAGGTGATCGAGGGCCTGCACGGTGTTCCGTTCGCCCGGCCCCTGTCGCGTATGCGGGAGACGGTGGAGATAGTGCGCCGGTCCGTGGCGGGCGGCAAGATCTCCTACAGCGGCAGGGAGTTCCACATCCCGCTGCCCGGTGGTGACGGCAAGCCGATGGCGCTGGCGATCCGTGCCGAACACGACATCCCGATCTACCTGGCGACGCTCTCGCCGAAGATGCTGCGGCTGACGGGGGAGATCGCCGACGGCTGGCTGGGTACGAGCTTCGTTCCCGAGGGCGCCCAGGAGGCGTACTTCGACCACCTGGACGCGGGTCTCGCCGCGTCAGGGCGGTCACGCGCCGACTTCGACATCTGCCAGGGCGCGGAAGTGGCCTTCGCGGAGGACGAGGACGCGCTGGTCGCGATGGTGGGCGGCCGTAAGAAGGAACTGGCCTTCAGCCTCGGCGGGATGGGTTCCGGGACCACGAACTTCTACAACAACGCCTACAGCCGCCAGGGATGGGCGCAGATCGCGGCGGAGGTCCGGGAACGCTGGCAGGCCGGGGACCGTGACGGCGCGGCCGGTCTGGTGACCGACGAGATGGTGCTGGCCACCACGCTGATCGGCACGGAGGACATGGTGTGCGAGCGGCTGAAGGTGTGGCGCGACGCCGGAGTCGACACAGTCCGTCTCTATCCCGCCGGCGAAACGCTGGACGCACGGCTCACCAACCTCGGCCGGGCCATCGACCTGGTCCGAGACATGGACCGCGACGCGGCGGCGTAGCGGCCCACGTGCACAGGACAAACGGCAGCACCGATCGGAGTCCGGCGGGTGCGCAACGGCAACGGGAAAGGGGCGGTCGGAGGGGCGAGCGTCGCCGTCCGCCCGGCGAGGGGGTGTCAGAATGACGGCTCCCCCGGGCGAGGGGCCGGGGAAAGGCGACCGTGCCGGACAAGCGATCAGAAACACCTCCGACGCCGGACCGGGAAGGGCGGAGCGGTCGCGGTGACGGTCCGGCGGTGACCATCGCCTACATCGCCGAGACCGCGGGCGTCTTCGTGCCCACCGTGTCGAAGGTGCTCAACGGCCGCTCCGGGGTGTCCGACGAGACCCGGGCCCGTATCGAGGAACTGATCCACCGGCACGGCTACCGCAGGCCTCCGAAGAACCGCAGCAACCTCGTGGAGCTGCGTTCGGGGCGCGCGGCTGAACGGGCTCGCTCCCGCTCAGTCCACAGGAACGGTGAGTGGCTGGTAGTCGAACCAGTCGAAGTGGACGGTGCCCATCGCGGCGTACATGCCGATGACTCGGCCGGTGAAGCCGCCGGCGACTTCGGTGGTCAGGTAGCGGCCGTCGAGGGTGGCGAGTGGGGTGAAGGTGTTGTCCGGTTCCTCGATGCCGAAGGTGAGGAGGTCGGGGCCGGTGCGGGGGCCGTTGGGAGGGGTTTCGGAGATGTCGAGGCGGAGGATAACGGGCCCGGCGGCTACGGAGCGGGACGCCACGGTGGTGCGCAGGGGTCCGATACGGGTGAGGACGCGTACTTCGCCTTCGGACGCTTCGATCTCGTAGTGGTGTTCTTCGTCCAGGCGGACGGCGAGTCCGCCGTGTCCCTCGGCCGGGTCGATGCGGGTGCGTGCCTGGCAGGTGAGGTGTTGTTGGCGGCGGCCGGTGAACATGACGTCGGGTTCGTCCAGGGAGTTGCCCCGGGCGTGCAGGGTGAGCCGGCTGGGCCGTTCCTTGGTGGTGCAGTGTTCTGCGGGTCGGTCGCGGACGGAGATCCATCGCGGGTGCAGTTCGCTGAGGTCGAAGTCGTCGCGGACGTCTTCGGCGGGTCCGGGGGCGAGCGGCCAGGCGGGGGCGGGCAGTTCGGACGGGACCTCCCCGATGACGGGCCAGTCGTCCACCCACTCGACAGGTGTCAGGTAGGTCTCGCGGCCCAGTGCGTGCCAGCCGGGGGTTCCGCCGCGTGGGCGGACGCCGAGGAGCACCATCCACCAGGAGTCGTCGGGTCCCTGGACGAGGTCTGCGTGGCCGGTGTTCTGGATGGGGTGGTCGGTGCTGCGGTGGGTGAGGATCGGGTTGTCCGGGCATGGTTCGAAGGGGCCTGTGGGTGTGTGGCTGCGGGCGATGGAGACGCTGTGGCCGCGTTCGGTGCCGCCTTCGGCGATGAGCAGGTACCAGTAGTCGCCGATCCGGTAGAGGTGTGGTGCTTCGGGTGCCTTGGCGCCGGGGGCGCCGGACCAGATCCTGCGCGGTGGTCCGAAGGTCTGTCCGGTGTGCGGGTCGATGCGGAGCTGTGAGACTCCGGCGATCGTGCACCAGCAGGTGTTGTCCTGGTCCCAGGCGAGGTCCGGGTCGATGCCCGGGATGTCTGGCAGCTGGACCGGGTCGGACCAGGGTCCGGCGGGGTCGGTGGCGGAGAACAGCATGTTGCCGCCGCCCTGGGTCACGTTGGTGACGATCAGCCAGAAGCGGTCGTCGTGGTGGCGCAGGGTGGGGGCGTAGATACCGCCGGAGGACGGGGTGGCGGTGGTGAGACGGAGCTGACTGGGCCGGTCGAGGGCGTTGCCGATCTGCGTCCAGTGCAGCAGGTCGCGGCTGTGGAAGACGGGGATGCCGGGGAAGTACTCGAAACTGGAGCACACGAGGTAGTAGTCGTCGCCCACGCGGCAGATGCTGGGGTCGGGGTGGAAGCCGGGGATCACGGGGTTGGCGAAGGTGCCGTCCGCCCGCTGCTTGTCTGACACTCGGTCAAATCCCTTCAGGAGTTGGTGCATTGGCGCACTCAGGGGGTGTGGGGCGCCGCGTGGGTGAGGCGGAGCAGTACCGCGGACGGGGCCGAGGGCAGCGTGACGGTGAGGTCGGCGGTGTCCGGGTTCCAGGAGATGACGGCCTGGCTCGCCGCGGGGTAGAGCACCTCTACCCGGGCCGCGAAGCCGTGGAGGTGGGGCAGGGGGAGAGTCGCGGTGGCGTCCTTGCCGGGGCGGCGCCAGACGGTGAGGTAGGTGGTGTCCGGGGTGTGGAGTGCCAGGGCGAGCCAGGGGTCGTCCCAGGCCGGCAAGCCCAGCGGCCACGCGGGGACGGCCTGGGCCAGGTCGGTGCGGACGGCCTTGTACGCGGTGACGGCCTCGTGCACCAGGGCGCGCGACTCGGGCGGCAGGTCCGGGAGCAGGCCGGACAGGTGGATACGGCCGAGGAGGGCGTTGGCCATGGTGAAGGCCACCTCGTCCGGCGAGTGCTCCGGGAGCGGGTAGGCCCAGACGGCGCCCTGTTCGGGGGTGACGGCCGTCGGTGCGGAGGCCGCGATGGGGGCGTAGAGCTGGAGGTTCTGCTGGTCGCTGGTGGACTGCAGTTGCAGCCGGGACAACAGTGCGTAGTCCCAGCGCATGCCGCCGGAGGAGCAGTTCTCGATCACCAGGTGCGGGTAGCGGTCCAGGACGCTGTCGAGCCAGTCCAGTTGGGCGCGGTTGTGGCCGAGCAGTCCGGCGCCCGGGGTCTCGCCGGGGTGGGCGCTGGTGCCGGAGCCGGGGTCGATGTTGTGATCGAGTTTGAGGTAGCCGACGCCCCACTCGCCGACCAGGCGGTCCACGACCTGGTCCAGGTGGGCGCGGGCGGCGGGGTGGCGCAGGTCGAGGTGGTGGCGGCCGGTCTCGGTGACGCGGATGCCGTCGCGGCGGAAGAACGCCTCGTCGGGCAGGGACGTGGACATGGGGCTGCGGACGCCGATCACCTCCGGCTCCAGCCACAGCCCGGGCACCATACCGCGCTCCCGGATACGGTCCAGTACCTCGTGGATGCCGCGCTTGCCGGGGAAACGGGAGGCGGCCGGTTCCCAGGCGCCGACGCTGTCCCACCAGCCGCCGTCCTCGCCGTCGTACCAGCCGGCGTCGATGACGAAGTACTCCGCGCCCGCGTCGGCCGCCGCGTCGACCAGCGGCAGCAGTTTCTCCGTGGTGGGGTCGCCCATCAGGCAGTTCATGTAGTCGTTGAAGATGACGGGCAGCCGCTGATGGTCGGGGTGCGGCCGGCGCAGGGCGCGGCGGTAGCGGGTGAGCGCGGCGAACGCCTCGTCGGGGCCGCCCGCGTCGGTGAAGGCGAGGGCGACGGGCACCGTGCGGAACTCCGCGCCCGGCTCCAGGGGCTGCCGCCAGCCGTGGTGGGTGTCGTTCGGGCCGAACAGTGCCAGGTAGGCCAGCGTGTCGCGCTCTCCGCACTCCCAGTGCCAGCCGCCGCCGTTGTGCTCGATCTGCCACAGCCAGGTGCGGCCCGAGTGACGGTCGGTCAGCCCGCCCATGGGCAGCCGGCCACAGCTGGACCACACGCCACGGCCGGTCCGCGTGAACTCCCCCTTGCCGTTGTCGTAGACCACGCGGTCGGCGAGGACCGGCGAGGTCACCCGCATCGGGCTGCGCTGCCAACGGCATTCGGCGACCCAGTCGTTCGCGGCCCACAGCAGATCGGCGGCGTCGATGGCCTGCGGGCCGTCCGCGAGGCAGCCCACGACGAGGGAGGAGACCGACTCCAGATGCAGGGCGGTGTCCCCGTCGTTGCGCAGGAGTACCTCGGCGCGCAGTACGGGCACGCCGTCCGGCGAGCGGTAGGTCACCTCCGCGAGGAGCCCCGTCTCGGGGTCGAGGAGTTCGACGGTGAGTACGTGCCACTCGCCGTCGCGGGTCACCCGGTGCGTGCGGTACCGCAGCCGTCCGCCGAGAGACGTGTCGATGAGACGCCCGCCCGACCATGCGCGGCCATGACCGGCGGCCATGACCTCCACCAGGGGCAGCGGAGGCCACGAGCGCCTTTCGGGCGGAGCCTCGCCGGGGGCGCCGACACCGGTGAGGCGGGCGACGCCGTCCTCGCCGACGCCGATCTCGACCTCCAGAGCCTGGTGGCCCCACCGGAGGAGCTGCGGTGCACTGGTCATGGGCGCCTTTCTGATGAGGGACTGGAGGGGACCGTACTCAGGTGGTGCGAAGCACGGCGCAGCCGCCGGCGGGCAACTCGGACACGATGCCGCCCGTGAGCAGATCGTGGGCGCGCTCGGGCAGAGGAACGGGCGCGGTGCGGTGGTTGAGCAGGAAGCGCCAGCGGCGGCCGTCGGGGGCGCGTCGGGTGGTGGCCTCGACCTGCGGATCCAGGCCGGGCATCTCCGGGCCCACTCCAGCCTCGTCGAGCAGCCGGGCGATCAGCGTGCGGTGGTCGGCGTCGTCGAGGAGGGTCGAGACGTACCATCCCTGCCCGGTGCCGAAGCGGTGACGGGTCACCGCCGGGCTGCCGTCGAGCATCCCCTGGGTGTAGGTGGCGAGCGTCTCGGCGCCCTCGGTGCGCAAGGACTCGCTCCACGTGGTGCCCTGGGCGCCGTCCGACAGGGCGATCCGTTCGTCGCGTCGCAGCGGCCGGTACTCCTCGACACGGATGCCCAGCGCCTCACGCAGGGGAGCGGCCGGGTAGCCGCCGAGGCGGGCGTGCAGGCGGTCGTCGACGTAGCCGCTCGCGTGCTGCACGAGGAGCGTCCCGCCGCCGGCGACGTAGTGGCGCAGATTCTCGGCGGCCGCGTCGGAGAGGAGGAACAGGGCCGGGGCGACGACCAGCGGGTAGCGGCTCAACTCGTGTTCGGGGTGGGCGAAGTCGACCGTGACACCCGCGTCCCACAGCATGCGGTGCGCACGGCGGAGCGCCGCGTGATAGTCGAGCTCGGGGGAGGGCAGGCCGTCCACGCCGAGGGCCCACCAGGCGTCCGGGCCGTGCAGGACGGCGACCTGCGCGGAGACCGTCGACCCCGCCAGTTCGCCGAGCCGGGCGACCGCCTCCCCGGTCTGGGTGACCTCGCGGAAGATCCGGCTGTCGGGCCCGGCGTGCGGCACCATCGCCGAGTGCCAGGTCTCGGCGCCGGCCCGGGACTGCCGCCACTGGAAGAAGAGGGCACCCTCCGAGCCGCGCGCGATGTGGCCGAGGGTGTGGCGCAGGATGTCCCCCGGCTCCTTGGCGAGGACCCGGTCGCCGTCGTAGACGGTGTTGGTGCCCTGCTCCATCAGCAGCCAGGGGCGGCCGCCGCCCAGCGAGCGGGCTCGGTCGGCGTGGAAGGCGACGTCGGCGGCGGCGTCCACGCCGGGTGAACTCGGGTACTGGTCGGAGCTGACGACGTCGAGTTCGCGGGCGAGGGCCCACAGGTCGATGTTCTGGTACGCGGGCAGCATCAGGTTGGTCGTCACCGGCCGGTCGCTGTGCGCGCGGATCGCGTCGCGCTGCTCGCCGTAGGCGGCGATGACCTCGTCGGACCAGAAGCGGTGGAAGTCCAGGGCCTGGCCGGGGTTCTTGTGCCAGTTGGTGGCACGCGGCGGGAGCACCTGCTCCCAGGAGGTGTAGCGCTGGCTCCAGAAGGCCGTTCCCCAGGCCTCGTTGAGGTCGTCCAGCGATCCGTGGCGGGCGCGCAGCCAGATCCGGAAGGCGGCGGCCGTGTGATCGCAGTAGCACAGCGTGACGTACTCGTTGTGCACGTGCCACAGCGCCAGAGCAGGGTGGTCGCCGTAGCGTTCGGCGAGTTTCCCGGCGATCCGGCGGGCCGCGTTCCGGTACGCGGGCGCGGCGAGACAGTACGTGTCCCGGCTGCCGTGGACGAGGCGGGTGCCGTCGGGCCGGACCGTCAACGCGTCCGGGTGGGCCAGGGTGAACCAGGGGGGCGGGGAGGCGGTGGGGGTGGCCAGGTCGACGGCCACGCCGTTCGCGTGCAGACGGTCGATGTGGGCGTCCAGCCAGGCGAAGTCGTAGCGGCCCTCCTCCGGTTCCAGCAGTGCCCAGGAGAAGACGCCGACGGTGGCCAGGTTGACCCTGGCGCGGCGCATCAGGTCGTCGTCCTCCTTCCACACCGGTTCGTCCCACTGCTCGGGGTTGTAGTCACCACCGAAGGCGAGTCCGCCCAGGCGGTCGGTCAGGCTGTACGAGGTCATGACTCCTCCTTCTTGAGAGATGTGCTGGGCACGTAGGCGGGCGTCGAAGCGCTTCACCCGGCGGCGAACGCTAATGACATGTTTCTCACGAAACAAGAGGGCCGAAAGCTGAGAAACATCCTTGTCCTCCCATCATTGACAGTCCGTGGGGAGGGATGGCAGCGTCGAAGCGCTTCAACATCCCGTCTACTCAGGGGTTCACCTCGTGGATTCTCCGCACCTGTCCACCGACCACCGCCTGCCGTTCCGTGACCCGGCGCTGCCGGTCGACAAGCGGGTCGACGACCTCCTCGGTCGGCTCACGCTCGACGAGCGGATCGCGCTGCTGCACCAGTACACGCCGGCCGTCGAGCGCCTGGGCATCGCCGCGTTCCGTACGGGTACGGAGGTGCTGCACGGGGTGTCCTGGCTCGGTGAGGCGACGGTGTTTCCGCAGGCTGTCGGGTTGGGCGCGACCTGGGACGAGGACCTGGTGCGCGAGGTGGCCGAGGCGATCTCGGTCGAACTGCGTGCCTTCCACTATCACCGTCCGACGGCGAACGGTGTCGGCGTCAACAGCCTGCAGGCGTGGGCGCCGGTGGTGAACCTGCTGCGTGACCCGCGCTGGGGCCGTAACGAGGAGGGCTACTCCGAGGACCCGGTGCACACCGCGCGGCTCGGCACGGCCTACTGCCGGGGGCTGGCCGGTGACCATCCCACCTTTCTGCGCGCGGCCGGCGTGCTCAAGCACTTCCTCGCCTACAACAACGAGGACGACCGCTCCGTCACCTCCTCCGGTCTGCGCCCCCGCGTCCTGCGGGAGTACGACATGGCCGCCTTCCGCCCGGTGATCGCCTCGGGTGCGGCGACGGGCGCGATGGCCGCGTACAACCTGGTCAACGGCCGCCCCTGTCACGTCAGTCCGCTCCTGGAGGAACTGCGCGGCTGGGCCGAGCCGACCGGGCACGAGCTGTTCGTCGTCAGTGATGCCCAGGCACCGTCCAACCTGGTAGAACATGAGCACTACTTCGACGATCACGCCCAGGGGCACGGCGCGGCGCTGAAAGCCGGGATCGACAGCTTCACCGACCTGAACGAGGACAGCGGGATCACGGTCGGGCGGTTGCGTGAAGCCCTGGAGCGCGGCCTGATCGACGAGGCGGACATCGACCGCGCGGTACGACGCCAGCTGCGACTCCGCTTCAGGCTCGGCGAGTTCGACCCCGACCTCGACCCGTACGCCGGTATCGGCCCCGAGGTGATCGACAGCCCCGAACACCGCGCGCTCGCCCTGCGCGCCGCGACCGAGTCGGTGGTGCTGCTCAAGAACGACGGCCTGCTGCCGCTCCGGGCGGACCGCACACCGCGCGTCGCTGTCATCGGCCCGCTCGCCGACGTCGTGTACGAGGACTGGTCCACCGGCACCCTGCCCTACCAGGTCGGCATCGCGTCAGGGCTGCGCGCGATGGCTCCTGACATCGTCACCGTGGAGGGCGCCGACCGGATCGCCCTGCGCTCGCACACCACGGGCGAACCGCTCGGCGGGGCCGCGTACGACGTGTCGGAGTGGGGCGACGGGGTGCTGACCCTGCGCGACGCCGCGACCGGCCGCTACCTCACCCGCAGGGACGACGACTCGCTCGCCGCCGACCGCGAGGTGATCAAGACCTGGTTCGTCGACGAGAGGTTCCTGCTGGAGCCCGATCCCCTCGGTGACGCCGACACCGTGCTCCTGCGCAACGTCCGCACCGGCCGCTACGCCGCTGTCGACCCGGACGACGGCAGGGTCACCGTCACCGCCGACACCCCGCAGGACGCCGAACGCTGGCAGCGCGAACTGCTGCGGGACGGCCACGCCGAGGCGCGCAGCGCCGCAGCGGCGGCGGATGTCGCCGTCGTCGTCCTCGGCAACCACCCGCTCATCAACGGCCGCGAGACCGAGGACCGTACGGGCATCGCTCTGCCCGCCGCTCAGGAGGCTCTGCTGCGCGAGGTCGCCGCGGTCCGGCCGGAGACCGCGCTGGTCGTCATGAGCAGCTACCCGTACGCCCTCGACTGGGCGGACAAGCACCTGCCCGCCGTGGTGTGGACCTCCCACGGCGGGCAGGAGACAGGGCGGGCGCTGGCCGCCGTACTGCTCGGCGAGGCCGAACCCTCGGGCCGACTGCCGCAGACCTGGTATCGCGGCGACGACGAGCTCCCGCCCAGGCTCGACTACGACGTCATCAAGGCCGGCTGGACCTACCAGTACCACCGCGAAGCACCCCTGTACGCCTTCGGCCACGGTCTGTCCTACACCGACTTCGGCTACGGCGACCTGCGGCTGTCCACGCCCACGATGGGACAGGACGGCGAGCTGGACGCCACGGTGACGCTGTCCAACACCGGGACGCGGTCCGGCAGCGAGGTGGTCCAGCTCTACGTCCGTGCCGTGAACGCCCGTTACGAGGCGCCCCGGCTGAAACTCGTCGGCTTCCGCAAGGTGCGCCTGGAGGCAGGGGAACGCCGGGAGGTGGCCTTCCGGCTCCCGGCCGAGCAACTCGCGCACTGGGACGTGGCCACCGGAGCCTTCACCGTGGACCCCGGCGCCTACGAGGTCCTCGTCGCCCGCTCCGCGCAACACGTCGTCCTCGCCGCGCCGTTGACGGTGACCGGGCCCGCCCCCGAACCCCGCGGGGTCGTCGACCGGCGCACCGCGGCGACCGACTTCGACGACTACACGGACGTCACCCTCGTCGATGCCACCCGTCTCGCCGGAGACGCGGTCACCCCGACCGATCCCGCTCGCCCGGCGGCACTGCTGTTCAGGTCCGTCGACCTGTCCGGCGTCACCCGTTTCGAGGCGGAAACCGCGCGCGAGAGTGCCGGGTCGGCTGAGGCACGCCTCGAAGTCAGGGCCGGCGACCGGCTCTTGGCGTCGCTCGCTCCACCGGTCACCGGCAGCCGCTACACGTGGACGACGGTGACCGCAGGCGCGACCGCCCCCGGCGACGGCCCCCACGACCTGTACCTGACCCTGCACGGCGACTTCCGCCTCTCCTCCTTCACCTTCGGCTCCACCGAGAACGGAACGGTATGAGCGACCCCGACTTCCCGCTGCTGCCCCCGGGTTTCCGCTTCGGTGCCGCCACCGCCGCCTACCAGATCGAGGGCGCCCACGACGAGGACGGCCGCGGCCCCTCCATCTGGGACACCTTCAGCCACACCCCGGGCCGAACCCTCGACGGCGCCACCGGCGACACGGCTGCCGACCACTACCACCGCTACCGCGAGGACATCGCACTGCTGCGCGACCTCGGCGTCGACAGCTACCGCTTCTCGATCTCCTGGCCCCGCGTGCTGCCCGAGGGCACCGGCCGGGCCAACGCCAAGGGCCTGGACTTCTACGACCGTCTGATCGACGAACTGCTCGCTGCGGGCATCGCCCCCGCCGTCACCCTCTACCACTGGGACCTGCCCCAGGCGCTGGAAGACCGGGGCGGCTGGCGCGTCCGGGACACCGCGGAGGCCTTCGCGGCCTACGCGGCGCTCGCCGCCGAGCGCTACGGCGACCGGGTACGGCGCTGGATCACCCTCAACGAGCCGTACTGCACGGCCTTCGTCGGCCACGCCGAGGGCCGTCACGCGCCCGGCACCCGGGAGGGCCGCGGCGCCCTGGCCGCCGCCCATCACCTGCTCGTCGGCCACGGACTCGCGGTACGCGCTCTGCGCGCGGCGGGTGTCGAGGAGATCGGCATCACCCTCAACCTGGACCGTGTCCACGCCGCCTCGGACCACCCCGCCGACCTGGCGGCCCGCCGGCGCGCCGAGACCCTGCACAACGACATCTGGGCCGAGCCGCTGTTCGCCGGACGCTACCCCGAGCACGAGGCCGAGACCTGGGCCGGGCTCGCCGACGGCCCCTGGCGCCGACCGGACGACCTGACAGTGATCGGCGCACCGCTGGACTTCGTCGGCCTGAACTACTACCGGCCGATCTGCGTGACCGCCGCACCCCACCGGGCTTCCGATCCCGAACAGCGCACCGCGGTCGACATCGGCGTGGCCGAGACGGACCCGTACGGCACCCGGCACACCACCATGGGCTGGCCGGTCGTCCCGTCGGCGTTCACCGAACTGCTCCGCCGACTCCACGACCGCTACCCCCGGTTGCCCCCGATCTGGATCACCGAGAACGGCTCCGCCGAGGCCGACACCGTCACACCCGACGGCCAGGTCCACGACGGCGACCGGACCCGCTACCTCGCCGACCACCTCCAGGCGGTCGCCGACGCGATCGCCGCCGGCGTGGACGTGCGCGGCCACTACGTCTGGTCGTTGCTGGACAACTTCGAGTGGGCGCGCGGCTACGACCAGCGGTTCGGCCTGGTCCGCGTCGACTACGACACCCAGACCCGCACTCCCAAGGACAGCTACCGCTGGTACCGGGACCTGATCACCGGGCACAACGCCCGTACGAAGAACGCGAGATGAAGTTCACGGACGGCTACTGACCGATGCGCCCGGGTGTCACCGCCGCGCTTCGCCACAGAGGTCGCGGACGTCCGTGCCGACGAGCACCGGATGACCCTCTTCGCCCCCGTCAAGCACGTCAGCCGCCGTGGGGGCACCCTCAAGAGTCCGCTGCTGACCGTGGAGTGCTGGTCCCGGCCGACGGTGTGATCGGGGTGCGCACCACCCACCACGCCGGATCCGTGCGCCCAGCACCGGAGTTCGCGCTACCCGGAACCGAGGCGGGCGCGGGGAAGGTCCACCGGGACGGCTCGCTGCTCGAACTCAGTGGGCGACGACCTGCTCGTCGCCCCCGTCTTCAGCCATGCGGCACGGTCGAGTACTACGTGCCCGAGGGCACCTGGACCACCATCCTGACCGGCGCCCGCGTCACCGGCCCACGCTGGGTGCGTGAACGGCACGACTTCCGCACCCTGCCGCTGCCGGCCCGCCCGGACTCCGTGATCCCCTGGCGGCCGACGACCGGCGCCCGGTCTCCGCCTGGGCCGAGGGCGTCGAACCGCGCGTGCACGCCTTCGCCGACGGCGTCGAGCGCACAGTCGTCGTCCCGAGCCCGGACGGGCCCGGTGAGACGGCCCGCTTCCGGCTGCGCCGCGAAGGCGCACGGCTCCACGTGGCGACCGACGGCCCGCACCCCTGGCGGCTGCGGATCGGCGGCCCCGACGCCCGCCCGCACACGAACACAGCGGGCGCCGGGGTGATCGCTTTGCCTTGCGGGGACTGAACCGCGTGCCCCACCAGCAATATTCAGGGACACCGATGGTGCGCCGACTCCGTCCCGCAGGGAGTCGAGTCAGCCCACGTTCACCGCCTGCCAGAGCTGGCTGTCGGCGTTCGTGTCCGTCGTCTGCACGAGCTGAGCGCCCGCTGTGGTCGACGAGCCGGACACCGCGAGCAGCTTGCCGCTGTTCACGTTCTTGATCTTGTAGTAGCCGTTTCCGGCGGCGATCAGTGTCCAGTGCTGGTCCGCACCGTTGTTGTCGGGCTGCTGGACGATGGTCGCGCCGTCCGCGGTGGACCCGCCGGTGACGTCCAGCAACTGACCGCTGGTCTGGCTGACGATCTCGTAGCTGCCGTCACCCACCGCGACCCACCGCCAGCGCTGGTTGAGCGCTCCGGTGTCGTTCCACTGGAGGATGTTCGCCCCCGCGGCGGTCGATCCGCCCGAGACGTCGATCGCCTTGCCGCTGTTCTTGTTGAGGACCTTGTAGAACGCGTTCGCGTCGGGGAAGGCGATGGAGGCGAACGCGTCCAGTGCACAGACGGTGCTGGAAGAGGCCGCGTTCTTCGCTCCGGTGCACACGACCTTGATCGTGTGGGGACCCGCGACGAGATCCGTCTTCTCGAACAGCGGCACCTGCTTCGTCACCGTCGAGGAATAGGCGTCGATGCCCGACTGGGCCAGGGCGCCGTCGATGTAGACGTCGACCTTCCCCATGTTCGGCTGCTTCATGCCGAGATACCGAACGCCCGGGCCGGTGAACGAGTACTGGACGTAGTCGCCCGCCCTGCTCGTGAAGTTCTCGGACCCCTTGAAGTCCTGCGAGTCGTTCCAGTTCGACCAGCCGGAGGAGTAGGTGAGACCGGAGTCCTTGTCGTCGACGTAGGCCCAACGCTGGCGTACGAGCGACTTCGACGCGGCGGACGCGTTCCCCTGCGCGTCCACGACGTAGAGGCGGTAGTCGCCGGCCGTCGGCGGGACACTGATGGTCGTCGCGGTTCCGGCCGCCTTCGTCATGGTGGGGCCGACGGCGAACGTCGTCGTACCGGAGGGAGCCAGCCAGACAGTCCTGGCCGCGTCACCGATGGTGCGCACGGGGATGGACGCCACGCCCTGGCCGGTGAACGTGCTCGCGGGCAGGGCGTAGTCCTGAAGGCTCAGGCTGCTCTGCGGGACGATGCCCTTGTACGCGTCCTCCAGACCGGAGTTCACGGCGATGCCGTACGCCTGCGACGGCCACACGCCGTCCGCATACACGCGCACGTCCTCGATGGTGCTGTTCGGGACGTTCTTGTCGTTGATCTTGTCGACGGTGCCGTAGGTGTTGGTGATGCTCAGGTCGTGCTGCCGGCCCCAGGTACCGGAGTTGATGGCGAAGGCCACGTTCGGATCGATGTCGAGCACGTTGTCGTGCTCGTTGATGTAGGCGGAGCCTTCATCGGGGTGCATTCCGTACTTGTGGCCGGCCGGAACGCCCTGGATGTAGTTGTCGCTGATCTCGGTTCCCGGCTGGCTGCCCAGCGTGTAGATGGGAGCGGAGTCGCCGAGCACCTGCATCGTGTCGACGAGCTGGTTGTAGCTGATGGTGTTGTTCTTCGCCGTGGTGGTCGGCACGCCCGGTCGGATCGAGTTCGCCGAACCGTCGAAGTTCCACCATCCCCAGCCGAGGGTGATGCCCGCCCACGGGGACTTCTCGATCCGGTTGTGCTCGACGGACAGGGAATCGACGAAGTACGCCGACACGGCGCTGGATCCCTGGAACAACGCCGCGCTGTCGTACAGGTAGTTGTCCGTGATCGAGATGTTCTTGTCGACTCCCTCGACGTTGACCGGGTACTTCTCGTTGTTCGTCGAGGTGTAGTCCCCGATGTACACGTGCTGGGGGTGTCCCACGGTGATGGCGGATCCGGCTGTGTCGTTCGTGACGTTGCCGGTCAGCTGCGAGTCCGTCACGTCGTTGACCAGGTTGATTCCGTCGGCGCCGGTGTGCTGCACCGTGTTGCGCTGCAGGATGATCCCGTCGGCGTTCTCGATCTGGATGATCCCCGGCGGCAGGTCGACGTTGCGGTAGGTGTACGCGTGGAAGTTCTTCTTCGCGTACACGGTCGAGCCGGCGTTGCCCTGCTGGCCCTGCCGGAAGACGGAGCCCGCGACATTGGTCAGGTTCCAGTCGGAGTGTTCGACAGTGAGCCCGGAGAACGTGATGTTCCGCGCGTGGGCGGTGGTGGACGTGCCGGCGACCTTGATCAGAGTGGACACGTTGTTCGGCGCGAAGACCTGCGCCGTAGCCATGTTCTCGGAGCTGGACTTGTAGTAGTACAGCTCGTGATTCGTCTTGTCGAAGTAGAACTCACCCGGCTGGTCCAGGAATTCGTACGCGTTCATGAAAGTGTGGGAGCCGCCGGCGTTGAAGTTGCCGTTCGGCGGTCCCTGGGCGATGGCCGCGCCCGGCTGCTGGAACAGGGCCACGCGATTGGTGCCGTCCGAGCTCGTGGTGATCTGGCGGACTCCCACGATGGCCGTGGTCCAGGTCGTCGCATACTTGATTTCGACGTCGTCCTGGTTGGAGGCGACGGCGGGCAGATCGGAGAGGCCGTACTTGGCTCCGTCGCACTGCGAACCCGACTCCCAGGCCCAGGGAGCCTGGCCGGCCGTGACGCTGTAGGTCCCGTAGCATCCGGCCGAGCTGATCGTCTTCGAGGCCATCTGGGCGCGCTTGTCGTTGACGTAGAGCGCGCGGAGCTTGTTGTCGCGGTTCAGCGGGGCCTTCCAGATGTTCCCGCTGTGCTGGGTCCAGCCGGTCACCTGAACGCCTCCGTTCAGGACCGGCTTCTCGTTCGGGTATGCGGCGTACACGACACGGTGGCCGTTCGATCCGGAGTCGGCCGACGTGAAGTTGATGGTGCTGCTCACCGGGTAGTTGCCGCCGCGGAGATAGACGTTGATGTCTCCGCTCATGCTGCTGTTGACCGTGCGCACGACGTCCCGTGCGTGCTGCAGCGTCTTGAACGGCGCCGTGATCGTGCCGGCGTTGGAGTCGTCGCCGTTGGGGGCGACGTAGTAGGTCGCCTGGGTCGCGGCCGAGGCCGGGGTGGGCGTAGTGAGGGACGTCAGCAGCACGGCCGGGAGAGTCGTCGCGAGTACTGCTGACACCTTGCGGATGGCGAAGGCGGCGGTCTTCATCGTCTGCCCCTCATGCTGGTTCGGACGGTCGGGCAAGCGTTCATACGGCGGCTCCGGGGGTGTTGTCGTCAAATGGGGACGTCGGACCTGATCAGCCCCTGGTACCGGAGCTCGTCCCAGAGCGACTGGGGAACGGCGCTGCGCTGGAGCTCCACGTTCCGTGTCACCTGCTCGCGATTTCGCATACCGAGGGTCACGTTGACGGTGCTGGCGTGCGTGGCCGGGAAGGCGATGGCGGCGGCGGGAAGGCTGGTGCCGTGCTCCTCGCAGACGTCGGCGATCGCTCGGGCGCGGGCGACGAGGTCCGGTGGGGCTTCCTGGTAGTCGTATTTCATGCCTTCGGCGGGTCGGTCGCGGGAAAGGAGACCGGAGTTGAAGACGCCGACGGCGACGACGCTTTTGCCGTGTTGTTGGGCGCTGGGTAGTACGTCGTCGAGTGCGGTTTGGTCGAGGAGGGTGTAGCGGCCGGCGAGCATGACGAGGTCGGCGGCGGTTTCGTGGAGGAAGCGGGTGAGCATGGGTGTCTGGTTCATGCCGGCGCCCGCGAGGACGGAGGCCAGGTCGCCGGTCTTCGTCATCGGCCGAGCCATCCGCCGTCGACGGGGAGGGTGGTGCCGTGTATGTAGTTGGCGGCGTCGGAGGCGAGGAAGACGGTGGGCCGTGTCTGGCAGCCGGATGAGGGTCGACGTGGGTACGGTCCAGCGTTGTTGCATGGCGCCGGGGGAGTCGATGCCGATGAAGTCGAGGTGTTGGCAGATGTGTTGGTGGCCGTTTTGGCAGGCGGGGCAGGTGTTGTCCCAGCGCAGTGGCATGACGCTGACGGTGTCTCCGGGTGCCCAGCCCGCCACCTCGGGGCCGACGCGTACGATCCGGCCCGACATTTCGTGTCCGAGGACGGCGGGGGTGTGGACGCGGGTGTCCATGTCGCCGTGGAAGATGTGCAGGTCGGTGCCGCAGATCCCGACGTAGGCGGGGGCGAGTTCGACCTCGCCGGGACCGGGGGCGGGAGTCTCGGTGGGGGCTGTGTCCAGGGTGCGGGCGGCGGTGTAGCGGGCGGCGAGGGTCATCGTGTTCTCCAGGTCCCTTCAGCGCGGACGCCGATGGTCAACGGCTGGCGGGGAGGCGGTAGAAGGTGGTCGCGGTGCCGGCCAGGAGCGCGTGGGTCTCGTCCTCGGTGCAGTCGCCGAGCAGTTCGTCGACGGTGGCGGCCCAGCGGTTCCAGCCGCCCGCGAGGTTGGCGACCGGCCAGTCGGAGCCGAACATCAGCCGGTCGGGGCCGAAGGCGGTGAGCAGGGTGTCCCAGACGGGGCGGATGTCGGTGGTGGTCCAGGTGGTGTGGTCGGCCTCGGTGATCAGTCCCGACACTTTGCACGTCACCTGGGGGTGTCCGGCCAGCAGACGCATCTGTCGTTCCCAGTCGCCCAGTTCACGCTGGACGATGGGCGGCTTGCCGGCGTGGTCGAGGACCTGGGGAAGCTCGGGGAAGCGTTCGGCCAGGCGGATCGCCTGGTCGAGCTGCTGGCTGCGGATCAGTACGTCGTAGCCGAGCCCGCGGTCCTGGACCGCCGCCAACCCCCGCTCCACATCGGGGCGTTGCAGCCAGCTGGGTTCCGTCTCACCCTGGACGAGGTGGCGCAGGGAACGCAGATAGGCGCCGCCCGGTCCGGCGAGCAGCCGGTCCAGCACCTCGCCGATCGCCGGTGAGGTCAGGTCCGCCCAGCCGACCACGGCCTCGATCAGCGGTTCCTGCTCCGCGAGGGCGAGGAGGTCCTCGGTCTCGGGCACGTCCGGCACGCACTGTACGACCACGGTGCTGTGCAGCCGACGGCCCGCGACGGGGTGGGTGGCGGTGGAGCGCAGGTCGTCGGGGGTGAACGTACGGCGGATGGACGCGACGTCGGGGTCGTCGAGCCAGGGCTGCGGACGCCGGTCGAGATCCCACACGTGGTGATGGGCGTCGACGAGGGCGGAGATAGAGGTGGAGGCGGAGGTGGAGGTCACGGCAGGTTCCAAGTCGGTCGGTCTGGTGCGGGCCGCGTCAGGCGATGGTGTCGCCGGGCGGGGTGAGGTGCCAGATCTCGGCGAGTTCCGTCCACTGGCGCGAGTCGCCCCGGTCGGGCCAGGGTTCCTGGCAGGGGTCGGTGAGTTTCCACCACTCCTGGGTCTCGGGGTCGGCTTCGAGAGTGGCCATGTCCGCCTCGAAATCGTCGCCGTGGTACTCGAAGTAGGCGAACAGCATGTCGCCGTGGAGGAAGATGCTGTAGTTGCGGATGTTCGCCCGGTGCAGCCCGGCTTCCACGCCGGGCCAGACGGCGGAGTGGAGTTCGAGGTACTGCTCCCGGTGTTCGGGCCTGAGCCTGATGGTCTGGGCGATGCGTTTCACTGGGTCTCCCTCCCCGTGTCCGAGCCGGTCGCGTCGAACGGGGTGCGGTAGCTGGGGGTGTTGGCGCGCAGGCCGAGGCGCAGGACGAGCTTGATGCGGGTGGACGCGGGCAACCGGACCGTGAGGAAGGGGCTGTCGCAGCTCGTCTCGGTCTCGGTGACGATCGGCTCGGTGTGGCCGTAGTCGTACATGTCCCCGATCCAGCAGTCGTCCGCGCAGGTCGTGTACCGGGCCGAGGCGATGGTGTGCTCGGCGAAGGCGCCCGCCTGGACGATGACCGTACGATCCGTCTCGGGGGCGAGGTTGACCAGCTCGACGGTGGTCGCGTCCGGGTCGATGGAGGTGACGAGGGCGGCCACGTCCTGCGGCAGGCCGGCGCGGCGGGCCTCGGCGTCGTGATAGCGCAGCCGGGCCTGTTGCAGACCGCCGTTGTACATCACCTGGGGGCCGCCCCAGGTGAGCTGGACGAGGGCTTCGGTGGCCACAGGGTTGCACTGCTGCCACACGTGGATGTCGGCCTCGTCCACGTCCAGGTCGCGGTAGCGGTCGACGCGCCTCAGACGGTGGCGTACCTGGGCCTGTGCGGCGGCGAGCATCCGCTCCGGGTAGCCGGGGTCGTCACCGGCGAGGAAGGCGAACCACGCCTTCTCGTGCCCGGACTCCTCCTTGGCGCGGAAGGGCCGGACGGTGCGCCAGTCGATGCCGTCGGCTGCGCGCAGCCCGTCCAGCCGGGCCCGGTCCGCGTCGGCGGCCGAGTGGTGCCAGAGGGCCATCGGCACGGGTGCGGTGACCGGGTTGTAGTCGAACCAGCCCGAGTCGTTGTGCCGGAACGGGAGATGCGGGGTGGGTGTGTGGATGTCCGGGCCGAGCTCGGCCGCCCACTTGGAGGGGAGACTGGAGTCCGCCTCCGTGTGGGGCATCACCTTGGCGCGGGCGATGAGGGCGTCGAGCGAGGTGGCGACCATGGAGAGGTGCCCGTCGTCCCCGGTGGCCGTCGCCGCAGCGAGGGCCGCCACGCAGGCCGCGTGGCCGACGCTGTGCCAGCCGTGCGGCCAGGACCAGCCGTAGTGTCCGCCGTACCAGCGGCCCTCCAGCAGGCTGCCGACGACCCCGTCGGGGCCTACGTTGTCCGGGATGAGGCCCCCGTTCGCCTCGGTGCGTTCGCGCCACGCACCCACGTACTCGACGATCCAGTCGCGGTAGCGCTCCTCGCCGGACAGGATCCAGGCGTTGAGGACCAGACCGGCCGCGGCGAGGTTGACCGCGGTGTCGCCGACGCCCATCCGCTCGCGCATCTGCGTGCCGAGACGGGGATCCTCGGTGAGGGGGAACGGGCCGTCGGCCGCCTCGGGGAGCCAGTCGAGCGGGAAGCCGTATGTCTCCGCTTCCTTCGGCAGCCACGGGTAGACGGCGTCGTCGGATACGCCCTGGCGGTCGGGGTCGCTGCCGTTGTGGGGGCGGGTGATGACGCGGTGTTCCGGGTCGTAGTTGCCCTTGGCCGGGTCGACGTACAACTCGGCGAAGCGCAGGGCGCGTTCGGACCAGCGCTCGGGGGCGGCCATGCACAGGAAGTAGAGCAGGAGCAGGCTCTCGCCCTGGTGGAACCAGTCGTAGCCGCGCTCGTACTCGCCCTGGAGCATGTCCAGTTCGGTCAGCTGCCTGGTCACGCCCTCCCAGTGCTTCTCGGCGGCGGGCAGCAGGTCGTCGGCGCCGCCGAGGAGGTACAGCTGGGGCCAGTTGAAGAACACCTCGTAGAAGTCGTCCACACCGTCACGGGTGGTCAGTTCCCCGGTGTAGTTCAGTCGGCCGTCCGGGCCGGTGAAGTCGCGGGCGAAGCGGCGCCAGGCGTGGTCGAGCAGGTCGAACAGGGACCGCTGCGCCAGGGCCCAGCCCGGAGGTTCGAGCACCGGTACCGAGGCCCGCACCTCGGGCTGCGGGAACGGCCGGCCGGGGGCCGGAGCGTCGTCACCCGACGTGCTGTCGGAAGGGCTGAAGGGCATGGCGAGGTTCTCCGTTCGGGGTGGCGGCGGGGTGCGCACGCCGGGTACGGCGGTGGGGCGGACGATCGCCACTCGGGGCGTCATGACGTGAAGCCGTCGGCGGGCGCCTACTCCTTGGTGGCTCCGGCGAGCATCCCGCTGACCAGGAATCGCTGGGCGAACAGGAAGACGACCAGCACCGGAGTGATGGCCACCAGCGTGGCCAGCGCCAGCTGCGGTCGCTCGATCGCGAGGGAGCCGACGGTCGGGTTGAAGGACGGCACGTTGCTGAGCAGGCTGGCGACGCCCACCTGGATCGGCATCTGGCCGCTCTCGGGAAGCATCACGTACGGCAGGAAGTAGTTCGTCCAGTTGGCGACGAAGCTGAAGAAGCCCACGAGTGCGATGACCGGGGTGGCCAGCGGCAGCGCGATGTGCCGGAAGACACCGAACTCGGAGCAGCCGTCCATCCGTGCCGCCGCCAGCAGGTCCTTGGGTACGGCGGTGGTGAAGTAGATGTACGTCAGGTACACGCCGAACGGGTAGAACGAGTACGGCAGGATGATCGACCACATCGTGCCGATGAGGTGCGCCGCGTTGATCTCCAGGAACAGCGGCACCACCAGTGTGGCGGTCGGCATGAGCATCACGACGAGCGTCGAGACCAACAGGGCGTGCCGTCCACGGAACTCCGTCAT
Organism: Streptomyces sp. B21-083; assembly: GCF_036898825.1. GTDB lineage: Bacteria > Actinomycetota > Actinomycetes > Streptomycetales > Streptomycetaceae > Streptomyces. Next base: position 1,245,284 of record NZ_JARUND010000002.1, on the reverse strand, counting down.
GGCGAGGGCGTAACCCGCGGGTACGGTCACACAGAGGGTGATGACCAGCGAGATCACCGCGTAGAGCGTGGAGTTGCCCAGCCACTTCAGGACGGCGTTGTCCTGGAACGCCGTGAGGGCGTCCCAGTTGGTCTTCAGGGCGTGCCAGGAGCCGAAGGACAGCGGGTTGCCGTGCACGAGTTGCTGGTCGGTCTTGGTCGCGGCGAGCACGAGCCACACCACCGGCAGCACGAAGAACACCAGGAACACAACCAGTACGGAGCCGGCCAGCAGGCGGGGCATCAGGCGACGCGCGGAACGGGCCTGCCGAACCTTGAGGGCCTGGTGGTGCGCTGGGCTCATGACGCTTGCTTCCCGTTCCCTGTGTGGTGTGGCGGCGGCCGGTCCGGCAGCGGTGGTCTCAGTCGGCATCGAAGAACCCCGACCGTGCGACGAAGACCGCGGCGGCGGACACGCTGACGACCAGGAGCTCCACCGAGACGGCGGCGGCGCCGTTGATGTTGTTCATCTGGAAGGCGAAGTCGTATGTCAGCTGGTTGAGCGAGTAGTCGCGTCCGGCGACGCCCACGCTGGCGAGGGAGAGCAGTTGCGGTTCGACGAAGAGCTGGGTGCCGCCCGCGAACGCCAGGATGACCATGTACACGATCCACTTGCGGAGCATGGGGATCTGCACGCGCCAGGCGGTCTGCCAGGCGTTCGCGCCGTCGATGCGCGCGGCCTCCATGACGTCCTGGGGGATGTTGTTCAGCGCGCCGTAGATGACGACGATCCAGCCGCCCGCGCCGGTCCAGAACGCGACGATCGTGAACAACAGGGCCAGGTTGCCGGGAGCGATGACCTCACCGAAGGTGTGGAATCCCAGTGTGCCCAGCAGCGAACTGACCGGGCTCACCGTCGGGTCGAGCATGAACAGCCACACCAGGACACTCGCGGCACCGGCGAGGGCTCCGGGGATGTAGTAGAGGAAGCGCAGGGACTTGCTGACGGGGCCCGAGGCGAGGCGGTGCAGCAGCAGCGCCAGGGCCACCACGAACACCACGAGTGAGACCAGCCAGAAGAGCAGGTACAGCGCGACATGGCCCACGGCGTCCATGAAGCGGAAGTCCTGCGCCGTGGTGACGAAGTTGCTGAAGCCGGTGAACGTGCCTCCGGCGTCGGTGAAGGCGAAGTAGACGGCGTACCCGGTGGGCAGGATGCCGAACGCGATCAGCAGGAGCACGTAGCCGGCGACGAAGGCGAGGCCGGCCCGGTTCTGCCGGGCGGCGCCACGGGGGCGCCGCCCGGCAGAACCGGCCGAGGAGTGGGTCGCGGTCACTGGGAGACCTTGTATCCGTTGGACTTCGCGTACTTGGTGATGGAGTCCTGCCAGGCCGGCAGCATCGAGACGATGGACTTGCCCTGCGTCAGGCCCGGCTTGACGGTGGCGGCCCAGATCGCCTCCTGGCTGAACTGGCCCGAGCCCCACTCCGGCCAGACCTGGGTGGAGGCGTTCTTGAGTGCGCTCAGGTCGCCGACGTAGTAGCCGGACGCCTCCTGCCCCTTCAGCCAGTTCTCGGCCGCGGGCGCGTAGGCCGGGAAGCCGGGCGCCTTCTCACCCTGGTAGGCGTTGTCGGTGGTGACCCACTGCAGGAAGTCGGTGGCCGCGTTGAGGTGGGTGGAGTGCTTGGAGATCAGCCAGGTGCCGCCGCCGACGTTGCCGGTGGACGGCGACGAGTCGCCCTGCCACTGCGGCATGGGGGCCACCGCGATCTGCTTGGCCGGGACCTTGAGGCCGTCCCTGAATACCGCGCCGCCGAACCAGGCGGGGCCGGGCATCAGCAGGACCTTGTCGGCCTCGTTCTTGGCGAAGTCGGTGCTGAACACCCCACTGATGGACATGGACTTGTTCTTGATCAGTACGTCCAGCAGCTTGGCCATCTTGGTACAGGCCTCGCTGGTGGTGTTCACCGTGACGGACTTCGGGCCGGTGATCTGGTTGGCGCCGCACTTGCTCGCCCAGAGGTAGATCTCGGGGGTGAAGGAGTCGCCCGCGTCTCCGACGAGGTAGCCGGGGTGTTCCTTCGCCACCTTCTCGCCGAGCTGCTGGTACTCCTCCCAGGTCGTGGGGACCTGGTAACCGAACTCCTTCAGCAGCGGCGCGTTGTACCAGAGCACCGCCTGCGAGAGGTCGTTGCGCAGGCAGTAGACGGTGTGGTCGACCGTGCAGACGTCGTTGGCTCCCTTGGCGAACTGTCCCAGGGTCGTCGACGGGAGGAGACCCTTGTCGAGCGGCGCGGCGAAGCCCGCCTCGACCGCCCAACTGGCCTCGTTGTTCTGGGAGCTGAAGACGACGTCCGGCCAGCCCTTGCCGGTGCGGTTGAAGAGCTGGACCTTCGTCTGGAGGTAGTTCGAGCCGTTGGCGTCACCGTCGTAGCTGACGATGTCCAGCTTCACGTCCGGGTGCTGCTTCTGATAGAGCTTCGCGGCGTCCATGCGGGTCGCGTCCACCCAGACGGTCAAGGCACCGTCCTTCTGTGGCGCCTGGGCGAAACCGTCCTTGGTGGTCGTACTGGCCGTGCCGCCACCGCAGGCGGTCACGGTCAGCAACACCGTGGCGGCGCACCCGGCCAGCAACGCCGCACGCTTCCTGCCGAGCGCTCTTGCCGAGCTGGACGAAGGCATGTTGACGGTCATGTGTGACTCCACTGAATTGCGGGCGCCCGTACCAAGCCGAGGGTGGCGCGTGGATTGGACCGACGCCGGGCCGTCCCGGGCGGGCGTCGGGCACTGAAGGCGGCTCTACTGCTACCGCCGTGGAAGAAATTAGCCGCCTTATTAAGGGGTCCGTCAAGGGTATGACCGCCGCCACTTTGGCGAGTTTGCGGATCGCCTCTTGACGATCAATAGGAAACAGGCAACGTATAGCCGTTTTGTACTTAAGTACCCGATGTGTGACGGGTGACCTCGTCACTCAATGAGTACGACTTATTGGTCGTCTGGGATACGGTGGGTATGGCTTCACGGCGATCAGTCGCGTTCGCCGTAGTCACCCGGGAGGCAGCTCAGATGAACGACACGTCAACGACCGAAGCGGCCTCGGTGGCGCAGGCCTCGCCCGCCTCGCCCGCCGCGCCTGCGGCGGTGAACGGCTCGGGCGGGGGGCGGGGCGACTACCGGCCCGGATACGAAATCGTGGCGGAGCGGATTCTTGAGTTCATCGCCGAGTCGCGGTTGGTGGCGGGTGACCGGTTGCCTACGGAGATTGATCTGGCTCAGCGGTTGGACACGAGCAGGGCGGTGGTGCGGGAGGCTGTGAAGATTCTTTCGGCGCTCGGTCGTGTCCGGGCGCACAAGGGGCGTGGTCTGTTTGTCGCGGACGATGAGGGGATGCTCGTCACGAGCCGTTGGGGAGGCTTCTTCCGGCCGGTCGACCTTGATCATGTCCTGATGCTGTTCGAGTTCCGCAGGGTTCAGGAGGTCGCTGCGAGCAGCCTGGCGGCGACCCGTGCCACGCCCGCCGAGCTGCGTGCCGTCGAAGTCGGCATGCGGCAGTGTCGGCACGGGTACGAGCACGGCGAGGTCGAGGTGTTCAACCAGGCGGACGAGGACTTCCACATGGCGGTGGCGGCGGCCTCGCACAACGCCTTCCTGGTCAGCGCTGTGCGTGACGCGCGACGTCTGCAGCGGCAGTCGAGCGCGATCGGTATCCACGACACGTTCAGCGCCCACACAGGGTTGGCGGTCGAGGAGCACGAGGCGATCTACCGGGCCATCCGCGACGGCCGGCCCGACGAGGCGGCCGAGGCCACGGCCGTACACCTGGACAGGACGCTGGAGGACTACCGGCGGGAGATCCAGCGCCGCCTGTTCGGATAACGCCGCACAATCCGGTGAAGGCCGCCGCGGTCCCGTCCGCCGGGCAGGAGCACTTCGCCGCCGGAAGCCTGTGTCACCTGCACGCTGTACGGCGACGTGCCGGGCGGGGGCCCACTGCGGTATGGATCAGCCAGCCCGCTGCCGCACCGACCGCGTACCAGAACAGGTCGGGTGGATTGAAGGTCGAACCGAGCACGAGGCGGCTGATGGCGCTGTGCTGGGAGAGCTCCGTCGTCACCTCGCTGAGCTGCAGGAACTCCACCCCCCAACTGATCGCCAGCGCGCTCATGGCGGCCGTCAGAGGGGTCACTCGGGGCGCCACCACAATGACAAGAGTGAGAAGCAGGACGGTGTACAGCGCGTCTCCGCCGTACTTGGCAAGACCGCCCACGGCCACCGCACGGAGCCCCAGCCCCGCGCCGACGGTCACCACCGCGGCCCCGGCCGCCGTCAGACGGATCCGTGCCGGTTCGACGGCGCGGTCACTGGCTCCGGGGACGAAGGGCACAGGAACATACTGCCAAACGTCCCGGTGCTCGCGTGCCGGCGGCAGCAAGCCGACAGGCCAGGCGAGTTCGAACCCCTGGAAGCCGTGTCCCACCAGGGAATGCTGATCCGGCAGTCGTGTCAGTCCTCTCAGCTCACCACGATCGCCGTCCTGCCGTACCCGCCGTGCTCCGGCGCCCCGCCACGAGGAGGTTGGCTTCGTCGCGCTGCCCGAACGGCCGGACGCGTCCGTGCTGGCCGTACGACTGGCTCGACCGTGACCGTGCTCCGCCGTTCTGACCCGCCTGCGTACTATGGGCAAGCGCTTGCGCGAACGGCTCAGAACTGAAGGCGGCACGCATGGGTATGAGGGACGGCACGGACTCCCTCGGCGGCACGGGCGCTCTCACCGGTATGGACTCCCTCGACGAGGCGACGAAGGTGTTCATGGCGGTGCGGCCCCAGCTCTTCGGCATTGCCTATCGCGTCCTCGGCAGCGCCGTTGAGGCCGAGGACATTCTCCAGGAGGCGTGGCTGCGCTGGCAGCACACCGACCGTGGCGTGGTACTTGAGCCGAAGGCGTTCCTGGCCACCGTCACCGCCCGCCTGGCGATCAACCTGGCCCAGTCCGCCAGGGTGCGGCGCGAGTCGTACATCGGCCCCTGGCTGCCGGAGCCGATCGACACGCGCGCCGATCCGCAGTTGGGCGCCGAACGGGCCGAGGCGCTCGACCTGGCGGTCCTCTTCCTCCTGGAGAGACTGAACCCCGTGGAACGGGCGGCCTATGTGCTGCGGGAAGCCTTCGACTACCCCTACCGGCAGATCGCGGACATGCTGGAGACCAGCGAGACCAACACGCGCCAGCTGGTGAGCCGCGCGCGCAAGCGCGTCTCCTCTCAGCGCCGCAAGCCCGTCGACGCCACCGAGCACCGACGGCTGATGGAGGTGTTCCTCACCGCCGCACAGACCGGCGATCTGGCTGTGCTGGAGGACATCCTCACCGAGGACGTCATCAGCTACACCGACGGGAACGGGCTGCGCGGGGCGTCCCGGATTCCGGTCGACGGCCTGGTGCACGTCTCCAGGTATCTCGCCGCCTTCAGCCCGCGCTTCTGGCCGCACAAGGAGATCGAGTGGGTCGAGGCCAACGGCGGGCCGGCCGCCCTCGTCTCGGACGGAGGGACGGCCGTGGTCCTGCTGACCCTCGACATCTCGGAGCGCGGCATCGAGCGGGCCATGTGGGTCATGAATCCGGAGAAGCTGGCACGTTACGTGGCATCGCTGGGTACCTGAACGGGTCTGGTCGCCGAGCAGGACTTCGACGGGGACTCCTTCGGACCCGTCTACGCCACGACGGTGACCGTGACCGGCGATGCGGCGGCCCACGGGAGAGCCTCGGGGAGAGCACGCTCGAACGACGAAATCCTGGACCTCGACACCTGCGCCTGCCCGTCGAACCGGGTGGAGACGGCCGGGGAACCAACCCCGAGCCACTGTTCGCCGCCGGGTTCGCGGCCTGTTTCCACGGGCGCGCTGATCCCTCGTCGCACGACCACCGAGATCAAGGGAGGCGTGTGTGGCTCGATGTCTCGCACCCTGCCCCGGCGGACGATCATGACGTGCGGCTGCCTCGCGTCTACCAAACCCTGAAGGTGTCACAAACAGAGCCAGCGCCTGGTCTCTACTGATACAGGCATCAGGTAGACCCGAAAGGAACTCCCTCATGAAGGTCGTAGTGATCGGTGGAACCGGGCTCATCGGCTCGAAGGTGGTCACCGGGCTCGGCGAGCACGGGCACGAGGCGGTCGCGGCGTCGCCCAACACCGGCGTCAACACGCTGACGGGCGAGGGGCTCGCCGAGGTCCTGGAGGGCGCGCAGGTCGTGGTCGACGTGTCGAACTCGCCCTCGTTCGAGGATGAGGCGGTCATGGAGTTCTTCCGCACCTCGACGACCAATCTGCTGAAGGCGGAGACGCAGGCCGGAGTGGCACATCACGTGGCCCTGTCCGTGGTCGGCACCGACCGCCTGCAGGGCAGCGGGTACTTCCGCGCCAAGCAGGTCCAGGAAGACCTGATCAAGGCGTCCGGCAACCCCTATTCCATCGTCCACGCCACCCAGTTCTTCGAGTTCGCGAAGGGCCTCGCCGACGGGGTCACCGAGGGTGACACCGTGCATCTGCCCGACGCCAAGATCCAGCCCATCGTCTCCGACGACGTGGCCGTGGCCGTCGCCCGCACCGCGGTCGGCGCACCGGTGGGCGGCGTGGTGGAGGTCGGCGGCCCCGAGGTGTTCCAGCTGGAGGAGTTCATCCGCATGGGGCTGACCGCCCTGAACGAACCGCGCAAGATCGTCACGGACCCGCAGGCGACGTACTGGGGCGCTCCCCTGAAGGACGACACCCTCCTGCCCGGCCCGGGCGCCCGCCGAGCCGGGACGAAGTTCGCCGACTGGCTCGCACGGCAGAAGTAATTTCTCGGGGTGGCCCTTCCCGACCAGGAGAGGGCCACCCATGCCGTCTGACGACGGGCCGCGTTCATACCGGCAAAAAGTGCTTCGCGCGCGTCGAACGCAAGGTCGTGGAGACATGATGTCCCTAGCCGATGAGGACCGCGTCGACCTCGCTGCCACCTTCGTATCGCTGACCGCAGAAGCCGCCGAGCTGCGTACCGGGGTCACGGAACCGCCGCCAGGAACTCACGGATCTCGGGGAGCGCATGAACGTCGTCTCAACGTCGTCTCCACCGCGCTGAACCGGCATGCCGCCTGCCGCTGGTCTCCCCGACCGGGCCACGCCGTCGCCCTGCCGACGGGAGCGCCGGGGGCGCTGGGGGCGCTGGGGGCGCTGGGGGCGCCCGGGGAGATGCCGCACGTCGTCGTCGACGCGAGCCTGATCCGTCCGCCCCGCCGACACATGCCGCAGCGGTCACCGCCGGCCACGCGCATCGCTGGACCCCTCGACCACCGAGCGGAAACCGCCCAGGCCGGAGCCGTGTTCCACACCTCGTCTGCGTCGGGGCCGGCCGACGGTGCCCGACACGGTGGGGACCTTGCTTCGCCGAGGGCACCGTCACATCATCCGGCTCCGCCGATGAAGCGCACCTCCGGATAGCGGGGCGACGGTCCTTCGAGGACGGGGGCGGGACGGTGGCGCAGGTGGAGATCGAAGTAGGCGAGCAGGAAGCGGCGTTGGACGTCGATGCCGCGTGTCCCGTCGAGCGGGCCAATGAACTCGGCCAGCTGTTCGTCGGTCGCTCCGAGTCGCTCGGCGACCTGCGGCATGAACGTCTCGTAGTCCGTGTACGAGAAGTGCCGGGTACCGGTCAGCCGGAGATGGCGACGCCAGCCTCGCAGCCGGGGCCAGATCTCGGGCCAGCTCGGTTTGTTGTCCGCGTCCTCGCTCATGAGGAGGAACGGCTTGCGTAGCCCTTTGGTCACCACCGGTCCGAAGAGGCTGCCGTCGAGATTGGCGCCGGCCGCGATCGGTGCCCCTGCCGCCATCGCCGAGGCTGCGGTCGCACCACCCAGGGAGTGGCCGAACATGGCGGTCCTGGACAGGTCGAGGATGTCGCCGAGTCCGTGCGGAAGCGGATACCGGCGGCCCCGTACGCGCCGCGACAGCTCCTCCAGTACGAAACGGGTGTCGGTCACCCGCGCGTCGACCGCTTTGAGGATCACCGGGTCGTCGTCCTCCGCCGTGAAAGGAGGCATCGCGTACTTCTCGACCCGGCCACCGGGGAACTCGACCTGCCCGGCGTCATATGTGTGGTCGACGGTGACCACGACGTATCCGTGGCTGGCGAGTTCCTCGACCAGCGCCGTGCTGGAGTTGCGGTGCTGGCCGTGACCGTGGGAGTAGAGGATCACCGGACGTCGACCCCCGCGCGTGTCCGCAACCGCGCCGACACGGGCATGCGTGTCCGGAAGCGTAGCGTACTGGGGAAGGAGATACCCCGTCTGCTGGAAGACCTTCGCGGCCTGTCCTGTCATCCACGGCGCCCTGGGCGGGCCGCCAACTGCGCGTGCGGGGTACCAGAGTTGGACCATCAGCTCCCGGGCCGGCCGCGCGACCCAGGGGTCCCGGCGGCTGTGGTCGATGAGATGCACCGCGACGGTGCCAAGGGCATGGGGGCCGCTCGGCGGCGGAAGAACGAGCCGTACGGGCGGCTGGAGGTCGCCTGACGTTCGGCCGGGCGACACGGCGACGGCGGGGGTGCCGGGGGCCGCGGTCAGAGCGAGTCCCGCGGTGAGGGCGGTGCCCGTGGTCACCACGCGTCTCCTGCTGATTCCGGTGCTCCGGCGGGTGTCGCTCGGTGAGAATGCGGCCGGACGCGGCATGGCGATCTCCTTGGCGGGACGTACGAGGGGTGTCCAAGCACGTGGACACCTACCGCAAGGCTATGAACCGCACTGTCGGCAAACTACTGCGCTTCCTCATCACTTTCACTGACATTTGTCACTCAGCCGGCGTCGCATGGAGGGGTCCGCGCAGGCGTGAAGTCGTGAGTGATGGGCGTAGCCGGGGCCGTGACCAGCGCCTCCGGCACCGTGGCGTAGGAAGGGACCTGGCTTGTCCATGAGGCGTCGGGCGTGCTGTTGGCCATGGAATCCGCGCCGCCGTGCGGACACCGTCGGTCGCCATCTGGTCAGGAGCAGGACAGTGGTGGGAGGAACTGGGAGTGGATGACGTAAGTCGGTACTTGCTCCGAGTGGGCCGAGAGAAAGGCGCCTGGCGGGCAAAAGCCCAGCTCAGGCGCCCTTTTTCGTGCCCTTAGAAGAAGCCCAGCTTCTTCGGTGAGTACGACACCAGAAGGTTCTTCGTCTCTTGGTGGTACACGGTCAGTACCCCAGCTGACCTGCAGGGACGGTGCGAAGCTGGTGGGCAAGTGAGAACGTGGTCCGGGGATGGACCGGATCTTGGTCTCGGACGAGTGACCCGGCCCTTCTCCCTACGGGTCGTTCACCGACGCACCTGCCGCTGGTCGCCAGACTTCGACCGGGCGTAGCAAAGACATCGTTCGGTCCAGTAGTGGGCCTCCGGACGTCGTCGGCGGCCGACGAGCGTTGAGGAAGCGCACCCTGCCGTTGAGTCGAGCAGCGGACTCATAAACTGCCCGACGAACGCTGAGACGAGTTCGAGGGCAGCGGCGGAACAAGGGGAAAGACTCACCTGTCTAGGGTGGAGACCATGCCAATCACAACGCCCGGACAACTGCCCCTAGTTGACCCCGCCGAGCTAATCGCCGATCCGTACGCCGTGTACGCGCGGTTCCGCGAAGCCGGGCCTGTCCACCGGATCACCGGGACGGACGGGCTTCCGGCCTGGCTGGTCACCCGCTACGACGATGTACACCAGGCACTCGCCGATCCCCGGCTTTCGCTGGACAAGCGCAACGCGGCACCCGGCGGCTACCACGGGTTCTCGCTGCCGCCGGCGCTGGACGCCAACCTGCTCAACATGGACCCGCCGGACCACACCCGTATCCGGCGCCTGGTGTCGCAGGCGTTCACCCCGCGGCGTATCGCCCTCCTGCGCGAACCCATCAGGAAAACCGCTGACTTACTGCTCGAAGCCATGGCGCCGCTCGGCCGCGCTGACGTGATCGCCTCCTACGCCGCGCCGCTGCCGATCACCGTGATCTGTGACCTGCTCGGTGTGGCCCCGCACGACCGGCAGGACTTCAGGTCCTGGACCGATGCCCTGGTGGCCCCGGACCGCGCTCAGCCGGACAAGGCGAAAGGCGCCGTCCGGTCCATGCTGGCCTTCTTCCGCCAGCTCCTCGCCGACAAACGGGCCAGTCCCGCCGACGACCTGCTCTCCGCCCTGATCGCCGTACGAGATGGCGAAGACCGGCTGAGCGAGGACGAGCTCATGTCCCTGGCCTTCCTGATCCTCTTCGCCGGGTATGAGAACACCGTCCACCTGATCGGCAACGCCACCCTGGCCCTGCTCAGCCACCCCGACCAACTGGCCGAGCTCCGTGCCGATCCCAGCCGGCTGGGCAGCGCGGTCGAGGAACTGGCACGCTACGACGGCCCCGTACCGCTGGCCATCCGCCGATTCCCCACCGAGGACGTGACGATCGGTGGGGTCGGCATTCCGGCCGGTGAGACAGTTCTGTTGTCCCTGGCCGCCGCCCACCGCGACCCGCGCCGCTTCACCGATCCCGATCGGCTCGATATCAGTCGTGACACGACCGGTAACCTCGCCCTCGGCCACGGCATCCACTACTGCCTTGGCGCACCGCTGGCCCGTATGGAGACCGAGATCGCCCTCACCGCGCTCCTCGCACGATTTCCGGGGTTGGCTCTCGATGTCCCGCTGGCTGGGCTGAAATGGCGGCCGTCTATGCGTGCCCGCGGTCTACTCTCGCTGCCAGTGACCTATTGATCGGGGCCTGGACACGGACTTTCCCGCCCAGGAGTCCGAGTTGGAGTCTCCGTGCTCGTATGCTTATCCACGCTTCGCCTGCTCCTCCCCTCAACTCCGTCAAACTCTGAGCGAGTTGCGACGGACGCCCTGATTGTCAGGGCGATTGGAGGAACAGGAGGAAGCAGTGGTGGTATCGAGCGAGCAGAAGCCGCGTAAGCGTTGGACCGGCCCCGAGAGGTGGCAGGTTGGACTAGGAGTCGCGGCTCTGTTGGTGGCGATCATCGCCATGGTGGGGCAGTTCGTCCAGTAGGACGCCCACACACGAGACGGCCACGGCCGGGGCTGCGTATGCAGCGAGCCCGGTCGGTTGATGGGCGACCGGGCTCGTGATCTGCATGGAGGCCTGTCCCGGGTGGTGCCGGGGCAGGTCCTTCGTGCCTTTCAGGCTAGCGCGAGCCACCCTAAAACGACACGTATAACTTTACCAGCTTTGAACCGCTTATCCTTTAACGGGACGCCGAAACAGCAGGTCAGGCGGCTGACTTGACCGCGAGTCGACTCTTAAGACATGCGCCCGGCCTCGGAAGATTCACTCAGAGTGGGGCACCCGCGCGGGAAGTGTGAGGCGGGTGGTGCCTGCTGACGGCGGCCGTGGCAAAGTCCAGATGTGCGGCCAGTTGAGTCCAGGCTGATGGCCACCGGAATTGGCTCTTCCAACGGTTGTCCAGGGCGCGCAGACAGCCACCGGCTGCGGCCATGGGGCCGCTCATCGAGGCGCTGCCCGCGAGGTAGCGCGGGTCCAGCAGCGAGGCGAGCGACGAGGAGGGAGTTCCCGACCACCCGCCGAGGGGCGGCATTTGAAGGACCGCTCGGATGGCTTGGCTGCGCGACCTGCGCGGTGGGAGGCGGGACCTGGACGTAAGGACAGTGGCCGCCTTAGCAACTGCATCGGCCTTCGAAAAACCTGGTGGTCGACGCACCGACGGTGGCCGTTGGCCGCAGCGACCTCCAGCCCGGCTGCATCGTGCACTCGGACCGCGGAGCGAAGTACCCCGCTGACGAACTCCGCCGGGAAGTACGCCGGCTGGGGCTGCGGCACGCGTGGGACGAACCCGCTCGTGCTACGACAATGCCGCCGCCGAGAGCTTCTTCGCGCTGCTGAAAGCGGAGATCGGCACCCACCGCTGGCCCGACCGGGCCACTGCCCTCGGCAGGACCGTCGAGGCGGCCCCGCGCCCCGAGATCGGCTGTGTCGACATCGACATCGACACCGACGGCCCCGCCCTGATACCGCCCGGTCCCTACGCCCGCAGGTGACCATGAGGTTGGAGCGGAGCGCAGCGGGAGTCGTGGCGCCGGGCTCCGGGATGAGCGCGGTTCTTCCCGGCCGTGGGGCGCGGCTTCCTCCGTGGACCATGCCGGGGTTGGCGGATCCCCACCCGAAGTCCGTCGCGAGGAATCCTCACGACACCTCTTGACGAGTGATGCGTTAGCGCTAACACTTCACTCACATCCAGCAGCGCAGCATCGCGCAGCCGCGTCGTGAGCCCCACCTCCAGTGGCTTCTGCTTCCCCATGCTTTTCCGGCCGGTGTCCCAGCTGCACCGGACGAGCCGCCCGACGGAGCGTAAGTGTGATCGATAACATTCCTGATACCAAGCCTTCTCCGGGGGGTGACGGCAGCCGCCGTCACCCGACCGGACCCCCGCCGTCGCCCACGGCTGGGCACCGCCGCAGGCGGGGCCGGATCCGCGCCACCCTGGAGGCGTACCTGCTTCTCGCGCCGAGTCTCGCCGGGCTCCTGATGTTCCTGGTGGCGCCCATCGTCGGGGTCGTCGTCATCAGTTTCTTCGACTGGAACCTGATGGGCACCCCGCGCTTCGTAGGGCTGGCGAACTACCGCGAGATGATGGGCGACAGCGAGGTGTGGCGCGCGATGCGCAACACCGTGTACTACGTACTGCTGAACATCCCCGCACAGACCGTGCTCGCGCTGCTGCTCGCCCTCGCGATGAACCGGAAGCTGCGGGGCCTCAAGGTGTTGCGGGTGCTGTTCGTCCTGCCGTGGATGGCCATGCCGGTGGCCCTCGGCATCGTCTGGAGCTGGGCGTTCGACCCGCAGCACGGCGTGGTCAACCAGTTCCTGGCCCTGTTCGGTGTGGACGGCCCGGCGTGGCTGTCGTCCACCGGTTGGGCGATGCCGGTGCTGGCGTCGGTCAACATCTGGCAGTACACGGGCTACACCATGCTGTTCCTGCTGGCGGGCCTCCAGTCCATCCCCGAATCGCTCTACGAGGCGGCCGACCTGGACGGGGCCGGCACCGTGCAGCGCTTCTTCCGGATCACGCTGCCGCTGCTGCGCCCGTCGATGTTCTTCGTGCTGGTGACCAACACGATCGGGTCGTTCCAGATGTTCGACACCGTCTACGTGATGACCCAGGGCGGCCCCGGCGGGTCGACGGACACGATGAACTACCACATCTACCAGCAGGCGTTCCAGCTGTTCCGCACCGGCTACGCCTCGGCGCTGGCGATGCTGCTGTTCGCCGTGATCCTGCTGGTGACGGCCGTCCAGCTCCTGTACTTCCGCAAGCGCACCATCTACGACTTCAGCTGAGGACGGCCACGATCATGTCTTCTCTCTCCACCGCCGTCCGCAGAACGACGCTGTACGGGATCCTCGCCGCCGGAGCGCTGCTGTCCGTCGCCCCGTACCTGCTGACGCTGAACGGCGCGCTCAAGCGGCCGTCGGACCTGCTGTCCACCGACGCCTGGGCCCCCGCGCATCCGGCCACCTTCGCCAACTTCAGTGCCGTGTGGGGCCAGTACGGGATGTCCTCCTTCCTGCTGCACACCCTGATCGTGGCGGTCGTCGTCACCGCCGGTCAGGTGGTGTTCAGCTCGCTGGCGGCCTACGCGCTCGCCCGGATGGAGTTCCCGGGGCGCGACTGGCTCTTCTGGGGATACCTCGCCACGATGATGGTGCCCCAGATGATCACGCTCGTGCCGCTGTTCCTGATGATGCGTGAACTCGGCCTGGTGGACACCTACGCGGGTCTGATCCTGCCCACCGTCTTCGGCACCCCGTACGGCGTCTTCCTGGTACGCCAGCACTTCCGCACCATCCCCAAGGACCTGGAGGCCGCCGCCCGCATCGACGGGGCGAACACCTGGACCATCCTGGTGCGGATCATGCTGCCGCTGAGCCGTCCGATCCTCGCCACCCTCGCGATCATCACGTTCGTCAACACCTGGAACAACCTGATCTGGCCGCTGATCATCACCAACAGCGACCGGACCCGGGTGATCACCGTGGGCATCTCCGCCCTCCAGGGCGAACACGTCTCCGACCTGCCGCACATCGTGCTGGCCGGAGCGGCCCTCGCCCTGCTTCCCCTGATCGCGGTGTTCCTTCTGTTCCAGCGGCACATCGTGCGCTCCATCGCGCTGACCGGCCTCAAGTAGGCCGTCCGCCGCCGCGGCCGAGCGGTCCGCGTCCACCGAAGACGTCACCGCCCATCGGCCCCCCGATTCCCCCCCGCACCACCTCGCACCGCCCGCACCGAAAGGGACGCCCAACCATGTCCGCTTCCTCCAGAAGAGTCCTGGCAGCCACCGCCACCAGCGCACTCCTGCTCTGCCTCACCACCGCCTGCGGCTCGTCCGGCTCGGACACCTCCTCCTCCGGAGGCACCGTCACCCTGCGGTACGCGATCTGGGACGCCGTCCAGGAGCCGGCGCTGGAGAAGTCGATCGCCGTGTTCGAGAAGCAGCACCCGAACATCAAGGTCAAGATCGAGCTCAACGCCTGGGCGCAGTACTGGAGCAAGCTGCAGACCCAGATGGCGGGCCGCACCGCGCCCGACGTCTTCTGGGACCACGTGGCGTACTTCCCGCAGTTCTCCCAGCAGAACGTCCTCACCGACCTCACCCCGTACATCAAGGCCGACAAGCTGGACACATCGATCTACGACTCCAAGCTCCTGACGGGCTGGCAGCAGGACGGCAAGCAGTACGGCCTGCCGAAGGACTGGGACACCATCGCCCAGGTCTACGACAAGGCCATGCTCGAGAAGGCGGGGCTGACGCAGGACGAGCTGGGCAGCCTGTCCTGGAACACCACCGACGGCGGCAGCTTCGTCAAGGCGCTGCAGAAGCTGACGATCGACGACAACGGCAAGCACCCGAACGAGCCGGGCTTCGACAGCAAGCACGTCAAGCAGTACGGTCTCGCACTCGGGTCGGCCAACGGCCAGACGGACTGGTGGGACGCGGCGGTGCAGAACGGCTGCAAGCTCCAGGACAAGGCGTGGGGCAAGTGGACGATCAACCAGCCGTCGTGCGTGCAGGCCATCCAGTTCGTCCAGGACCTGCGGCTGAAGTACCACGTGGCGGTGCCGGCCTCCGTCACGAACCCGCCCAGCGGGGCGTCCCTGCCGCAGGTCATGGCCCGCAAGCAGGCGGCCGTGGTGTGGGACGGCAGCTGGGACCTCAACGCCTACCAGAGCTCGATGAAGGGCAACTTCGGCGTCGCCGAGCTGCCCAGTGGCCCGGCGGGCAAGGGCACGGTGTACAACGGGCTCAGCAACGCCCTGTACGCGGGCAGCAAGCACCCCAAGGAGGCGTGGGAACTGGTGAAGTGGCTCGGGTCGGAGGAGTCCCAGAAGATCATCGTCTCCGAGGGGTCGGTGTGGCCGGGCATACCGACGCTCAACAAGGACTACGTGGCCGTCTGGCAGCAGCGGGGTGTGGACGTCAGCGCCTTCTCCAAGGAGGCCGGGGGCACGACCGTCGGCTATCCGCTGACCACGTCCTCGGCGACGTACAACGTCAAGGTGCAGGACGCCTTCAACCAGGTGTGGCTGGGCCAGCAGACCCCCAAGGCGGCGGCCGATTCCGTCAACGAGGAGTCCAACGCGGCGATCAAGTAGCCGCCGCCGACAGCACGTGCCTCGACCGACGATCCACCAGGAGTCCACGGACATGCAGGACCACACCCCGGCCCGCCGCGACGAGGAGCCGTCCCAGGACGGCGCCGACCGGCAGCGGTCCGTCAGCATCTTCGACGTCGCCAAGGCGGCCGGGGTGTCCCACCAGACCGTCTCCCGCGTGATCAACCGCCGCCCGAGGGTTGCCAAGGCCACCCGGGAACGGGTGCTGGAGGTCATCGACGAGCTGGGCTACAAGCCCAACCGGCTCGCCCGGGCACTGGCCGGGGGAGTGGTGCGCTCGGTGACGGTGCTCACCTCGGACACCACCCTGTACGGTGCCGCCCTCGCACTGCGGGGCATAGAGGAGGCGGCCCGGACAGCCGGCTTCGCCGTATCGGTCAGTGTCCTGGACGAAGCCTCCCCGCTGACGCCCGACGACATCGCCGGCCGGCTCGCCCGCCCCGGGGAACCCGTCCTGGTGATCGCCTTCAACGCAGCCGGCGAAGGGGCCTGGCAGGCGCTGCCCGCCGACTTCCCCGCGGCCGCCGTGGTGGAGCGGCCGCGGGAGGACGGGCGGACCGGCAGACCCGAAGCCTGGCTCGACGACCGGGCGGCGGCGGCCCAGGCCACCCGCTACCTGCTCGGCCTCGGCCACCGGACCGTCCACTACATGACGATCCCGTCCACCACGACCCGCGTCGGTCAGCGCGCCGAGGGCTGGCGGGACGCGCTCACCGGCGCCGGCCGTTCCGTCCCCGGGGCGCTGGAAGGCGGCTGGAGCCCGCGATCCGGGTATCTGGCCGCCCGTAGCGTGGTCGCCGATCCGCAGGTCACGGCAGTCCTGTGCGGCAACGACGACCTCGCACTCGGTGTGCTCCGGGCGGCCCGCGAGGCGGGCCGAGACGTGCCAGGCGACCTCAGCGTCATGGGCTTCGACGACGCGCCGTACGCCGCGTACACCCACCCCACCCTGACCACGGTACGGCTGGACTTCGAAGGGCTGGGGCGTGGCGCCTTCGGGATGCTGCACCGGCTGCTCGACCCGGACAACACCCCGCCACCACCGCTGTGGGCCGAACCCGACCTGATCGTCCGCGAGAGCACCGGCCCGGCGCCGCACCGCCCCGCCTGACCGTTTCCGCCGGACCATCGTGACTCATACCACTTCATACCGCTCCATCTGCGGGGGATGTGAGCGATAACATCCCGTTCCCCGATCCGTCCTCCCGCAGTGCCGCGGGAGGAGAAAGCCAGGTCCCCATGTCCCTCGACACCCGCACACCGGGCGCTGCGCCGCCCAGGCACACCAGAGCGAAGCTCACCAGCGCGCTCCTCGCCGTCACGGCCCTGGTCGGCACGGCGCTCGCCTTCCCGCAGACCGCCCAGGCCGCCTCCCAGTCCTTCACCGTGGACCTCGGCAACACCAACGGTGCCGTCCTCCACGGTTCGAACGGCGCACTGTACGGGCAGAGCGACGACGGCGTCCCCAGCGACAACCTGCTGGCGCCGCTGAAGCTCACCACCGGCTCCCAGAAGCCGCCGAACGGCGCCCAGCACCCCAACGGCGACATCATGGACGTCGCCCCGTCGTTCTTCCGCAACGGCGGCGGCACGATGTACACCAACATTCAGGACGAGTATTCGGACTGGCCTTACCAGAACCTGGGCATCAGCGACTACCTCACCAAGATCGACACCGCGGTCAACACGGTCAAGGGCGCCTCCTGGGCGAACAAGGTGGTCTTCGTCCCCTTCAACGAGCCGGACGGCAACTGGTACACCGGCATCGGCAGCACCAACACCACCACCTACCAGACGGCCCTCAACAAGTTCGACTCCGACTGGAGCGCCGCCTACCAGCGCATCAAGAGCGACTTCCCCGCAGCGAAGATCGGCGGGCCCAACACGGCCCACTTCAACAGCAAGTTCTTCGGTGACTTCCTGACCTACGCCAAGGCCAACAACCAGTTGCCGGACGTATTCACCTGGCACGAGTTGGACCCGGCGTCGCTCGCCAACTACCGGGGCCACTACAGCACCTACCGCTCCCTGGAGAGCGCCCGCGGTATCAGTCCCATCACCATCAACATCGACGAGTACGCCGACCGGCGCGATCAGTCGGTGCCAGGCCAACTGGTGCAGTGGGCCTCGATGTTCGAGGACACCAAGGTCTACGCCGAGCAGCCGTACTGGGACATAGCGGGCAACATGGACGGCAACACCGTCCACACCAACATCCCCAACGGCTCATGGTGGTTCTGGCACTGGTACGCCCAGATGACCGGCCAGAGCGTGCAGACCACGCCGCCGCAGGCGAACACCATCGACACCCTGCAGGGCCTCGCCTCCCTGGACACGGCCAGGAAGCAGGCCCAGGTGATCGTCGGAGGTTCGTCCACCGACACCAACGTCGTGATCAACAACATCCCGTCCGCCACCTTCGGCAGCAAGGTGGAGGTCACCGTCCAGGCCCTTGACTGGAGCGGCTACGAGGGTGCCTCAGCCCCGCCGCGGACCATCTCCCGCGCCGCCTTCACCCCCTCTGGCGGCTCCGTCACGGTCCCGCTGACCGGCCTGAACGGCATGTCCGCCTACCGGATCCTGGTCACCCCCAACGGCGGCGGCACCGCCGCCACACCCACCGTGCCCTCCAGCACCTCCTACGAGGCCGAGAACGCCGCCATCACCGACGGCAGCATCGTCACTCAGGGCACCGTGAGCAACGCCGGCGGCTACGCCACCTCAGGCACCAAGGACGTCGGCTACCTGAGCCAGAGCGACAGCAAGGTCGTCTTCACCGTCAACGCCCCCTCCGCGGGCACCTACAACCTGCGCGTCTTCTACGGCAACCAGAACGGCTCCCCCTCCCAGCAGGTGCTGCGCATCGACGGTGCCAACCCGAAGTTCGTCACCTACCCGTCGACAATGAACTGGCAGTACCGCTCCACGGTCACCGTCCCGGTCAGCCTGAGCGCGGGCAGCCACACCGTCTCCCTCGCCGTGACCGACCCGACGCTCGGCACGTCCGCCGGGCAGGTCACCCTGGACAAGATCGACCTCACCGCCGCGCAGAGCACCCCCGAGACAGCGTACGAGGCCACGCTCGCGGACGTCAGCGGCAGCCCGTCGTACTCGTACAGCGATGTCGGCGAGACCGGCACCGGTGCCCTCGCCATGACCTCGGGCGACGGTGCCACCTTCGACGCCTACGCCCCCAGCGACGGCTACTACACGGTCAAGACCGACTACACCTCCGCCGGCGGCAGCACCGGGCTCGCCCTGAACGGCACCACGGTGGCCACCTACGGCTCCTCCTCCGGCGCCGCCACCACCTCCAGCACCCGGCTCTACCTGGCGGCCGGCATCAACCGGATCACCGTGAGCCCCAACAGCGGGACCGCGCTGACCCTGCGGGACCTCAAGGTGGACGGCTCCGGTGACACCACCGGAGTGGCCAAGTACGAGGCCGAGAACGGCACTCTGGCCGGCGCGGCCAAGGCGCAGTCCGACACCTGGGCCTCCGGCGGCAAGAACGTCGGCTACGTCGGCAACGGCAGCGCCAACACGCTGGCCTTCGGCAACGTCAACGCCTCCGCCGCCGGCCGGTACGCGGTCGTCGTCCACTACTCCAACAACGACCGGGCCGGCACCGGCAACTACAACATCAACGTCGAGTCCCGCACCGCCCAGCTGACTGTCAACGGCGGCACCCCCAGCACGCTGACCTTCCGCAACACCTACAGCTGGAACGACTACTGGTCGCTGGGCACCACGGTCAACCTCAACTCCGGAACCAACACCCTGAAGTTCTCCAACTCCTCCTCCTACGCACCCGACATCGACTACATCGAGGTCGCCCCGGTGAACGGCTGACCGTTCCCCTCCCAGGGGCCGCCGCCGAGCCCGGCGGCGGCCCCTTCCCCTCGCGTGCCGACGCACGTTCTCGCCGCCCGACCGCCACACCCCGAAAGGCCGCCATGCCGAACGTCGCCCACGACCCCGAGCACCGGCTGTGGGTCCTGTCCGGACCCGGCTCCAGCTACGTGCTGCACCTCGACGACGCCGACCGACTGCGCGGCCTGCACTGGGGCCCCCGCCTCACCCTCGAACAGGCCGTCTCCCTGCTCCGTCACCCGGAGCCCGGCCGCCGGTCGTTTGAGGACCCCGCCGACGGTACCCTCGACCTCGACACCGCCGGAGCCCTGCGCTACGCCCACGCGGGCGTCCAGGTCCGCTTCCCCGACGGTGTGCGCGACCTCGAACCGGACCCGGCCGGCCAGGAGGTGATCGAACACGAGGACGGCACGGAACTGGTGCTGCGGTTCACCGACCGGCACTACCCCCTCACTCTTGAGACGCGCTACCGCCTGCGCACCGGCACCGACGTCATCGAACGCCACCTCGTCCTGCGCCACACCGGCAGCGAGACCGACGGCGCGATCACGGTCGTGCGCGCCGACTCCGCCACCTGGGTGCTGCCAAGGCTGCGTGAGTACCGCCTGAGCCAGGTGCGGGGACAGTGGAACGCCGAGACACAGCTGAACCGGACCCCGCTGCCCTACGGCGAGACCCTCCTCACCAGCCGCCGCGGCACCACCGGACACCAGACCAACCCCTGGGCCATGATCGACGACGGCGAAGCAGACGAGGAGCACGGCGCCGTCTGGTCGTGCGCCCTCGCCTGGAGCGGCAGCTGGCGGCTGACCGCCCAACGGCTGCCCACCGAACGGGCCACCCTGTCCGCAGGCTTCGGCCACGACCCGGTCACCTGGGAGCTACTCCCGGGCGAGGAGCTGGCCACCCCGGTCTGCGCGGGGGCGTACACCGAAGGCGGCTTCGGAGCCGCGTCCCGTCTGTGGCACCGGCACGCCCTGGACCATGTGCTGCCGCACCCGGAGGAGCTGCGGCCGGTGCTCTACAACTCCTGGGAGGCGACCGAGTTCGACATCGACGTCACCGGTCAGATCGCGCTGGCCGAGAAGGCCGCGGCGCTCGGCGCCGAGCTGTTCGTGATGGACGACGGCTGGTTCGGCGCCCGCACCCATGACGCCGCCGGTCTCGGCGACTGGACCCCCAACCCGAACCGCTTCCCCGACGGCCTCACCCCTCTGATCGACCGGGTGCACGACCTGGGCATGCAGTTCGGCCTGTGGGTGGAGCCCGAGATGGTCAACCCCGACAGCGACCTGTACCGCGCCCACCCCGACTGGGTGCTCCACCACCCGCACCGCCGCCGCACCGAACACCGCAACCAACTGGTCCTCAACCTCGCCCGCCCCGATGTGGCCGGCTGGCTGCACGGCCGGCTCGACGAACTGCTGTCGAAGAACGCCATCGACTTCCTCAAATGGGACATGAACCGCCCCTTCACGGAGGCCGGTTGGCCCGACGCCGACGGTGACCCCGACCGGCTGTGGATCGACCACGTACACAACCTCTACGCCCTGCTCGACCGGCTGCGCGCCGACCACCCGGGACTGCGCATCGAGACGTGCAGCAGCGGCGGCGGCCGCCTCGACCTCGGCATCCTCGCCCGCACCGACCAGGTGTGGACCTCCGACAACACCGACGCGCTCGACCGCATCGGGATCCAGCACGGCTTCTCCCAGCTCTACCCGGCCCGGGTCATGGGCGCCTGGGTCACCGACAGCCCCAACCCCTACACCGGGCGCAGCGTGCCCCTCGACTTCCGCTTCCACGTCGCCATGAACGGTGTCATGGGCATCGGCGGCGACCTGAACCGGTGGAGCGAGACCGAACTGGCCCGCGCCAGCGAACTCGTCGCCGCGTACAAGCGCGTACGTCACCTCGTCCAGCTCGGCGAGCAGCACCGGCTGCGGCCCCCCGGGGGCGGGGAGCTCAGCGCGCTGCAGTACCTCGCCCCAGACGGCCGGGAAGCCGCAGTGATCGCCCTGCGACGGTCACGGCACTATGGACACCACGACCCGGCCCTGCCCCTGCGTGCACTCGACCCCGCCGCCCGCTACCGCGACACGGCCACTGGCATCGTGCACCATGGCGCCATCCTGCTCAGCCACGGACTGCCCCTGGACCTCGCCGCGGACGACTATGCCTCCGCACTCGTCCACCTCGTCCGCGAGCCGGCCTGACGACGGCGCGCCACCTCGACGGTGTCAGCGATCGAGTTATGCCCGGCACGCGCGCGTGGCCTGGCCGGGCAGAAAAGGCGCGCGGCGGGCGGGGGCTCGTCAACAACGCCGTCAAGACCGCGGCGGCGAGCCGGTCCGATGCGGCGGGGTTGGGGAAGACCTGGACGACGTCGGCCCGATGCTTGACCTGCCGGTTCAGTCGCTCCAGCGGGTTGGTGGACCAGCGGCAGGTTCTTGTAGCCGTTATCGCGATCAGCTCGTCCCAGGCGGGGAGGCCGTCGGGGATCAGAAAACCTTGCGGGGTTCACAGCTCCCGTTCGACCACGCCTGCGACATCGAGCGGCGCACGGCCCAGCAGGAACCGGAGAACGGCCGGGTTGCCCCGGAAGCCGTGGGCGTCGTAGTGCGCGAAGGTGGAGATCATGTCGGCCGCGGAGAGCGGTTCCGCCAGTGCCCCGGGCGGCAGGGGAGCGGATGACGGAGGCACGGGGACCGGGCGCAGTTCGACATGGCGGTGGGCCGCGAGAACGGCCACCATCTCCGCCAGTGTGGTCATCGGGCCGCAGAGTTCGTACGACGCGTAGTCGTGTCCGTCCTCGGTGAGTACCTTCGCTCCGACCTCGGCGACGTCGGCGACGTCGACGACCGACAGCGGGGCGTCCGGGTCGAAGGGCACGGACACCTCGGGGCCGCCGCGCGCGAGTATGCCGAGGATGACCTGAGCGTAGATCGACGGCTGGAGGATCGTCCATCGCAGCTCGCTGTCGCGCAGAAAGGCTTCGACGCGCGACTTCCGCAGATGATTGCGGAGTGCGGGAGTGTAGGGCTGGAGCACGGAGTGGTAGACGAACCGCGGCACCTCGGCCGCGGCCGCGGCGTGCACCGCGTTGATGGCGAGGTCGTCCTCGTGCGGATGCAGCGCGGGAGGGATCACGTACACCGCCCGCGCGCCGGAGAAGGCGGCCCGCAGCGCGGACTCGTCCCCGAGGTCGGCGTGTACGACGGTGGGCACCCCCGCCGCCCCCAACCGCGTCGCGCCCTCGTCGCTGTGGGTGACGGCGGTGAC
The DNA here is from genome assembly GCF_036898825.1 of Streptomyces sp. B21-083. GTDB lineage: Bacteria > Actinomycetota > Actinomycetes > Streptomycetales > Streptomycetaceae > Streptomyces. The sequence continues at coordinate 1,222,465 of NZ_JARUND010000002.1, read as the reverse complement.
GTCGAGGCCCCGCCGCAGCAGTTCGCGTAGCAGGGGGCGTCCGGCGGCGCCGGAACCTCCGGCGACCACGACTTGACCGCTCATGGAAAACCATCCCTTCGGGGGCATTCGTGAGAAATGGGCGTGACCTCAGGGGGCCGGAGAAGCGCGCGATCAAGGCCCGTGAGGGGCAGTCGTCGGCGGCTGGGCCGCACATCCCGCGTCAACGGTAGGTCCGCTCCGATCAAGGAGTCAACGTCATCGTAAAATAATTGCCCTGGTAGTCAGTGGGCTGGCTTTTCGGTGGTTGCATGAAGACATGGAAGGGCTGTGACCCTGACCCATCCGCTGCGGCGGGTGGTGGCGCCCCGGACCGGGCGGCGGGCGTACCGGTGTGAGTGACGGTGGTCGAGGTGGTCCCGCAGGTCCTGGACTCGCCCCGGCGGGTGTTCGGTGAAGCCCTGAGGCAGGGCCGCCTGCGCCGGTGATTGTCGGAGGTGTGAGCCGCGGAGCGCCTGTCGGGAATGGCGCGCTTTCATGGTATTGATATTGGCGTCAAACTATTGACCCGTCTGTCGATCCAGTCCTAGTGTTCACCTCGATGTGACGTCGAGCCGCTGCCTGCATCAGGCGTCACACCCCCAGTGCTTTCGTTGTGTACAACAGGAGGGACGGCGAGGGATGGCTGAGGAGCGCACACTCATTCGTGGAGGCACCGTCATCACGATGGAGCCCGGTGTGCCCGACGGGGTGGCCGACATCCTCATCGAGGGTGACCGGATCGCCGCGATCGGCAAGGATCTCGCGGTCGCCGAGGGGTCGGCACGCGTCGTGGACGCGAGCAACCGCATCATCGTCCCGGGCTTCATCGACACGCACCGGCACATCTACCAGATCCTCATGCGTGGTCTCGGGACGAACTGGTCGCTGATGGAGTACCTGACGTCGATCATCACGAAGCTCGGTCCGAGCTTCACCCCGGACGACCTGTACGTCGCGCAGCGGCTGGGCGCCCTGGACGCCATCGACACCGGCGTCACGGCCGCCTTCGACTGGTGTCAGCAGTCGACGTCCAGGGAACACATCGACGCGCTGCTCGCGGGTCTGGAGTCGACCGGCTTCCGGGTCAAGTTCGGCAGTGGCGCCAACGTGATCGACCTGCAGAACTGCCTGAAGCCGCCGTTCCTCGCCACGACGCCCGCGAACACCGTCGAGGTACGGCGGCTGCGGGAGAAGTACTCGTCGGACACGGGCCTGGTCACGATCGGTCTGGCCGGCATGGGCCCGGACCACCTGACGATGGAGGTCGTCAAGCAGGACCTCGCCTTCGCCCGGGAGCTGGGCATCCGGATCAACATGCACCTGGGGCAGGCGGTGATGCCGGGCCGCTCCGGCATCGAGTTGATGCACCAGGAGGGGCTGCTGGGCGACGATCTGGCGTTCGGTCACTGCAACTACTTCAGTGACGACGAGATCAAGCTGATGCTTGATCACGGGGTGACCGCGTCGGTGACCCCGGAGGACGAGTGCAACATGGGGCACGGCTGGCCGCCGATCGGGCGGATGGTCGCGGCCGGGCTGTACCCCAACATCGGCATCGACACCTGCCTCAACGTCGGCAGCGACCAGTTCACCGCGATGCGGTTCGCGCTGGCGATCCCGCGGGCGCAGTCCAACGACGTCTCGCTGTCCGCCGGTCAGAACCCCTGGTCGGTGCCGCTCACGGCCCGTGACGCCCTGCGCATGGCGACCATCGAGGGCGCCCGGGCGCTGGGCCAGGAGGACCGGCTCGGCAGCCTCAAGGTCGGCAAGCAGGCCGACCTCGTCGCCATCGACACGAGGCACGTGTCCATGTTCCCCGTCCACGACCCGGTCGCCAACGTCGTGCACAGCGCGGGCCGCGCTGTGGTCTCCGACGTCTTCATCGCAGGCAAGCGGGTCAAGAAGGACGGCGAGCTCGTCGGCGTCGACATCCAGCGACTGCACGCCGACGCCCAGGCGGCGGGAACCGGCCTGCTGGAACGCGCGGGCATCACACCCGGCTGGACACCGCCCCACCCGGACAACGCCGTCTACCTGGCCTCGGACAGCGAATAGGGCCGCGTCTTTTTGACCCGCCTGATATCAGATATGCCAACCCGGAGCCGGTGATGAGTGAGTACGTCTGGACGCCCACGCCCGAGCGCATCGAAAACGCGAACGTCATGCGCCTGGCGCGGGCGCACGGTCTGGCCTCGCTGACCGAACTGCGCGCGCGCTCGGTGGAGGACGTCGGCTGGTACTGGGACGCGGTGCTGGCGGACCTGGGCCTGCCGTTCCGCAGGCGGCACGAGCGGGTTCTGGACCTCTCCGCCGGCATCGAACACCCTGACTGGTTCGTCGGCGGAGAGCTCAACATCGTGGACGCGTGTCTGAACCGGTGGGCGGTCGGTCTCTCCGCCGATCAGTGCGCCGTCGTCCATGAGACGGAGGACGGACGGGTCCGTTCGCTTACCTTCCGTGAGCTGAGCGAGGAGGTCGATCGGGTCCGTGGTGGGCTGCGGCGGCTGGGGATCGGCAAGGGCGACGCGGTCGCCTTGTTCATGCCGATGATCCCCGAGGCGGTCGCCGCCTGCTACGCGGTGACTGGACTGGGGGCGGTGCTGGTGCCGTTGTTCTCCGGCTTCGCGCCGCAGGCCGTAGCCGCGCGTCTGCAGGACGCCGACGCGAAGGCCGTGATCGTCGCCGACGGGACGGTCCGGCGCGACCGCGAGGTCGCGATGAAGCCGGTCCTGGACGAGGCATTGGAGAGCTGCCCCACGGTGGAGCACGTCATCGTGGTGGGCAATCTCCACGCCCGCCCCGAGACCACCTCCGCGCGGGACACGCTCTGGAGCGATCTCGCGGCGGGTGCCGACGACACGGGGGAGGCGGTGACGCTGGCGGCGACGGACACGCTGCTGCTGGCGTACACATCGGGCACCACGGGGCGGCCCAAGGGAGCCGTCCACACCCACGCCGGCTTCCTTGTGAAGACGGCGAGCGAGGTGGCGTACTCCTTCGACGTCGGTCCGGGTGACGTCTTCTGCTGGATCACCGACATGGGGTGGATCATGGGTCCGCTGTCGGTGTTCGGAGTGCATGCCAACGGTGCCGCGCTGGTGCTGTACGAGGGTTCTCCCGACGTGCCCGACAGCAACCGGCTGTGGTCGCTGGTCGAACGCCATGAGGTCACCATGCTCGGGGTGTCGCCCACCCTGATCAGGGGCGTCCGGGCCGGCGCGCACAGCGAACGGACCGACGGCGACCTCTCTTCGGTGCGGACCCTCGGCTCCAGCGGAGAACCCTGGGACCAGGAGACATACGACTGGCTGGCCAGGGACGTCTTCGACGGCCGGGTGCCCGTCATCAACTTCTCCGGCGGCACCGAGGTCGGCGGCTCCTTCCTCGCCCCCTACCCGGTCGAGCCGATCCGGAGCTGCTCACTCGGCGGCCCCTCGCTGGGCATGGACGTCGACGTGGTGGACGACCAGGGCCGGTCAGTACGCGGCCAGGTCGGCGAGCTGGTGTGCCGCCAGCCGTGGCCGGCCATGACCCGCAGCGTCTGGAAGGACGACGACCGCTACCTGGAGTCCTACTGGTCGTTCTTTCCCGGTGTATGGCGGCACGGAGACTTCGCCCTCGTCCACGAGGACGGCCAGTGGTTCGTGCTCGGCCGCTCGGACGACGTCATGAACGTGGCCGGCAAGCGCCTGGCCCCCGCGGAGGTGGAGGCCGTGCTCATCGGCCACCCGGCGGTCGCCGAGGCCGCCGTGGTGGGCGTACCGGATCCGAAGAAGGGCGAGGGCATCTGGGCGTTCTGGGTGCCGCGGGAGGGTGCCGCCGAGGACGTCTCGTCCGAGCTGCGGCAGATGGTGGCCAACGCACTGGGCAAGCCGTTCACGCCCGGACTCGTCCGCAGAGTCGCCCAGCTGCCCAAGACGAGATCCGCGAAGATCCTCCGCCGGGCGATACGGGCGGCGGCCCTGGGCTCCGACCCCGGCGACCTGTCGAGCGCGGAGAACCCCGAGGCCCTGGACGGTATCCGGGATGCGGTCGCACACAAGTCCTGACCCTTTCACCCCTGATGGAGTTGTCCTTCCAAGGAGCCGAAGATGTCCACAACACCGAAGTTCGCCCACGTCGTGCTGCAGACGAGCCAGTTGGCCGAGATGCGGGACTGGTACTGCACCGTCCTCGACGCCCATGTGGTGTTCGAGGGGCACGGGCTGTGCTTCATGACCTTCGACGACGAGCACCACCGGATCGCCCTGCTCGGCGCTCCGGTGCCGCTGGAGCGCAAGTCGCCGACGACGGCCGCCATGCACCACACGGCGTACACGTTCGAGACCCTGGATGACCTGCTGGGGCGCTATGCCTCCCTCAAGGAGAAGGGAATCGAGCCGAGGGTGCCGATCCAGCACGGCATCACCACCTCGCTGTACTACCAGGACCCGGACGGCAACTTCGCCGAGCTGCAGGTCGACAACTTCGCCACCCCGGACGAGGCCACGGCCTACATGCACGGGGCCGAGTACGGCGCCGACCCGGTCGGGGTGTCCTTCGAGCCCGAGCTGATGGCCCGGGCCCGCCGTGAGGGTACGGCGGCCGAGGCGCTGATCACCCGGGCCTGGGCGCTGAAGACCAGCCCCGACCTGCCCGACCCCATGCCGATCCTGACCGGCGCCTGAACCACGGTCACCCGACTCACTGACGGAGCTAGCATTGCGCATCATCAATCACGGCGGTCGGGCCGGTCTCGAACGGGCGGGCCACTGGCTCGACGTCGAGATCGCGAGCGACGGCTGGTTCACCTCCGATCCGATGGCGGTGTACGCCCGATGGGACGAACTCCTGGAACTGGCGCGGGAGGTGGACTTCACGGACGCGGAACCGGTCGACGAGGCGCAGCTTCTCGCACCGGTTCCCCGCCCGCGTCAGATCTTCGCGGTCGGCCTCAACTACCGCGCGCACGCGGCGGAGTCGGGCCTGGACCTGCCCAAAGCGCCGTTCATCTTCACGAAATTCCCCGCCTCGGTGACCGGGCCGTACAGCACCGTCGAACTGCCCACCAAGACCGTCGACTTCGAGCTGGAACTGGTCGCCGTGATCGGTGCGCAGGCGTATCGCGTCGAAGCGGCGGACGCCTGGCGGCATGTGGCGGGCCTGACCGTCGGCCAGGACCTGTCGGAGCGGGAGCTGCAGCTGTCGGGGCCGGCGCCCCAGCAGTTCGGCCTCGGCAAGTCGTATGCCGGGTTCTCGCCGATCGGTCCGGCCGTGGTGTCGGTGGATGAGTTCGACTACCCGGACGACATCGAGATCAGTGGATTCCTGTCCGGTGAGGAGGTCCAGCGGACGCGGACCAGTGATCTGGTCTTCCCGGTGTCCGAGTTGGTGTCGTATCTGTCGCAGATCCTGCCACTGCTGCCGGGGGATTTGATCTTCACGGGTACGCCGTCCGGTGTGGGCTGGGGCCGTCGTCCGCAGCGTTATATCGGGCCCGACGACGAGCTGGTCAGCCGTGCCGAAGTGATCGGCGAGATGCGTCACCGGTTCACAGCCACCGCCAAGGCCGCACGCCGTCCGAGATGAGCGCCCTGGACGACGCCGTGCACCAGTGCGTCGACGCCGGGACGGCCCCCGGCGGGTGGGCCTGGTGGCTCGCGGCAGCGAGGTCGAGGTGGTGTCCGCCGGCTCGGTGGACACCGACGGTAGCGCCCCGATGCGGCGGGACTCGATCTTCCGGATCGCCTCGCTGGCCAAGCTCGTGATGGCGGCGGCGGTACTGAGATTGGGGACGACGGCCGGATCGGTCTGGACGACGCGGTGGATGATTGGCTGCCGGAGTTGTCGAAACCGACGGTCGTGCGTACGCCGTCGAGCCCCGTCGAGGACGTGGTCCCGCCCGCCCGATCACGGTAGAGGACTTGCTGGGCAAGTCGGCCGGGGCGATGAAGTCGCGTTCGTAGACCGGCTGGCGCAGGACGAGCCCCCAGCGCCCCTCGCGCCGTTCCACGAAGTCGAAGATGACACCGATACAGGTGACGTCGCACACGACACCTTCGACCAGCCCGCGCTGCGTGATCCGCGGTTTCGACATCGCGAAGCCCCGGTCGCCGTTGACCAGGGCGGTCACCGCGCCGCCCGAGTGCAGGGCCCGGTTGCCCTCGGCGAAGGCCTTGGTGGCCCCCCGACGAACTGCTGCGGGGTCGCCTTGCCGCCCCAGGCGGTCATCAGCACCCTGTCGTCGTGCCAGGCCTCAGGGAAGCGGTCTCCATTCGCGGTTGTCGTGGAAGATCCTCCAGTTCTCGACCAGATCACGGATCGCGAGCCGGTCGAGCAGGGTGTCGCCGTGCCCCGTACGGTCTTTACTCTCGTGACCTCGGCGGCTCAGGCGCCGGCCGGGCGGGGCGTGTCGGCCGACGACTGCCGGGCGCGCTCCAGCGCGTCACGCAGGTACGGGTTGCGCAGGGGCGGGTGCTTCGGGGCACCGGCGACGACGTCCTCGGGTAGTCCCCGGATCCGGCAGAGCTCGTAGACGCCGTCGTAGAGCGAGAGCGCGTTCTCAAGGTGTTCGGCGTCGTCGTAGGCGACGCCGAACGCGCTCCCCACCAGGTTGAGTGCGGTGCCGAGCACGCGCTCCTCCTCGGTCTGGTCGGGGCGCGCCGGGGTGCCGAGCGCGTTGCTGATGCCCGCCGCGACGATCCGTTCCATGCGCCACAGCGCGGGATCGTCGAGGTCGTACGCGCGCAGCACCTTCTGGAAGCACGGCCCGTTCTCGTCGTGCAGTCCCAGCGGGACACCGGGGATCCCGATCGGCGTCGAGCCCTCGGGGATCCGCAGCCGGGCCGGGTCGGGGAGGCCGCCGTCCAGGCCCCACTCCACGAACTCGAACTCCGCCTCGGGGTCGACGAACCGGCGTACCAGCCAGGGGGAGGCGACCCGGTCCAGGTGAACATGAGCAAGCGTGGCCCAGCGCATCGATGGCCTTTCGGATGATGGGAGAGGTGCGCGAACGAGGTGTTGTGTGTGTGGGAGAGAGACGCGGTCGTCGACGGCGTCCGGGGTTTTGCCGGGGGAGGCGCGCAAGGAGTCGGTGCGCGCCTTGGCCGCGGCGAGCTTCAGCCGACGTGCAGATGGCTGCGCAGATGCGCCACGCTCCGCGTCCAGGTCTCGCTGCCCGGGTCGGAGGGGTCACCGAGGTCGGACGAGCCGAGGAAGCCGTGGCCGAGTCCGGGCAGGACCGCGTGCTCGAAGTGCGGGTCGGCGGCCGCCGCCCGTTCGGCGTAGCGCTCCACACTCGTCATGCCGACGGTGGTGTCCTGGTCGCCCCAGAACGCGAGCACGGGTCCACGGAGCGAGCCGACGAGGTCGACGGGGCGGGGCGGCGGGGTCACCACCCAGGCGGGCGGTTCGGGGAAGCCGTAGTAGGAGACCGTCACCAACTGGTCCTGGGTGGAGGTCAGATCGAGCGCGAAGGTGCCGCCCATGCAGAAGCCGATCGTGCCCACCGCGGTGCCGGTCGAGCGCCGGGCGAGCCAGTCGACGGCTGCACGAAGGTCGTCGAGGCTCTGATTCTCGTCGAGCCGGGCACGGCGGGCGATCGCCGCTTCGGCACCGGGTTCGGGCAGCGGCCCCTGGCGGAAGAACACGTCGGCCAGCAGCGCCTGGAAGCCGGCCGCGGCCAGCAGTGCGGCCAGGTTCTCGTAGAAGGGGCTGCGGCCGAGCATGTCGGCGATGATCAACACGCCGGGCGCGTCCGGATCCGCGGCGACGTGCAGGGCGGGCATCACCTCACCGGTGGACAGGGGAATGTCGACCTCGCGGCGCACGGCATCGGGAGCCGGCTGCCCCGGGGGAAGGTCACTGTGGCACATGGAGGAGTCTCTCGCTGGTGGTGGACGGTCGGTGTGGGGCGCGGGTGATCTGCCCGCTCACGTGCTCTGCCGGGTGCGCAGGTGCCGGGCGATCCAGGCGGCGATGCCGGTGGGCTCCCGCCCGAGGATGGTCTCCAGTACGAGACCGTTTCCGCCGCGGAAGCCGTAGCCGTCGTAGTACTCGCGCAGTCGTTTGAAGCCCTCGGCGGCGAACGGGCTCGCCAGCAGGCCCTGCTGGGCGGCGGGGCCGTACTGGTCGAGTGCCGCCTGCTCCGCGCGAACTGGCCGCCCGAGCGCCTCCGCCAGATGGGCGGCGATGTCACGGGCGGTGTACTCGCCGGGTGCCGACAGCTCGAACGTGCCGCGCACCAGCCGTTGTTCGGTGAAGGCGATGGCGACGGCCTCGGCGACGTCCTCGTAGTCGACGTAGGCCATCCGCGCATCGGGGCTGAAGGCGTCGGCGTACACGCCCTCCTGGACGGCTCGTGCCCAGCCGGAGACGAGCGGTCCGTGCATGAACCGGGAGGGCTGCAGGACCGTGAACTCCAGGTCGGTCTTGTAGAGGTGGTCCTCGACGGCCAGTTTGGGCTGGTGGTTGAGGAGTGCCGAGATGGAGGGGTGGTAGACGCCGGAGAAGACGAAACGGCGGATGCCGGTGCGCTCGGCGATGTCGACGACGGCCTTGCCGAGCTGCGCCTCCTCGGGCATGAAGCGGGGGCCGATGAAGTAGACACCCTCGCAGCCGGTCGCGGCCCGTTCGATGGCGGCGAGGTCGCGGAGGTCACCCTCGGCGACCTCGGTGGCGCCCGCGCCGAGGACCTTCTTGGCCTTGCCGGTGTCGCGGATGAAGGCGCGTACCTCGGCTCCGCGGGCGGCGAGGGCCCGGGTGACGGCGAGGCCGGTGTCACCGGAGGCTCCTAGTACGAGGATCAACACAACTCCTGGGATCTGTACCGCTGTTCAGGGGTGCCTGTCGTGGTGCGTTTGCGGCGCCGTGGGCCCCCGCGGTGCGGGGCCGTGGTGCACGGTGCCTCAGGGAAGTCGTAACCGCGCGGGCCGTCGGTGACCTTGCAGGCGCCTGACCAGTTCGCCCGGCAGGGGGAGGGCTTCCAGCGCCGCATCCGAGACGCGTGCGTACACCTGCGTGAGACGCAGTTGCATCGCGGGTTCGGGCGAGCCGACGACAGCGAAGTCGCTGCGCATGGTGAAGGACCGCTTCGACAGGCTCTCCAACCGCAGGCAGGCGTCCAGTTCGTCGTCCAGGCGCAGGCAGTCGCGGTACGTGAACTCGGCGTGCACGGCCGGGGTACCGAGGCCTGCCGCGAGCAGCCGGGACGTCGCGAAGCCCGCGGTCACCAGCCATTCGCTCATCATGCTCTCGGCCCAGCGGGCGGGCGCCGCGAAGTACACCACCTGGGCCGCGTCGGTGTCGCCCATCGCGACCCGGAACCGACGCCGCAGCAGCGGTTCGGAGCCGTCGGCCGTCGTCGTCATGACGCGTCCGGTACATGGACGAGGTCGGTGCGCCCCGTGACCACGCCGTCCACGGCGTCGCGCAGGTGCCGGGCGCCGGAGGTCACCTCGACGAGGACGGGGAGCTCCACCCGGAGCCGTTCCCCGAAGGCCAGCCGGTCGAGGAGCGAGCCACGGGAGTCCGCCCCGGTCAGCCGGATGACATCGGCGCCCCGGTCCACGGACGCGCGCGCCCGGTCGAGCAGACTGTCGGCTCCCGGTCCCCAGGCGTCGCCGGAGCGGACCTCCAGGGTCGCGGTGTCCGCCGCGGCGTTGTCGCGCAGGCGGCTCGCATACCGGTTGCCCGGTGTGTGCACGGGCTGCCCGAGCACCCAGCGCGTCAGCCCCGGGCCCGTCGCCGCCGCGTGGCCGGGCTCCGTGCCGGCGAACTCCGTGAGGGCCCGCGAGACCAGCCCGGGGTCCGACACCGTCAGGTCGTCGAGCGATACGGCGCCGGCCCGGGTGAGATAGGACAGGGCAGTGCGGGCGGGGCCGAGGTGCTGTCGCGCCTCGAACGACTCCCACCACAGCTGACTGCGCCCGGCTCGCTCCTGCAGCCGCTCGACCTTCGGACGCCGGGCGCTCTCGAACCGCCCCAGCGCCTCAGTGAGGGATTCGTCCTGCGCCGCGGTCAGGGCGTCGACCAGGGCGATGGCGCTCTCCATCGCGATCTTCGTGCCGGAGCCCAGGGAGGGATGGGTGGTCGCGGCGGCATCTCCCAGGAGTACGACCTTGTCGTGCTGCCAGCGGGCGCACCGCACGGTGTGGAACGGGCTCCAGCGTGACTGGTTGCCCGTCAGGGAACCGCCACCCAGCAGTGGTTCGAACGCCTCGGACAGGTGCTTCAGCGCCTCGTGGTCCGACGTGCTGTCGGTTGTCCGCGTCCGGTCGCCGAGTCCGGCCCGGTCCAGGGTCTCGCGGGACGCCTCGACGACGAACGTGGAGCGGGTGTCGCCGTAGGGGTAGGCGTGGGCGACGAACAGCCCGTCCTCGGTGTGTACGGGCATGAAGACGCCGCCGTCGAGTCGTGCCACCGCGCCGCACCACAGGAACTGGTTGCGGCCCTCGGTGACTTCGGCACCGAACTCCTCCCGGTACCGGTATCTGGTGGGGCTGGCCGCGCCGTCGGCGGCGATGACAAGGTCGGCCTCGTCGAGCAGGTCGGTCACGTCACGGGCCCGGCCGACGCAGGCCCGCACGCCTGCCGCGAGTGCGCCGTTGAGCAGGAGCCGCAGCAGTCGGGTCCTGCTGATGGCGCCGGTGTGGAACCGGGTGAGGGTGGCGTTGCCCTGGGGCAGCCGGAAACCACTGCGGGAGAAGGGGTGAGCGGCTTCGGTGACGGCCTGGGACATGGCGCTGTCGCTGTTCCTGAGGGCTTCGAGGAGGCCGCCGGTGAGACCGACGGCGAAGCCGAAGGTCTCCGCGGGTGGGCGTCCCTCGTGTACGTACACCTGCCAGTGGGGGCGTCGAAGGGCCAGCAGCCGGGCCGCGAACATGCCGGCGGGGCCGCCTCCGAGTATGTGTACGCGTCGAGCCGTCATCTCTCATGCATAACGTCGATTGACCTAGATGTCAATAATTCGTCTAGATAGTAAAATCTGGGAGGTGGGGCATGGTGAACCGCCGGCCGAGTGTCGGGCAGGACAGGGCATCGACCGGCGGTTGTCCCGGGTGGCCTCAGTCGACGAGGTCGAGGGCGGCCGCCACCACGCTGTCGGTGTCGATGTGGTGGTAGCGGTAGACGTCCTCCAGCGACCCGGACTGGCCGAAGCGGCTCACGCCCAGCGTCGTGACCGGGACCCGGTTGACGGTGGCGAGGAAGGCCAGGGTGTGGGGGTGGCCGTCGACCAGGGTGACCAGGGGGGCGGCGCGGTCCGCCGGGAAGATCTGGTCGAGGATCCAGGTGGGGGAGTCCTCCTGGCCCCGCCGGCCCCGCAGTGCGCGGAAGAGCAGGTCCGGGCTGGTCACGACGATCACGTCGGTCTGGTGGCCGAGCTGGGCGAGCCGGTCCGCGGCGGCCAGGCCCTCGGGGACCATCGCGCCCATCACCGCGATCGTGACGTCGGGCGTGCCCGCCGCCCGGCGCAGCGGGTAGGCGCCCGCGACGGTCTGTCGGCGCCGGCGCTCGCGCGCGGCCGGGTCGGCGGGCACCGCGGCCAGGCTCTGGTCGACAGGGCGGGTGGACAGCCGCAGGTAGGCGGAGCAGCCGTCCGGCTTGCCGAGGTCGCCCAAGGCGGCGAGCAGGCACCACTCGGTGTCGATCCCGAAGGCGGGCTCGTACGACACACAGCCGGGCTGTTCGATGCCCAGCGAGGGCGTGGTGATCGACTGGTGCGCGCCGCCCTCGGGGGCGAGGGTGACACCGGAGGGGGTGCCGACGAGGATGGACTGGCCGCCCGCGTAGATGCCGTACGACCAGGGCTCCAGAGCCCGGTTGACGAACGGGTCGTAGACCACGCCGATGGGCAGCAGGGGCTGTCCCCAGCGGCTCCAGGTCGCGCCCAGCTCGCCCAGCAGGCTCACCAGGTTGACCTCGGCGATGCCGAGTTCGACGTGCTGGCCCGAGGGCTTCTCCCGCCAGTGCAGGATGGTTTCGGCGTCGTCCGCGAACCAGTCGGTGCGCTCGGCCGAGGACCAGACGCCGACCTTGTTGAGCCAGCCGCCGAGGTTGGTGGACGAGGAGACGTCCGGGCTGACGGTGACGATCCGGCCGGCCGCTTCCGGGGCCTTGCGGGTCAGGTCCAACAGCACACGCCCAAGGGCCTGTTGGGTGTTGCCGGTGCCGCCGGGAGCGGGCCGGCCCAGGTCGGCGGGGACCGTCGGCGCCGCCACCGTCTGGTGCGGTGAGCGTCGCAGCCGCTCGGCCGCCGCCGCGCACAGGTGCGCCTCGCCGGAGCCGTCGGTGAAGGGCGTCCAGGGAGAGGCGAGGTCCATGCCCAGCCGGCCGGCCAGCTCCGTCATCTGCTCGCCGCTGAGCAGCGAGGAGTGGTTCTGGGGGTGGCCCTCAGTGGGCAGGCCGTGCCCCTTGACGGTGTAGGCGAAGATGACGGTCGGACGAGTGTCGTCGATGTCGTCGTAGGCGTTCAGCAGGGCGCCGAGGTCATGGCCGCCGAGATTGCGCACCGCGCTGTGCAGGGTGTCGTCGTCCAGAGCGGCGATCAGTTGCGCGATGGGCTGGGCCGAGGCTCCGGCGCCGGGCAGCCGCTCACGCAGCTGCGCGGGGGTGCAGCGGAGCAGTCGCTGGTACTCGGGGTTCTCCATGGTGTCCAGGCGCAGGCGCAGTTCGGCGCCGCCGGGACGGGTGAAGAGGTCCTCCAGGAGCCGGCCGTACTTGAGGGTGACGACCTGCCAGCCGGCGGCGGTGAACATGCCGGTCAGGCGCTCCGCGGCGGCTCCGGGGACGACCCGGTCCAGCGACTGGCGGTTGAGGTCGACGACCCAGACGATCTCACCGAGGCCGGGGACCATCGGGTCCTGCACGGCCTCCCAGATGGCGCCCTCGTCCAGTTCCGCGTCGCCCAGCAGGGAGTACTGGCGGCCGCTGCCCGCACCGCCGAAGTGCCCGTCGACGTAACGGCGGGAGATGGCGCCCCAGATGGGCGCGGTCGCGCCGATGCCCACGGACCCCGTGGAGTAGTCGACGGGGTCGGGGTCCTTGGCGCGGCTGGGGTAGCTCTGCAGCCCGCCGAAGGCGCGCAGTTCGGTGAGGTACTTGCCGTCGAGCTCGCCGAGCAGGAAGTTGATGGCGTGCAGGACGGGTGAGGCGTGCGGCTTGACCGAGACCCGGTCGTCGCTGGTGAGTGCGTGGAACCACAGGGCGGTCATGATGGACGACATCGACGCGCTGGACGCCTGGTGACCGCCGACCTTCAGACCCGAGGGATTGGGCCGGACCCGGTTCGCGTGGTCGATGATCGCGGTCGCGAGCCAGAGCACGCGCTTCTCGACGCTGCCGAGGGTACGCACTGCCTCCTCACGGGAGTCGCGGGGTGCTCGCGTGTCGGGCGAAGCCGCATTGGTGACCATTGAATGCCTCACATATTCGTGACTGAGACGCCGCGGCGGGCGGCTGAGGGTTTCGGCGGCTCGCGCGTACCAACCGCGGTGGAAGAGCAGTGGACGGACGCCCTGCACGGTGACCGGGGGCGCGCACCCGCCCGGGCCGTGCAACATGCCGCATGAGGTCCCGCATGAGAAGGAGGGAGCGGCTCCGTGTCTTTCGGCCGGCTCCCTCCCCTTTCGTGCTTCTTCACTCGTGCCGGCTGACGGCCTCCGCCCAGGCGGTGCCGTCGGCGACCAGACGGCGGGCCTTGTTGAACTGCCGGGGAGTGCCGCCGAACCCCACGGCGCCGACGACCGTCTCGCCGTCGCCGAGCACAGCGAGATAGCTCTCGTCGTCGGGGCCCCCGTCGAGGAAGTGGAGGTGCTTGGCGTGTGCGGTGCCGGCGAGCTGGAAGCGCTGCCCGAACTGGTCGGACCACACGTAGGGCACTCCGGTGTACGGCTGTGCGGCCCGCGGGTCGAGGAGGTTCAGAGCCGCTCGCCGACCCTGCTCCCGGGCGTTGGTCCAGTGCTCGACCCGGATGGGGTCACCGGTCGCGGGATGCGGCCAGCGGGCCGCGTCTCCGACGGCGTAGACGCCGGGCGCGGTGGTCCGCAGGGTCGCGTCGGTGATCACGCCGTCCTCCACGGACAGCCCCGAACCGTCCAGCCAGTCGGTCGCCGGAACCGCGCCGACTCCGACGACGACGAGGTCCGCGTCCAGGAGGGTGCCGTCGGTGAGTTCGACCTTGTCGACCCGGATCCCGCCCAGCAGCCGGGCCACCCCGACGCCGCACACCACCCGTACACCGCGGGCCTCTTGGAGGCGTACCACGGGCGCGGCGAGTGCGGCGGGGACGGCCCGCAGCAGAGGGGACGCCGCGGCCTCGACGAGGGTGACGTCCAGGCCGTGGTGGCGTGCGGCGGCGGCGATCTCGCAGCCGATGAACCCGGCCCCGACCACCACCACCGACGGACGGCCCTGGGTCATCGCCTCGTGGACGCGGCGGGCGTCGTCGAGAGTGCGCAGGGTGTGCACCCCTTCCCGGCCGAACCAGCCCCTGGGGCGCACGGCCCGCGAACCGGTGGCGATGATCAGTCCGTCGTAGGGGAGCGGGGACCCGTCGACGTCCACCCGGCGCTCCGCCAGATCGAGACCCTTCGCGGGACGACCCAGCCGCAGGCCGACGTCCAGGTTCTCGAACTCCTCCTCCGGCAGCAGGCGGATGTCGTCCTCCTCCATGTCGCCGGTGAGGAGTTCCTTGGACAGCGGGGTCGGGTTGTAGGGGAGTTCGGGGTCGGCGCCCACGAGGGTGAGCCGGCCGTCGTAGCCGGCGCCCCGCAGGGCCAGCACGGCCTCGACACCGGCGACGCTGGCGCCGACCACGGCGATGTTGCTGGGCATGCTGGGGTGTCCTCAGGTGTTGTCGGTTTGGGCGCGTTTGGCGGTGAGGTCGCCGATGAAGTTGTCGTCGAAGGCGTGGTCCATGAGGTCGGGGTCGATGTCGTCCTTGGCGGTCATGTCGCGGTGGGGGTCGGCGTAGGCGAAGGAGTAGCCGTGTTCGCGGCCGGCGAGGATCTCCCACCAGCAGCTGTTGAGGTCTTCGAAGTAGAAGGAGTAGGCGCCGTGCTGTTCCTGGGGCTTGGTGATGCGTTTGAGGCCGTACTGGTCTTTGACTTCGGTGAGTTTGGCGTGGGCGTCGTTGACGGCTTCGTTGGACTGGACGTCGAGGCCGTTGTGGTCGAGGAGGCGCATGGGGCTTTCCTGGCCTTCTTCGACGACGACGTAGACGTGGTCGGTGCCCTTGCGGATGAGGAGGCCGACGGGGGCGTGCTGGATGACTTCGAAGCCGAGGACCTCTTCGTAGAAGCGGCGTGATTCCTGGATGTCGATGACGGTGAGGGTGCCGTGGGAGATCATCCCGATGTCGATGAGGGGTTTCTTGGTGCGGTGGCTCTTGGTGATCTTCGGCTGGATGTCGGGCATGATGCTCGCTCCTTTGTGTGCCTGGTGGGGTGCCGGGGCTGGCTGCGGGGGAATGTCAGCTGCGTGGTGCGACGGTGATCTCGATGCCGTCGAGTTCGGGTGTGTATTCGAACTGGCAGGTGAGGCGGGAGTTGTCGCGGCGGTCGGGGAGTTCCTCGATGCGTTCCAGCTCGAACTCGTCCGGTTCGGGCAGTTGGTCGAGCCGTTCCTTGTCGACGTAGACGTGGCAGGACCCGCATACGGCGTTGCCGTTGCACAGGCCGATGATGCCGACCTTCTGGTGGCGTAGTTGGGGCATCAGGGGCTTGCCCGGGGCGGGCTCGAACTCGACACGGCCGCCCTTGCGGTCATGGATGATCAACATTCGGGTCCTCCTCAGACGCGCCGCGGTTCCCGGCGGATATGTGGGACGGCCAGGAAAGCGGTGGCCTCGTGAAAACGGCTGGCGCCCCGGAATACGACGCCATGGGGTGCTTGCGACTCGTCCTGGTACTGAAAGCGGGCCCGAAGCCCCGTCATGTTAGTCAAGTATCTTACGCAAGTGTTGAGAGTCGTCAAGGATGAAGCTGTTTCCTCGATACATGTTGACGGATGCGTCTAATAGTCGTCAGGATTGTCGAAAACCTTGGCCGACATCCCGGCACCGAGCGTGCCTGGCGCTCGCCCGGACGGAGAGGAAGCTTCATGAAGCTTGTGCGTGTCCATGGCGCTGGAACCGGTCTGCTGGTGGGTCCTCCCGGTGCGGAGGTGGTCGTCGACATCCCGCGGGCCCTCGCGGAACTGCGCCGGGGTGAGCCGGGCCTGGTGGCGGCTCTGGAGCCGTACTTCCCGGCGATCGGCGGAAGCTGGGTCCCGCTGATCGCGCGGTGGGGCGAGGTGTGCGGATTTCTGCGGGCGCTGGCGGAGATCGCCGCCGACGGAGACGCCGTGGCCGCCGCGTCCCGGCCCCTGGAGGACGTGCGCCTGGAGCCGCCCCTGCCGGATCCGGGCGTCCGCATCTTCGCGCTCGGCGGCAACTTCCCGGCGCACGGCTCGGGCATGGCCGCGGTCATGGACGTCCCGGAATCGGTGCGGCAGGGGGCGGCGGGCGGCAATCCGCCGTGGGGCTTCTACGTCATCCCCGGCACGGTCGTGGGCCAGGACGCGGTGGTCTCTCCGCCGTCCGGCACCCGGAAGCTCGACTACGAGGCCGAACTCGCGGTCGTGCTCGGCGGGGGAGACCACGAACCCGGGAGCGACGAGATCGACATCTGGGGATACACGGTCTGGAACGACTTCAGCATCCGGGACGAGGCGCTCGGCCTCACCAAGATCGACCACGGACCGCTGACCTGGTCCCTCACGAAGAACTTCCGCACGGGGCACAGCTGTGGACCGTGCATGGTGGTCGACGAGCCCATCCCGGACGGCGGTCTCGGCATCACATGCAAGGTCAACGGCGAGCTGCGCCAGGACGGCAACACCCTGCAGATGCAGTACAGCTTCGGCACCACCGCCGCGCACGTGTCCAGCTGGGCGCCCCTCGCCGGCGGCGACATGATCCTCTCGGGGACCCCGGCGGGTGCCGCCATGGAAGGAGGCCTCGACGGCCCGTTCCTCAAGGACGGCGACCACGTCGAGGCAGGAGTCGAGGGCGTCGGCCTGCTGCGCAACAGCATCGTGATGAAGGACTGACGGTCGGCGTGACCAAGCGCGTCCCCGCAAAGAGCCGCACGTGAGAATCGCGGGTCCGGAAGGACCCTTCGTAACCGCCGAGGTCCTGGGGGTCTGGCGTGCGCATGCGCGTACGACGCGGGCCGGGTGGCCCGCCTAGCGAGCCGCCGCGGACCCGGGCCTCGGCCGCACCGCGCCCACCGCCTTGCACCATCCCGCCGGTGTCCACGTCGAGACGACCATGCGGGTGGTCGACATGCCCTGGGCCGGACCGGCTGGCGGGGCCTGCCGCACCTGTGAAAAGAGGAGGACGGATATGACAGCTATCGATCTGGACGACTGGACCTCGGCGCCTTTCATCGACGACCCCTACGAGCACTTCGGCCGGCTGCGCGAGACGGACCCCGTGCACTGGAACCCTCTGACGAGGGCGTGGATCGTCACGCGGCACAGCGATGTCACCGCACTGCTCCGCCAACCACAGCGCTTCTCCTCGGCCGAGTCGCTCCCCGGCCCCGCGGAGTACGTTCCGCCGATCCGGAAGGAGGACTGGGGGCTGGTCAACTACCTGAACGCGTGGGACGTGTCGCTCATCAAACAGGACCGGCCGGAGCACCGGCTGATGAGGGACGCCGTCCACCGCTGGTTCACGCCGCGGGCCGTGGAGAAATGGCGCGCCCAACTGCGCGAGCAGGCAGGTGAGCTGATCCGGCGACGGCTGGCTGCGGGGGAACTC
Source organism: Streptomyces sp. B21-083 (assembly GCF_036898825.1). GTDB lineage: Bacteria > Actinomycetota > Actinomycetes > Streptomycetales > Streptomycetaceae > Streptomyces. Next base: position 1,204,662 of record NZ_JARUND010000002.1, on the reverse strand, counting down.
GATGTGAAGAACGACTTCGCCGTCTCGCTGCCGCTGCAGACCATCGGCCTGATGCTGGACGTGCCCGCCTCCGACACCGCCCGGCTCCAGCAGCTGTCGGCCGCGCGCATGGGCCTGCTGGGCATCGCCCCCGATCGGGCACGCCGCGCCGCCAGCGCCCACTTCGAACTCGAGGACTACTTCGCGCCGTTGATCGAGGCCCGGCGTGGCAACGGTTCGGAGGACGACCTGATCTCGCTGCTCGCGGCGGGGGAGGTGCGCGGGGACTATGACCGCATCCAGTGCCTCGCCACGGTCGTACTGCTGCTCATCGCCGGGCACGAGACGACACAGAACCTGATCAGCAACGGCATCCACGCCTTCGCCCGCCACCCCGAGCAGTGGCAGCTGCTGTGCGACGACCCCGAGAAATACGTGTCGTCGGCCGTCGAGGAGTGCCTGAGGTTCGAGCCGTCGGTCAAGGCGCTGGGACGGGTCTGCGCCGAGGACCTGGAGCTCGGGGACAGGACGCTCAAGGCCGGCGACCATATCTCCTGGGTGATCTCCTCGGCGAACCGCGATCCCCGCGTGTTCGACCGCGCCGACGAGTTCGACATCACCCGATCCCCGA